>NZ_JAMPTM010000124.1 GCF_025403375.1 Frankia gtarii
CCCGGACGCCGCTGCCGCGCCCGCACGAGGATCGCCCGGCCCGGCCTGGGCAGGGCACGGTTCTTCAGGCGTAGTGCCGGCTGTTCGGCGAGCCGCCAGCTCGCCAGCGCCAGCAGGGCGGTGCCTGCCACGCTGGCGAGAAAGGACGGCATCGGACCGTGCGGGTGCAGGCCGTAGGCGGCGGGTGGCTGCTGCACCGGTGCCGAGTAGATGTACGTGCCGTAGGACAGGTCGTTGCGGGCGGCGACCTTCCACGGCGGCAGCCGGATGGCCGCCCACAGTGCCACGGCGAGGCCGCCGACCACTGCTGGCCGGCGGCGCAGCAGGCCGTACGCGCCGAGTGCGGCGATCCCGAGGTAGCGCAACGCCTCCCAGCGCAGCGTCCACAGCGAGCCGTCCCACGCAACCGGCCCGCCGGGCATCGCGGCGACGGGCACGTGCCGCGGGGTGCCGGGGATGTCGTAGGACCTCATCACCAGCAGGCTGTTCGCGGCCAGGTAGGCGAAGGGGCCGTGTGGGCGGGCGTCGGGATAGCCGGCCCAGCGTCCGATGCTCGTGCAGCCAGCCAAGCGGGACGATGACCATCGCGACGACGACGAGGCACATCTAGAACCCGGGCAGGACATGTAGGAATCGGTGCACCAGGAACCGGCGGGTCGACCTGATCGTCAGGCGGCTGCGGGTGATGAGGAAGCCGCTGATGACGAAGAAGCAGTCGACCGCGATGACGGCCGGGTCGTACCGGGCGGTGGGCGCGGGTGCGAGTCCACCGGCGGCGAGGCCGTGCTGGACGAAGACAACCAGCGCCAGCCCGATCCGGAGGAATCCGAAACTGTCGCGGCGTGGGTCGAACGCCGATGCCACCGTCTGTCGCGGCTCCGGGCGGCTCATCCGGTCCCCCCATCCCGTGTTCGGCGGGCCGGACGGCCACGGCCGCCCGGCAGTCCGGCCGGGTGGATTTGGGCCTTGGTCACGCGGTGACTCCTCGGCGAAATATAGCTATCTGTAGTCGATAAGTCATTGACGGTGACGTACCCCGCGTGGCGGGGGAGGTTCCTACTCCTGCCCTCGGGCATCCCCGTCCGGCGCAGACAACGTCGGTTACAGCGGTTTCCCTCAGGCGCCGCGGCATCGGCAGGCGGCGGTGGTCGGGCGGCCGGTCGGTTCGCCGTGTCGCGCGCGGATCCGCTCAGATGGGGATGTGTCGAGCGGGGCTGAGAGCAGGTACGACCAGCATTGCGGATGCCAACGGCAGCGGTATGGACACGATTACCGCGTGAGGCGACCCCGCTTGTCACCGAATGGCAGTTGGCGTATAGCGTCCGCTTTGTGGCTACTGTTGCTGAGCGGATACTCGACCAGCTCGCCAAGGCTCCCGAGGGATTGGACGACGGCAGGCTGGCCGCGGCGACCGGGGCGAGCCGGGGCACGGTGAACCAGGTCTGCCGGCGACTTGCGCAGACGGGACAGCTGCTGCGCGCGCAGGGCGCTGGCGGCCGCATCCTCAATCGGCTGCCGGAGGCGGCCGTCGCGACCCCCGACATCCCGGCCGGTTCCGTCCCAGCCGATCCGGCGCCGGTGAGTCTGGTTGCCGCGAGCGCCCTCGCCGCCGTGGAACCGGCTGCCGCCGTGGAACCGGCTGCCGCCGTGGAACCGGCTCCCGAGCCGGTCCTGGCCGAAGCGCAGATCGCCGACGACGCGCCAGCGGCGGAGATCGAGCCGACAGGGGACACGGAGCCGGCCCTGAAGCCGGTGTCGGTCGTCGAGCCGGTGTCGGTCGTGGAATCCGCGCCGATTCTTCCCGCGGAGCCTGTGTCAGCCATCGAATCTGAGCCGGCCGCGGGGCCTGAGCCGGCCGCGGAGTCTGTGTCAGCCATCGAATCCGAGCCGGCCGCGGGGCCTGAGCCGACCGCGGAGCTGGTGTCGGTGGGGGCGCTGGCGCCGATCGTGGCGGTGCCCGCGGAACCGGCTGCGGCTGTGATTGTGGCCGAGACGACCCCCGCGCCCGTCGGGGCAGAAGATTCGGTGGCGACACTCGGGCAGGTCCTGGCCGCCCTCGACGAGGCGATGGCCCGGTTGGGGAGCACGATCCCGCCGGGGCCGGCGAAGGCCTCGGGCGATGCCACGCCATCGGCGGACCTGCCGGGCGGTACGGTAGCCGAGCCTTTCGGGACGGAGGCGGTCCCCGCGGCGGCTGCGGCCAGCGGCGGGGACGGCGACCGGACGGGGACCGATGTTCTCCCTTCCGCGGAATCGGCCACCGACAGCGCTGTCGCGCCGGCCGAGGGCGCGGGAACGGGTCACGGGGAGGGCGATCAAGGCGTGGCCGGGGAGAGCTCCCCGGCCGCGGAGGAGGCACCGGTGGAGCGCGTGAGCGCGCCTGCGGTGCGTCGAAGCTGGTGGCGCCGCATGTTTGTACGCAACGCCGGCTGATGTAACGGTACGTGGTCGGCGGCGGCTGGTTGGCTGTCGTCAGCCTGACGTATCGAGGGCGTCGATCCGGCCGTACCGTTCGAGCGTCACCGATCTACCTGGGGAGAGCATGTCCATGCGGGCGAAATCGCTCGTCGCCGTCGTTGCGCTGTCGTCGCTGGCGCTCGTCGCCTGCGGCAGCCGGGCGGGCAGCACTGAGCCGACCACGGCCGCCAGCACGCAGGCCGGTGCGTCGAACAACACCGCCTCCGACGTCGGGGTCACACCTACCGAGATAAAAATCGGTACGATTGCCGGCCTGAGCAGCGGCTTTGGTCCAGACACGTTCTCCGCATCGCTATACGGGGCGAGGGCCTACTTCAAGGCGCTCAACGCGGCCGGCGGCGTGAACGGTCGTAGCGTGAACCTCGCCGAGTGCGACGACAAGGGCAGCCCCGACGGCAACGTCAGCTGCGCGCACAAACTCGTCGACGACGAGAAGGTCTTCGCGCTCGCCGGTGTGACCGCCTTCAGTTACGCGGGTGCGCAGTACATCAACTCGAAGAGCGTGCCCGACATCGGTGGCCAGCCCGTCGGCACCGAGTACGACCAGTACCCGCACCTGTACTCGATCTACGGTAGCTACTACCCGCGCAACGGTGACCGCCCCGGCTACAACGGCACGCTGTATGCGGGGACGGAGATCTACCGCTGGTTCAAGCAGAATCTGCGCACCAACACGGCCGGGGTCGTGTACTACAACGTCGCCCAGTCGCAGCGCTACGCCAAGTCGATCGCCGACGGCCTGCGCAAGGAGGGCTACAACGTCGTCGAGGAGGAGATCAATCTCGGGGCCCCGAACTGGGACTCCGCGGTGCTCGACCTCAAGCGGCGCGGCGTGCAGATCGTCTTCGACGCGATGGACGACGGCGGCAACGCGCGGCTGTGCAACTCCATCGAGAGCCAGAAGATGCCGCTGCAGGCCAAGGTGACCACGCCGCAGGGCTGGGCGAACAACGTCGGCCAGCTCTACAGCGCGTCGCCGACCTGCCGGAGCACGATCTACGCGACCAGCGGCTCGGCCAACTACCAGGACACCTCGATCCCCGCGGTGGCGCAGTTCCAGAAGGATCTTCAGGCGGCGGCGCCCGACCGGGTGGCCAAGGAGAACCTGTGGACCCTGGAGGGCTACGCCGCGGCCCAGTGGCTGACCGACGCGATCCGGTCCTGCGGCGCGAACGTGACCCGCTCGTGCGTCGAGGCGTACATGAACAGTGGCAAGGACTACGACGGCCACGGGCTGCTCATTCCGACCGGCCGCAACTTCACGAAGGCTGCGCAACCGCCCGCACAGGATAAGAACTGCCTGAACGTCGCCCGCTGGAAGGACTCGGCGAACGGCGGCAAGGGCGGCTGGGAAAGCCAGGTCAAGGACATGAACACGAACTGCTTTACCGTCCCGAACCTGGGCTACTCGGCAGGCTGACGGCTGGCGGCGGTGGCCGCCGAGAAGATTCGGGCCCCGGCCGGAATCCCCGTACCCGCGGGTGATTCCCGGCCGGGGCCCGCCTCGTTGCAGGGCATTCAGCGGGCCGCAGCAGACCGGTGCCGCAGCAGACCGGCCTCGAGCCTGCGCTATGCCGACCCGGTAGCTCCCATTAGGCGGAGGAGGCGGCGCCGGTAGCCGCGCGGCCGGCGAACTCGGCGGGCGTGCCGGCGAAGGACCGTTCTCCCCGGTGCAGGACGTAGACCTGGTCGGCCATGGCCAGTGCCTGCTCGGTGTACTGGTCGGCGAGCAGGACCGTGGTGCCGGAGGCGGCCACGGTCGCCAGCCAGCCGAACAGGTCCGCGGCGACCTTCGGCGACAGGCCGAGTGACAGCTCGTCGACCATGAGCACCGACGGGCGGGCGAGCAGGGCCCTGGCCAGTGCCAGCATCCGGCGCTCGCCGCCGGACATCGAACCGGCCCGCTGGGTGAGCCGCTCACGCAGCCGGGGGAAGGACTCCAGCGCCGGGGTGATGTCGGGATGCCCGCTCGTCTCGGCGATGATCTGCAGGTTGTCCCGGACCGACAGGGTGGCGAACACGGCCCGTTCGTCCGGCACCAGCATCAGGCCGCGCCGCGCCCGGTCCACGGTGGACAGCCGGGTGATGTCCTCGCCGCGCCAGGCCAGGGCGCCCGCCCGCAACGGGATCAGCCCCGCCAGTACCCGCAGCGTGGTGGACTTGCCCGCGCCGTTCGCCCCCAGCAGGGCGGTCACCTTCCCGGCCGGGATGGCGAGGTCGAGGCCGTGCAGGACCTCGACCGTGCCGTAGCCGGCGCGGGCTCCCGTCAGTGCGAGCTCGGCGGTCGCCGTCGTCAACGTGCCTCCCCGGAGTGCCCCGCCGCGGCGAGGGGTGCCTGCGCCAGGTACACCGACCGCACGGTCGGGTCGTTGCGGACCGTCTCCGGGTCGCCGGACGCGACGACCCGGCCGCCCACCATCGCATACACCTGGTCGACGACGGAGAAGACGAGGTCGACGTCGTGATCGACGATGACGATGCCGACCCCGTCGGCGGCGGTCCGCCGCAGCAGCTGCGACAGCTTGGCGGTCTCCTCGCTGTCCAGGCCGCTGGCGGGCTCGTCGAGCAGCAGGATGTCCGGGCGCGCGCACAGCGCCCGGGCGAACTCCACCAGCCGCAGCGCCCCGGTGGGCAGCGTCCCGGCGATCGTGTCGCGCACATCGGACAGGCCGAGGGAGTCCAGGACCTCCTCGACGATCTGGGTGACCGGTCCCTTCGGGGCCAGACCCAGCCGTTCGAGCACGCGCTCAGCGCTGTGGCTGATTCGACCCCGGCCCTGTGCGGACAGGCCCAGCAGGCCGCCGGCGTAGTCCCGGCGCCGGTTCTCCGCACCGACGAGCAGGTTGTCCGCGACGGTGAGGGTGGGGAACAGCGAGGGGACCTGGAAGGTCTGCACCAGGCCACGTCGGGAGCGGATGTCCGGGCGCATCTTGGTGATGTCCGTGCTGCCGAGGACGACCTTGCCCTCGTCGGGTTGCTCGACGCCGGTGAGCAGGCTGAACAGCGTCGACTTGCCGGCGCCGTTCGGCCCGATGAGGCCGGTGATCATGCCCGGTGGGGCGACGAGGTCGACGTGGTCGACCGCGGTCAGGCCGCCGTAGCGACGGACCAGGCCCACGGCCTGGAGCACGTGCCGGCTCATGCCCGGCCTCCCTCGGCTGGGTGGGCCCCGGCCCCGGCGCCGGTGGGCGTCGGGCCAGCCGGCCGCGGCACCGTCGGGCGCGGGGCGCCGTCCGGGTCGGTGGCCTGCCGCCGGCGGGCCCCCGCGGTCTGGGCGGCGGTGTACTGCTGGACCATCGCCACCAGGCTGGCGCCGAACGGCGTGAGCCGCGGGGCGTCCGCGGGCAGCCCGTCCTGGCTACCGGACAGCGGCCAGCGGGCATAGTGCCCGGCGCGGGCCGCGCCCAGGGTCGAGCCGATCCCGGGGATGCCGGTGAGGCCGGTGATGCCGGTGGTGGCCGGCAGGTGACCCACCGCGGAGATGCGCACGGGCACCGGCCGGGGGGCGCGCTGGTTGGGGTCGACGAAGCTGTCGGCGAGGTACTGGGCGAGTAGCCGGAGCCCGCCGCGAACGGCCGAGGCGAGTCCGCCGGGCATCCACCCCAGGGCGAGCGCCAGGATGCCGATGGCCAGCGTCGACGACCCGGCCGGGGCCAGCACGTCGATCGTGACCATGAAGGCGGCGGCCACGATCGCGCCGGCCGCGCTGTCCGCGCCGAACACGACGACCGCGGTGAACCACAGCAGGCTCTGTAGCGGGGCGAAGTCGTCGGCGGAGAACGAGTAGCTGCTGTGCACGAGCAGTGCCCCGCCGAGCCCGGCGACGACGGAGGAGACGGTGAACGCCAGCAGTTTGAGGTTGCGCACGTCGACGCCGACCGCGGCCGCGCCCTCGGAGTGGTCGCGCAGGGCGAGCAGGGCCCGGCCGAGCCGGCCGTGGTGCAGGTTGCGCACCACCAGCAGGCCGATGCCCAGGCAGATCAGCTCGAAGACGTAGAAGGCCTTCTCGGACAGCTCCCAGCCGAACAGCGACAGCGGGTCCAGGTACAGCCCGGTGGCGAAGGTGGGCTGCTCGAAGACGAACCGGCTCACGACCGCGCCGACGGCGAAGGTGGTCAGGGCCAGCGTCAGCCCGCGGCGCCGGATCGCCGGATAGCCGGTGATCAGGCCGATCGGGGCGACGAACAGCGCACCGACGAACATCGACACGATTCCCGGCATCGCCGGCAGGCCGAACAGGTCGCCGTTGGCGAGTTTGAGCGACAGCAGCGCGCCGAGGCCCGCGAAGCCGGCGGCCCCGAGGGAGAGCTGCCCGCTGTAGCCGGTGACGATCACCATCGACAGGAAGATCAGGGCCAGCGCCGGCACCATGAACGCCGAGCGCAGATCGGAGGGTGCGAAGGTGAGCGGCGCGAGCAGCAGCGCCCCACCGCCCAGCTTGCCGAGATAGTCCTGACGGAGCCGGACCCCGCTGACCCGTCCGGACGGCGGCGCACCGCGGCTGGAGAAGCTCGCCGTCGCGCCGGAGTCGCCCGAACCCAGCTCCCGCAGTTTCGGGACGGCCAGCAGCAGGACCAGCAGGGCGACGATGAACAGGTTCGACTGGAGCACGGTCAGGATCTGGCCGGCGTCGCCGTGCAGGGTGAACTGCTTGAGCTCGCTCTGCAGGATCGCGATTCCCAGCGCGGTGAGGACCGCGACCGGCATGCTCGACAGTCGGGCGGCCACGACCACCGCGAAGGTCTCCAGGACCAGCAGGGTCAGGCCGTAGGGGGTGAGCTGGAAGCGGGGGGCGAGCAGGATGCCGGTCAGCCCCGCCATCGTGGTGCCGGCGGCCCAGCCGGCGGCCGCGACCTTGTCGGCGGGCACGCCCGACAGCTCGGCGAGCTGCCGGTCGTCGACGACGGCCCGGATCTGGCGGCCGAAGGCGGTCCGGGCGGCGATGAGCCCGATGACCCCGGCGAACACGATGACCATGACCAGTTCGGCCAGGGCGTCGACCCCGATCCGGGTGTCACCGAACAGCCGGACCGACGAGTTCGGGAAGATGCTGGGCGCGTCGCTGCGCGACCCCAGCCCCCAGATGCCCGCGGTGATGCCGAGGCTCAGGACCAGCACGCCGAGGCTGGCGACGAGGGACTCGGCAGCGGACGCCCGGCGGCGAGCCAGCGGCCGGAACACGAGCCGTTCGAGCAGCAGACCGATGCCGGGGGACACCACGGCGAGGGAGAACACGGCGGCCAGCCAGATCGGCAGGTTCCACTCGACGACCATCTCGCGGAAGACGTAGGCCACCAGGGTGGCGATCCCGCCCTGAGCGAGGTTGAGTACGCCGTTGGTGCGATAGGTGACCAGCAGGCCGATGCCGGACAGGGCGGCGATCGCGCCCAGTGAGACGCCGGCCAGCGCCAGGTCAATGCTGGTCATCGGCCACCCTCTCGGCGTCCGCCGTCGCCGGTCGGGTCAGATCTGATCACGGGAACGCTCGCCTTCCGAGGCGCCGTCGCAACGCGGGGAGACGCCGGCGGGTCAGGCGCGCGGGCCGGGGGCGCTGATTCCCGCCGGGTGCGCGGGCCCACCCGCCACGGCGTCGCCGGTCGAGTTGAAGTAGGAATTCTGCGGCGGGGCGGCGGGCTGCTGCTGGTAGGACGCCTGGGTCGAGGTGGTGGGTGCCCCGCCGCCGGCTTCCGCGCCGGTGGTGGCGGCAGCGATGATCAGCGAGTGCAGGTCGTCGACCTGGCCGACGGTGCGGGCCTGCGCGGCCTGGGCCGCCTCGAAGCGGTCGGCGACCAGCAGCGCGCTGCCGATCAGGACTAGCGCCAACCCGCCGAAACCGCCGGATACCACGTACGGTAGCTGTAGCGCGACATCTGTCTCCTTGGAGACGCCCAGGTAGCAGCCGAGAAGCAGAACGCCGCCGGCCGCCGCCACCACCCATCCGCGCAGCGCCCGGACCACGTCGACCACCAGGCGCGACGTGGGCCGCGGATTACCGGTCCCAGCGGTCTGCTCGTCCACTTTCGTCTCCCCCATGGAGCGTCTCGTCATCGGTCGTTCGGGCGCGGTGTCCCGCCTGGCGCCCGGCCCGGTCGATGATCCGGGTCACGACAGACGTCAGATTAGTGCTCGGAGCTGAACAGGTGCTCTGTCGGGTGGCCCACGGATGTTCCCGGCGAGCTCCGGCGGCACGGGAGGCTTCCTCGCATTCGGTATACGAGGATAGGCCAACGTCCACGAGGGCGGTCAGGTATGTCCGCCTACGGACAGTCTGGGGCTTATGCCGGCGCCCGTCGACCCCAGGACGATCGGTTCGCCGCTGCCGGTCGGCCCGAGCCCGCGAACCGGCTCCGGCGGGCGGCGCTCCCGGCGCAGGCCGGCGCCCGGATCCGCCGGTGTGGCGTCCCGTCCGGGCCGTGGGGCAGGCGGGCGCAGCCCGATTCGCCCAGGCCGGAGGGCCGCGGGTCGGGGCGGGCCCGAGGGTCGGCCGCTGCCCGTCCCGGCGCCTGCGCCGGATTCGCGCCGGTCGGCGCCGCCCGCCGCCCGGCCCTCGCATCCGTTGGCGATGCCGATGTGTTGGGTTTCTCGTGCGGGAAAGTTGCCCCTTCGGGCCATCGGCGGAGATTCCGGGGTCCGGATTGCGGAAGCGGTCGCCGCGCGGGGGGCGCTGGCCCGTCCGCCTGACCCGCGGCCTGGGCGGATCAGTCCGACCGGCGGGGCTGCGCGGGAATGACGGTGGGGGCGTCGAGGACGTCGCAGAGCACCGCGGCGCCGAGCGGCGCGATGACCGAGGCATGGTCGTCGGTGGGAGACCCGGCGTGGTCGGCTGCGGACCCGACGGCCCAGGAGGCGTGGGCTCCGGCCGGCGTCTCGGCTGCCGCGAGCAGGTCCGCGCAGCGGTCCACCCAGACGCGTCGGCGCTGCCCGAGCTGCCGATCCTCCACCTCGAGCGGCCCGGGGACGCCACCCATCGCGGCCTGCAGGTGGGCCCACTCATGCGCCGCCGACCAGCTCGTGAACGAGCCCAGGTAGGCGCCGTCGTAGTCGTAGACGTGGCAGGGCCGTGGGCCCAGGTGTCGGTCCGCCACCATCACAGCCAGCCCTTCGGGGTCGGGAAAGCCTGTCATGATCACTTCGTCCCGCGGGTCGAAACTGCCTGCCGGCCGAACGGACCGGGTTGGTCCGACCGTTCGCCGGATCTGATCGTCCGGGCTGATGCCCCAGGTTGCCAGCGCCGGAGGCGCTGGTCCAGAGCCCAGAGATCGTACTTCGCTACAGGTTACGGGGTGTGCACGGTAGGCGGTAGCCCCGGGGGACGTCCGGTTTGAGCCGGTGTCGGAGGCGTCAGGTGATGATCGGGACGTTGCGCTGCCGCGGTGGCACCCCGGTCCCGCCGGAGGCCCGGCCGAACCGCCAGGCGTCGGTGACGATCTGGTCGATGCCCGACTGGGGCGAGCTCCAGCCCAGCTCGGTGCGGATCCGCCGGCTGTCCCCGATGAGCGCCTTGGGCTCGGGGACGGGCGGGCAGTGGATGCGGCGCACCGGGCGCCCGCTGGCCCGGCCGACGGCCGCCAGCACGTCGGCGATGCTCACCCCGATGCCGCTGCCCACGTTGAACACCGAGCAGCGTCCCGGCGTGGCCGCCGTCAGCGCGGCGTGGTAGGCGGCGGCCATGTCCCCGACGTGGACGTACTCCCGCAGCGCGCGCCCGTCTCCGTTGACGCGGAAGACGTCGCGGCGCCCGCTCGCCACCGCGATCGCGGCCGGGATGATCCGGCTGTCGTCCCGGTCGAAGCGCCCGGCGACGGCGCCGGCGACATTGAACGAGCGCAGGATGACCGCGCCGATCAGACCGGTGCCGGCCTGGTGGCTCAGCAGGCGCTCGGCGGCGAGTTTGGACGCGCCGTAGGGGTTGGACGGGTCCGGCGGTCGGCTCTCCGGGACGCCGGTCAGATCGACGTCGCCGTAGACGGCGCAGCTGGAGCCGAACACGAACGCGGGCGCGACCCCGGTCCGTTCCGTGCCGATCTCCAGCGCCGTGAGCAGGTTGACGGTGCCCGTCAGGTTGGCCTGGAAATAGCGCAGGGGGGCCATCCGCGACTCCCGGACCCGGGTCAGGGCCGCGAGATGGCACACCCCGTCGAAGCCTTGATCCACCCCGGCGGTGGTGAGCTGCCGCAGGTCGAGCAGGTCCGCGGCCACCACCTCGACGCCGGGCGCGAAGGCCGGCGCCGAGGAGTGGTCGCGCACCATCGCGGTCACCGCGTGGCCGTCGGCGGCGAGGGCGTCCGTGACCACTCCGCCGATGAATCCGGACGCACCGGTGACCAGAACGCGCATGTCCCGGGTCAGGACGCCGTCCGCGCGCGCACGCCGGGCAGCAGCGTCTCGCGGTGGCGCCAGGCGAGCTCGAGGCAGGCCGCCGCCGACGGAGCGATGGGCTCGGTGTCGACGAGGCGACGCAGCGAGGTGTGGGTGAACGGGATGCCCTCGGTCACCGCTCGGTTGGGCCCGGCCGTGACGACGGAACCCTCGGCGTTGCTCTGGACCATGCCGCCGAACAGCTTGTCGAAGGCATCCGCATCGATAACCACGACGGTGAGTATCTCGCCGAACAAGGTCAACGCGTCGAGGCCGATGCCGAAGTACGACACCCGCACCGAGCCGGCGCGCCGAGCCTGCTCGAAGGAGCGGAACGGCTCATCGGTGTCGTAGTCGATCGGGCTGGACGAACTGCCGTCGTGCTCGGGGTTGCCGAGCAGCTCCTCGCTGAGCTCCCGCATGATGTTGCGCCACAGGTCGAAGTCGGCCTCGTGGTGGAACGCGGTGATCCCCGACGGCTGGAACACCCCGGCAGGGATCACGTGGTAGACCCCGCCCGCGGTCGCCACGGAGCCCGCGCTGCGCCGGTGCAGGAAGAAACTTGCCTGGCCGCCCCGATCGTGCCGGATCGTCAGGGTGTTGATCGAAGGCAGGGCCACCCGGCGACCGAAGTCGAACGGGTTGCCGATGCGCGCCCGGAACGGCAGCGCGGGCCAGGACAGCCCGGTGCCGGCCATCGCGGCGGCCGCCTCGTGCGCCACCGTCTCGCACACGTCGACGGCGTCGAAGTAGGTCGTATGCCCGAAGTTCAGCGTCGGACGGTTGTCCGCCGTCACCGGCGCCGTGCCATCGCCGGCGATGTCCAGCAGCCGGAAGCTCAGCCGGTTCTCGAACAGCGTCGGCCGGTCGAGGTCGCGCATCGCCCGGGTGTAACGCTGGTACCGGGTCTGCGCGCTGCCGCCGTCGAGCAGCGGGCGGCTGCCGGCCGTCTCCGGCTCGTCTCCGCGGATCAGCGGCGGTTCGACCTTGTCCTGCCAACGCAGGGCGACTTCGTCGATGTCCACCGGCCGGTCCCAGACCCAGCCCGGACGGGCCAGCAGGCCGCTGCCGAGCCGGTCGGTCTCCGGGTAGAGCCGCACCGCGGCCCGGGCGAGGCTGATCCGATGGTGGTTGAGGTGGTCTCGGGTCAGCCGCCAGGCACGCTGGCTGGCGGCGACCTGCTCGGCCGCGGGACTGCGTGGGCTGCTGTCCCGCCTGCGGTCCGCCATCGCGCCGGGCGCCAGGCCCACGTCCTCCGGGGACAGCGCGAGGTTGCGGGCGATGTGGCGCAGCGTCGAGATGTCGTGGATGGCCCGGCGGCCGCTTTCCACCTTTGACACGTACGACTGGTCGAAACCCAGCCGATCGGCCAGTTGCTGCTGTGTCAGACCGTGGGCCTGCCGGTAAGCCCTCAGGAGCTGGCCGACGCCGACGCTGGCTGGAGTGGCCCGCGGTGGCGTCCAGAGCCAGGTGTGACCAGTCACCCGCTGTCCTCTCGTCCGACAATCGTGTTACGCGAAGTGAGCATAACGAGTCGGGCATCTGCGAGCGCAGTGACATAAATCGACCACCCCGTACGGAGGTGGTCCGGTGGCGTCCTGCAACGTCTTCGCTGCCTTGCGTTATGCAGTGCTGTTCCTGCCATCGTGGCGTTCATTGGTTGGGTAACCCGTCGGACAGATCGAGGACTACCACGACAATGATCGCGACGAGTATCCAACGGAAGAAGCCGATGCGGCTCCACACGTCGCGGGCGATGCTCCGACCGGCTCGGCCGCCGAGCACGAGCAGTGCGAGCAACGCGCCGCCGACCACGACGATGAAGATGCCGGCATTACTGTGGTCCACGCTCAAGACGATCGCATGACGGCGTTGGGTGACTACACAGGTCCTGTCGAATTGCCGCCGATCGGCCGAGAACCGCGTCATCCGCGGCGCGCACTCAGCCGGCGCGAGGTCGGTCGCGGGCGTCGTCACGTCGAGGTACTCCGGTCGCGGCTGGTGGGGGGGCGGCAAGGTGTGAGGGACATCATGCAGGATTGCGTCCGCCCCACCGCCGGATCAACACCCCCCCGGCACGGCGAACCCATCCCCTTCCGCCGCCCGCGGGATGTCGCCAGACGCGCATCTGAGCGGGCTCGTCCCTAGCCTGTTCCGGATGTCCACGGCACTTATGACCGATCACTATGAGTTGACCATGCTGCGGGCGGCGCTCCGCTCCGGGGCGGCGAACCGTCATGTGGTCTTCGAGGTCTTCACCCGTTCGCTGCCGCCCGGCCGCCGTTTCGGTGTGTTCGCCGGCACCGGCCGGCTACTCGAAGCCCTGGCGGCCTTCCGCTTCGCCCCGCCAGAGCTCGCCGCGCTGCGCGCCGCCGGTGCGGTCGACGACGACACCGCCGCCTGGCTGGCGGACTACCGCTTCCGCGGCGACATCCGTGCCTTCGCCGAGGGCGAGCCGTTCTTCCCCGGCACGCCGGTTCTCGCCGTCGAAGGGACGTTCGCCGAGTCGGTGCTGTTGGAGACGCTCGTGCTGTCGATCCTCAACCACGACAGCGCGATCGCCGCGGCCGCCGCCCGCATGGTCGCCGCGGCCGGCGGGCGGCCCTGCCTGGAGATGGGCTCGCGGCGTACCCACGAGGCCGCGGCCGTGGCGGCCGCGCGGGCGGCCTATCTGGCGGGCTTCGCGGCCAGCTCCAACCTGGAGGCGGCCCGGACCTATGCCGTGCCCAGCGTGGGGACCAGCGCGCACGCGTTCACCCTCGTCCACCCCACCGAAGCTGCGGCGTTCGCCGCCCAGGTGGCCGCGCTGGGCTGCGACACGACGCTGCTTGTCGACACCTACGATGTCGCCGAGGGCATCGCCGCCGCGGTCGCGGCCGCCGGGCCGCAGCTCGGCGCCATCCGGATCGACAGCGGCGACCTCGGCGCCCAGGCGACGGCGGCCCGCGCTCAACTCGACGGGCTCGGTGCCACCGACACCAGGATCATCGTCACCGGGGACCTCGACGAGCACGCCATCGCCCGGTTGGCGCAGGCGCCCGTGGACGGCTATGGCGTCGGGACCAGCCTGGTCACCGGGTCCGGGGCGCCAACCGCCGGGTTCGTCTACAAACTCGTCGAGGTCGATGGCATCGCCGTGGCCAAGAAATCGGTGGGCAAGACCAGTCGCGGGGGACGTAAGCGCGTGGTGCGCCGCCACGACCCCAGCGGCCGCGCGGTGGCCGACGTCGTCCTCCCCGCCTATGCGGCCGCCGTTCCCGCCGTTCCCGCCGCTCCCGCCGCTGCTGTGACCGCCGCGGCCCCGGCAGCCGGCGCCCCCTCCGCCGCCACGACCTTCGCCGCCGCCCTCCTGCCGGTGGCGGCCGACTCCGGGTTGCGATCCGGCGGGGCCCGAGACCGTGAGCTGCTCCGGCCGATCGTCGTGGGCGGCGAACCGGTCGACGCCGATCTGGTCGGCCCCACCGGCACGAGGCGGGCCCGGGAGCACCACGGCCGGGCCTTCGCCGCGCTGCCCCCGACGGCGCGGGACGTGCGTTTCGGTCAACCGTGCCTGCCCGTGGTGCACACCACTCGCGTGTGACCCGTCCCGCGTCGGACCTGTCCTGGGTCACCGCGAAGCCGCTACGGGGAGGGGGCCGTGTGCGGTGAGGTGGGCATGGCCAGACTGGAGGGGTGCCGCCTGCATCGCCGCCGAATCAGGTTCGCGGTCCGCATGACGGCGACGACGGGCGGCCTCACGGTGATGTCGCCGGGCCGCCGGTTGTCGCCGTCAGCGTGGACCTGGTTCTGCTGACCCTGCGCGGCGGCCGGCTCTGCGTCCTGCTGATCCGCCGGGACGACCCGCCGTTCGACGCGCCCTGGGCCCTGCCCGGCGGATTCGTCGACGGCGATGAGGACCTCGACACCTCGGCGTCGCGCCGGTTGTGGGCCGAGACCGGGGTGACGATGACCGGCCATCTGGAGCAGCTGCGCACCTACGGTGGCCCGCATCGCGACCAGCGGGCGCCCCGGGTCAGCGTCGCCTACCTCGCCCTGTTGCCGAACCTGCCGTCGCCGCCGCCCGGCTCCGACGGCCCCCGTGCGCGGTGGTGGCCGGTGGCGGACCTGGGCTCCGCGGACGGCCCCATGCTGGCCCTCGACCATCCACGGATCGTCGCCGACGGGGTGGAGCGGGCTCGCGCGAAGCTGGAGTACACCCCGCTGGCCGCCGCCTTCTGCGAGGACCGATTCACCCTCGCTGACCTGCGCCGCGTCTACGAGGCTGCCTGGGGCGTCGCGCTGGATCCGCCGAACTTCCGGCGCAAGGTGCTGTCCACGCCCGGGTTCGTCGTCCCACTGGGCCAGCGCACCTCCCCGCGCGGCGGCGGCCGGCCGGCCGAGCTGTACCGGCGTGGCTTGGCCACGGCGCTGCACCCGCCGCTGCTGCGTCGCTCGGTCTGACCGTCGGCGCCGTGCCGCGCCGTTGCACGCCGTGACCGTGACATGCTCCGTTGCATCTCACCGTGCCCGGCAGCGGGTCAGGGCGCGGGAATGGCGTAACAATAGGCCTCGTGTCTGTCACCGCCGTGTCGCCACTTGACGTCGAGGAAGTCGACGAGGCCCTCGACGACGAGCGGCCGTGGGTCACGATCGTCTGGAACGATCCGATCAACCTCATGTCGTACGTGACCTACGTCTTCCAGAAGTTGTTCGGCTACAGCAGGTCGAAGGCCACCGAGCTGATGCTCGACGTCCACCAGAAGGGACGCGCCTCGGTCGCCACCGGCACCAGGGAGGAGATGGAGGCCGACGCGGAGCGCCTGCATGCCTACGGGCTGTGGGCGACGATCGCCCAGGACTGACCAGCCCTCCAGGCCGGGGATACAGGACTAGCCGCGCGAGTCCTGTGTGGCGCGAGTCCTGTGTGGCCAGTGGCCGCAGGGGGCTCGATCGGGTGGCAGGCGGGCGCTTCGGGGTTCGATGCGCTTCGTCGGCCGCGGCATCCTTCGCATCTTTATGTGACCAGTTGTGCACGGAATCGTGCCGAGATCTGGTTGCGGTTTTCGGCCGTAAAACCGTACGTAAGCCTCGGCACGATCTGGCCGCAATATGGCCGCGTATCGAGCCGGCCGCGGACCGGGCCGGCCGGAAGCCGGGCTGGCGGGCGGCGGCGGCCGCGTGGGGCTCGCGCACGTCCAACCCGGTCACTCCGTCCGGCCAACGTTGCCACAAAGGGCTAGCTGGATCGGGTGTGGGTGGGGCGAGGTCGGCCGCCGTCGGCGGGCGGCGCCGGCGCGCGCCGGCCGGTCGGGGTGGCGGTCGGCGCGTGATTCTGACCGGGGAGGACGGAATGCCGGGGGCCGGTCAGTCCGGCCTCGAGCGGGGGTTCGACAATGTGCTCGGTGGGCCGTGAAGGCGCGGGCGAGATTCGTCCGGATCGGCCCTGGAGAGCCGCGCGGCGACGGTTCCGAAAAGTTCGGCAACCGGTATTCGTAATTCATTTCACGAATCATTACCTGTCGCTGTTCGGTTCGGCTGGCCTCTTACGATGAATCCGGGCTGTGTGTATCGGCTGTCCGCGAAAATTCGACCAACTGGCCCGGAATATTCCGGGTAATCGCGGTCCCGCCTTCGCCGACGGGCGTCGAGTGGCCGCCGGATGACTCCGCTCGGTGCCGGGTCCAACAGCTTCTGTATCGCAAAATCATCCAGATTCCGGGTGGATCGATCGAGCTACCTCTTACGTGGGGTCACCACCGAAGGCGCCCGCAGGACGGCCGCGGGGGTACCCGCCGCAGGGCGCGCAGCGGCCGGTGGGCGCCGGCTCGCAGCCGCGCCAGGCCCCACAGCCACCGCCGCTGTGGCCGTGCTCTCGTCGGCCAGCCGGTGCGCCGAGCGCGCCGAGCGCGCCGAGCGCGCCGAGCGCGCCGAGCGCGCCGAGCGCGCCGAGTGCGGCGAGCGCGGCGCGCGGGGCACTCCGCCGACTGGACTAAGCTGGCTGTGGTCATCTGCCGACCGTCCGCCGTGGTCTCGCCGTGCGCCCGCCGCTCCTTCTCCGGGCGCGGTGGCACCGCGGAACCCGGCGAGCGAATGGTTTGAGCCGCCGCGGCCGCGTTGAGCGGTGACCGGTCAGTGATCCGCGGGCGGGTGCCGCGGACGAGGGGTGATGGAGGGCACGACGTCGTGGCTGCTGACGGTTTCCGTCGCACCCGGGCCGGGATCGAACTGCGGCTGCCGCGGTGGGAGTCGGCGTTGCTGTCCCAGCTCGTCGGTCAGATCGAGGCGCTGCTCGAACCACCGCCCGTCGAGGATCCGCTGGAGGCGTTGGTCGGGCTGCGTGACACCGCCCCGCCGCCACCGGAGGACCCGGCGATGGCCCGGTTGCTTCCCGACCCGTACCCGGACGACCCGATGGCCTCCGGGGACTTTCGTCGCCGCCGCACCGACGACCTGCTCGCCCGCAAACGGGACGCGGCCCGCCGGGTCCTGGCCGCCATGCCTGCTCCCGGGGTCGCGCTCGTCCTCAGCGAGGACGCCGCCCAGGACTGGCTGACCACTCTGAACGACCTGCGGCTGTTCCTGGGCACCCGCCTCGCCCTGACCGACGACGACTCCACCGACGAGTTGGAGTCCATGGATCCCGAGGATCCTCGCTACCCGCTGGTGGCGACGTACGTCTTTCTGACCGGGCTGCTCGACGAGCTGACCCGGACGCTGGACTAGGCCGCCCGCCGCGATTGCGGCCGACCGGGACGGTCTCGTCGCCAGGACCGCCCAGACCGCCCCTTCCGCGTCGTACGGTGGGTCAGTGCTGCGTATCGACCGTGCCTGTTACGAGGCGATCGTCGCCCATGCCCGCCGTGATCATCCCGACGAGGCGTGCGGGGTCGTCGCTGGCCCGGCGGGTTCGGATCGGCCGGAGCGGTTCATTCCCATGGAGAACGCCGAGCGCTCGCCGACCTTCTACCGCTTCGATCCGATGGAGCAGCTGCGGATCTGGCGGGAGATGGACGACCGCGACGAGGAACCCGTCGTGATCTACCACTCGCACACCGCGACCGAGGCCTTCCCGTCCCGCACGGACATCTCTCTCGCCGGTGAGCCCGGCGCACACTACGTGCTGGCCTCCACCCGGGAGTCCGACCAGACCGAGTTCCGGTCCTTCCGGATCGTGGACGGCGTGGTCACCGAGGAGCCGGTGGAAATCGTCTAAGGACCTGTGACGTTGCAGTGGCGGGGTCGGCCGTTCGTACGGCACGGCGAGGGGGGTGACGGCGTGGCCGGTTCCGGCGATGCGGGCTATATAGGAACACTGTCCGTGTCCGCGCGCGCGGAACGTGGGACAACCGCCGCGTCGTCGGGGCATCCTGGGCCTGCGAGCGGCGCAGCCCTCGCGCCGGCGCGTTCCCAGGCGCCTGTCGCAACGTCCCCGCCCGCGTAAGATC
>NZ_JAMPTM010000125.1 GCF_025403375.1 Frankia gtarii
GTCGGGAGAGAGGTCGGGCCGGCCAGGTGCCGGTCGGCCCGGGGCGGCGGCTGCTCCACGAGATCGTCGACGACCCGCACGGTGACGCCGCAGTCGTGCAGCCACCGCGGGCCGAATGCGGCGCCGGCCGCCACAGCCAGCTCGCGGGCGAGGTCCAGGCCGGTCGGGTGGCGCGCAGCGGGATCCTTGGCCAGTGCCCGCGCCACCACCTCACCGAGGACCGGCGGGACGGCGGGCAGCGGTGGCGGCTCGACCTCCAGATGCCAGCGGAACAGCTCGGACACCGGCAGGTCACGGGGGAACATCGACTCGCCGCGCAGTAGCTCGTGGAGCACCACGCCGAGCCCGTAGACGTCGGTGGCGGGGCTGAGCCAGCCGCGGCGGATCTGTTCGGGGGCCATGTAGCGGGGGGTGCCGGCGAGCCGGCTGGCCTCGCCGGCCGTCCCCTCGAGGATCTTCGCGATGCCGAAGTCGGTGAGCTTCGGCAGGCCGGAGCCGGTGAACAGGATGTTGGCCGGTTTCACGTCACGGTGTGCAATGCCGAACCGGTGGGCCTGTGACAGCGCGTGGGCCACCGCGAGCCCCACCGCGCACGCCGCCGGCGGGCTGAGCCGGCGCCGGCCCACCGGCCCACCGGGCAGCAGCTCCATCACCAGCAGGCACAGGTCGTCTCGGACGACGAAGTCGTGGATGCGGACGATGTGCGGATGGTCCAGCCGGCCCAACATCTGGGCCTCGGCGCGGAAGGCGTCCACCGCCGCCGGGTCGGTGGCGGCCGTGGACAGCACCTTGATCGCGACCGGCCGGTCGAGGTCCCGGTGGTGCCCGGCCAGCACCAGCCCCGAACTGCCGGTGCCGAGCTGGCCGCCGATGGTGTAACCGGGCAGTGCGGCCCGTACCCGGTCGCGGTCGACGGCTACCACCGGCCCCCCTTCCCCGCCGCCCGGCGCCGGACGCTCATCGGCGGTGGGCCACCTGGGATGCCGGCCCCAGCGCGATGGCCAGGATCCGCGAGCCGTTCACCTCGGACACCAACAGATAGCCCTTGTAGAACAGGAGGTGCGCGGGATACTCGAGTGCGGCGTCGAGGGCCCGCTGGCCGTTCCCCGCGGTGCCAGACACCCCGGTACCGGCGATGGTCGTGATGATGCCGTGGGTGTCGATCCGCCGGATCCGGCTGACCTGGGGGTCCGCCAGGTAGATGTTGCCGGCGTCGTCGAGCGTCACCCCCGCGCCGATCGTGTGGATCGCCGCCCTGGTGGCCGGTCCGCCGTCGCCGGAGAACCCCATGGCGCCGGTGCCGGCGACGGTGGTGATGATCCCGTAGGTGTCGATCCGACGCACCCGGTTGTTACCCTGGTCGGCCACGTACATGGTGCCCGCTGCGTCCACCGCGAGGCTCTCGGGGTATTGCAGCCGGGCGGCGGTCGCGGGCCCGCCGTCGCCGCCGAACCCATCTCCGCCGGAACCGACGACCGTCGAGATGACCCCGGCGGTGTTGACCTTCCGGATCCGGTCGTTCGTACCATCGCAGATGTACACGTTGCCGGCCCGGTCGACCCACAACGCGTTCGGCTCGTCGAGCTCGGCCTGCCGGGCGAGCACACCGTCGCCGGAGAATCCCCCGATCTTCGGGTCGTTCTCCCCGGAGAACCCCCTGACGCCGGTGCCGGCGAAGGTGATGATCACTCCGGCCGGGTTCACCCGCCGGACCCGCTGGTTGCCCTGGTCGGAGATGTAGATGTCGCCGGCGGCGTCGACGGCGATGCCCGCGGGATCGGCGAGCTCCGCCCGGATGGCCGGACCGCCGTCGCCGGTGAACCCCCTGATGCCGTTGCCGGCCACGGTCGTGATGACGCCGTCGCGGTCGACCCGGCGGACCCGCTGGTTGCTCTGGTCGACGATGTAGAGGTTGCCGGCGGCGTCGACGGCCATCGCGGCCGGCTTGTTCAGCCCGGCGCCGGCGGCCGGGCCGCCGTCGCCGGAGAACCCGTCGTTTCCCGTGCCGACGGCCCCCCCGATCTGCCCGACCGCCAGCGTCCTCGGTACCCAGGCCGGCAGCGGTTCGGCTCCGGAGCCGCCGGTGGCCGCGAACGTGATCCCGCCGGCGACGGCCAGCACGACGACGACGGCGGCCGGGAGCCAGACCCGCCGGCGCGGCCGGCGACGGTGCTCCCCCGGCCCGTCCGAGCCCCACCAGTCGACCCCGGTCCCGCCGGCGCCGGCGGGGATCCGGGACCGGCGTGGGCGATGCCGGGTCGGCTCGCGCAGCTCGTCGGGCAGGTGCAGGACGATCCCGGTGCCGGCGGCCCAGTCCCGGCCATACGCCTGGAGCGCGGCCAGCGCGAGCGCGTGGCCGAAGACCCGGGCGTTCGGCTGGCGCTGCTGCGGCTGTTTGGCCAGCGCCCGCATCACCACCCGGGCCACCGGTTCGGGCACCCCCGGCGGCGGCGCCGGCATGACCTCGCGGTGGTGGCGGAACAGGTCGGTGATGGACAGCCCCGGGCCGTACATCGGCCCCCCGGTGAGCTGCTCATAGAGCAGCACCCCGAGCGAGTACAGGTCGGTCGCGGGGCTCAGCCGCCCGCCGAGGATCTGCTCGGGGGCCATGTACCGGCCGGTGCCCACCACCCGGCTGGCGGTGGACGCGGTGCCGTCGAAGATCTTCGCGATGCCGAAGTCGGTGAGCTTCGGCTGACCGGTCACGGTGAACAGGACGTTGTCCGGTTTCACGTCCCGGTGCAGCACCCCGGCCTCGTGGGCGGCGGCGAGCCCGTCGGCGACGGCCAGGGCGACGGCGCAGGCGGACTGCTGGCCGAGCTGCTGGCGGGTGAGGGTGCCGCCGGAGAGCAGCTCCATCACCAGCAGGCAGAGGTCGCCGTGGTCGACGTAGTCGTAGATCTGCACGATGTGCGGATGTTCGAGCCGGCCCAGCAACCGGGCCTCGGTGCGAAACCCGGCGGCCACGTCGGGCCGGCCGGCGGCGGCGGTCGACAGCACCTTGACGGCGACGTCGCGGCCGAGGTCCAGATGCCGGCCGGCGAGGACCAGCCCGTAGCCGCCGGAACCCAGCTCCTCCCCCACCGTGTAGCCGGGCAGGGCGGCGATCACCCGGTCACGGTCGATCACTGGCACGGGCCGTTCACCCTCTCGTGGACGCGGGCGTCGAGGGGAGAGGATGCGACGGCACCACCACCCGGACCCGCCTGGTGGCCCGGTCGGAGAAGAACACGTTGCCCTCGTGGTCGACGCCGACTGCGCCGTCCGGCCGGCCCAGCTCGGCGTTGCCCGCCGGGCCGCCGTCCCCAGCGGAGCCGGAGCGGCCGGAGCCGGCGAGAGTGGTGATGATGCCGCGGGTGTCGACCTTGCGGATGCGGCTGTTCCCCCGGTCGGTGATGTAGAGGTTGCCGGCGGCGTCCACCGCGATGCCGCGGGGGTCCTGCAGGGACGCCTTCACCGCCGGGCCGCCGTCGCCGGCGAAGCCGCGCAGCCTGTTACCGGCGACGGTGGTGATGACGCCGTGGGCGTCGACCCGGCGGATGCGGGAGTTGTCGGTGTCGGCGATGTAGACGTCGCCCGCGGCGTCCGCGGCGACGCCGAACGGGAGGTCGAGCAGGGCATCCGTCGCCGGGCCGCCGTCGCCGAACGAACCCCGGCCGCTGGACCCGGCGAAGGTGCTGATGATGCCGTGGGCGTCGACCTTGCGGATCCGGTTCTCGCCCTGGTCGGCGATGAACAGGTCACCGGCGTCGTCCGTGGCGACCGCGGTCGGGTAGGACAACGGGGCCGCGATCGCCGGGCCGCCGTCGCCGGCGCCGGCGCCGGAGTAACCGACGGGGTCGCCGACGATGAAGTGGTCATTGATCCCGGCGACGGTGGTGATGATCCCCCGCGGGTCGACCCGGCGGATGCGGTGGTTGAACGTGTCGGCGATGTAGAGGTCGCCGCGGTTGTCCAGCGCGATCCCCGCCGGCTGGTTGAGTTGGGCGGCGACGGCCGGGCCACCGTCGCCGGAGAACCCCGCGACGCCGGTGCCGGCGACGGTCGTGATGACCCCGGCGGCGTTGATCCGCATCACCCGGCTGCTGCCGAAGTCGGCGAAGTACAGGTTGCCGAACGCGTCGGCGGTGAGGCCGAACGGATCACCGAGACTGGTCCGCAGCGCGAGCGCGCCGTCGACGGGGCTGCCCTTGGCCCCGGTGCCGGCAACCGGCAGGATCCGGGCCCCCGGATCGCCGGTGACCTGCGGTGATCTTGGCGTCGGGAGCAGTCCGGAGACGGTCGGCCGCGACACCGACGACGAGGAACCGCCCCAGGTCAGATAGAGGCTCGTCGCCGCGACCAGGGCCAGCACCCCGGTGGCGGCCGCCGCCGGCCGGCGCCATCGGCGGCGCACGCGCGTCGGCGTGCCGGCGCGGGACACCTCGCCCGCCGACCCGTCGGATTCCGACCCGTCGGATTCCGACCCGTCGGATTCCGAACCGTCGGATTCCGAACCGTCGGATTCCGAACCGTCCGGGCCCGCACCGCCCGGCTGGGGAGGAGATACCAGGACGCCTGTCGGGCCGAGGCCGCCGCCGTCACCCGACTCGGCCCCGTACCAGGGCACCGCCGCCGACCCACCCGGGCCGTACGCCGCCAGCGGCATCGGCATCGGTGTCCCCACCCGCCGGGTCAGTTCGGCATCCGCCGTGACCCCGGCCGCCACGGTGGTCGCGGGCCCCGCGGCGGTCGCCGTCGGGGGATCCCCGGCGTCCTCGATGACCCGAACGACGACGCCGGCGCGGTGCAGCCAGCCGGGCCCGTACACGACCCGGGCGGCGGCGGCGAGGTCGGCGGCGAAGACGCGGGCGGACGGGGGCCGTGCCGCCGGATCCTTCGCCAGGGCGCGCAGCACCACCCGGCCGATCGGCTCGGGCACGGCGACGGGAACCGGCGCCGGCACCTCGCAGTGGTGGCGCAGCAGCTCCGGGACCGACAGCTCCGGCGGGAACAGCGGGCCGCCGGTCATCAGCTCGTACAGGGTCACACCGAGGGCGTACAGGTCGGTCGCCGGGCCGAGCTCGGCCTCGCGGATCTGCTCGGGGGCCATGTACCGGGGGGTGCCGATGACGCCGCGGGCGACGGTCGCCGGGTCGTCGAACATCCTGGCGATACCGAAGTCGGTCAGCTTGGGCTGGCCGGCGGTGGTGAACAGGATGTTGTCCGGCTTGATGTCCCGGTGCAGCACGCCGAGCCCGTGCGCCTGCACGAGCGCGTCCGCGACGGCGAGGCCGACCGCGCAGGCGTCGGGCCCGGACAGGTGCTGGCGGGTCAGGCTGCCGCCGGAGAGCAGCTCCATCACCAGCAGGCGGACGTCGCCGCGCGAGACGAAGTCATAGACCTGGGCGATGTGCGGATGGTCAAGCCGGCTCAGCAGGCGGCCCTCGGTGCGGAAGTCCTCCGTCGTGCTCTCCCCGTGGGCCGCCCGCAGCGAGAGGATCTTGATGGCGACGTCGCGGTTGAGCGGATGGTGATGCCCGGCGAGCACCCGGCCGTACCCGCCCATCCCAAGTTCCCGACCGACGGTGTAGTCGGGCAGCGCGGCGATGACGCTGTCACGATCGACTGCCGGCATGTCCCCTCCTCGGTCGCGTCCCCAGCACCACGTCGTCCATGTCCGGCGCACGCTGACCCGCGCGATGTCGCGCCCACTTTCCGCCGGTACCCCACGAGGGGACCACACCATGACACAACGGATCTCCGCGCGCGGGACGCTTGTCGCCTGTTTGCCACCCCCACGCGTGCCTGCGGCCGGCCGCCGGTGGGACGGGCGGCGGTGGCGCCGTGATGCCGCCACCGATCGGCACGCGGTCAGACGGGCTGAAGTCCTCGGCATCGTGAAGCGTCTGGATGTACGTCATCATCCGCTGATAGGCGAGTGTCTCCTCGCGGTTCTCGTCGGAGACCTCGATGTCTCGCTCGCCGTCCATGACGCATCCGGACAAGGTCGCGGAGGCGCTCCTGAAGGTCTGACCGCGGTCTCGGGCGCACCAGGGGCGGTGTTGGTGATCCACCGATCCGGCCCCGGCCCGGCCAGTCGGATAGATCGCCGCCACCCCACCGGACAGCCCGGCCAGCAACTGCACGCTGGTCTCGTCCACCAGGATCTCGAACGCCCCGGCCTGCACGCCGTCCAGCGTGATCTTCGCGGCGGACGCCGGGTCCAGCTTGGGCAGGTCGATCCCGCGGGTCATGTCCGTGTCCATCAACCCGATGTGCACCCCCGTGACCGCGGTGCCCTGCCCGGCCAGCCAGATCCGCTGCGCATTGGTCAGCGACCACTGCGCCGCCTTGGACGCCGCGTACGGTGCGATGGACGGCTCACTGAACCAGGACGCCGCGGACAGGATGTTGACCACGGCCCCGGCCCCGGCCGCCACCAGCTGCGGCGCGAACGCCCGCGTCACCTCCAGGGTGCCGAAGTACTGCACGTCCATATGCGCCCGGATGTCCGCGATCGCCCCCGACTCCAGCGACGCCCCGTTGGCGATCCCGGCGTTGTTGATCAGCACCGTCGCATCCCCGGTCGCGGCGACCGCCGCCGCGATCGAGGCCGGATCGGTGACGTCGAGCTGGACCGCGATCGCCCCGGGCAGATCCACCGACACCGGGGTCCGGGCCCGTCGGGCAGCCCGCACCTGCTCGCGATCCGGACCCCGGGCCCCGGGCTCGTCTGGTACGCGGCGATCGGCTCGCGCTCGTCCGAGGCGATCGCCGGCACCGAGGTCCTCGACGGCTGGCACGGCTACCTGGCCTGGGACGACTATGCCGGCTGGCACCATCGCCGGCGTGCAGCTGTGCTGCCAGCACCTCATCCGGACGTTGCGGGCGGTGCTGATGCTCGCGCCGAACGTCGGAGAAGTGGGCCGGCCGGCTCATCGACCTGCTCCGCGAGGCGAACGGGCTGGTCGCCACCGCCCGCGCCGCCGGGAAGAGCCGCCTCGGCCAGGAGACGATCGACGCGCTGCGCGCCCGCTACGACGCCGACGTCCGTGTCGGCGAACTGACGAACATGTCCCGGCCCTGAACCGACGAGAAGAACCACCCCGGCCTGGTCCTGGCCCGCCGGCTCGCCGCGAAGGCCGACCAGGTCTGGCTCTTCACCACCGACTTCAAGATCCTCTGGACCAACAACCCCGCCGAGCAGGCGATCAGGCTCCCGAAACGGCACCAGGCCGTCTCGGGCTACTGGCACACACCCAGCACCCTCGCCGCCTACCTACGCGTGCGCTCCTACCTCGTCTCCGCCCGCGACCACGGCCTGACCGCCATCGACGCCATCCGCCTCGCCCTCGCCGGCAAACCCTGGATGCCGGTCCCGCGCGCGGCCAGCCCCGCACCCGCTCTCGCCGCCTACTGACGTTGAATGCGTGGGGTGATGATGGAATCCCGCGGGTAGCACCCGGCACATGAGGTACCCCGACGGCGGCGGCCTGACGGATGCGGACCGTGGGCCCGGCGGCGTTGCGCTCGACCGGGCCGGCCTCCCACTGCCGCCTCGATGACCGGCAACGTGACCGGCTGGCCGCCGAACTCGACCGGGGCCCGGGCGCCCACGGCTGGACCGGCGACCAGCGCTGGACCCTGAACCGGGCCGCCATCCTGATCAACCGGCTGTTCGGGCAGTCCTACACGCTGACCGGTGTCGCGAAACTACTGCACCGCATGGACTACACCACCCAGCCTCCCACGCACCGGGCCGCTGAACGTGACGAGGCGGCGGTGGCGACCTGACGGCAGGAGGGATGGACGCAGGTAAAAAAACCGCGGGGACCGGCGGCTGGATCTGCTTCGTCGACGAGGCCGGCCAGGCACGGAGACCCCCGAAGGCACGGACCTGGGCCCGCCACGGCCACACCCCGGTCATGCCGGTCATGACCGTGTCCGCACGGCGGTCCATCGCCCGGTTCCTGACCGCAGCCCACCACCAGCTCGACGGGAAGATCGTGGTGGTGTGGGACAACCTGCCCGGCCATCACGCCCGACGCACCCAGCAGTTCATCGACGACCACACCGACTGGCTGAGCGTGCACTGGCTTCCCGCCAACGCTCCCAAGATCAACCCGGTGGAGTCGGTGTGGACCTGTCCGAAGACCGGGCCGCCGGCCAACCTCGCCGTCACCCGCGTGGAACAGCTGATCGCAGCCATCCGGACCGCACTCACACGGATCCAGCACCGCCCCGCTCTGCTACGAGGGTTCCTGGCCGGGACCGGCCTCCACCTTGAACCCCCGTAACCCATCACCCCACGAGTTCAACGTCAGTAATCGTCGGTAGCGGGCCGCGCACCGGGCGGAAGCTCTTCGTAGGAGAGAGTCTCGGCCCGCAACGGCGCGCGATCGGCGTCAGTAGTCAGCAAAAGGATGGCATCCTTTCCGTCGATCGTTACCTTCGTCGTGCTCCTCGGCGTCCCGTCGGGCCAGATGACCGAGACCTCGACCTGACCAACAGGAACGCCGCTCAGCAGGAAGTCGCCGTTGGCGGCCACGGCTACTTCCCTGCCGTCGACCACCACGAGAGTTCTGGATGGCGGATCCTCGCTCGGACACGGCGCGTTCGGCGGGCTGGAGACGCACGACGCGTCGAGCACCGTCCTGATGCTGCCACTCAGCTCGATCCGGCCAAGGTCTGAAGCCCGGGTTGGCGTTGCCCGGTTCCCCACCTCGACGGCGGTCAGATGACGCCCAGCCGACGCCTCCTCAGTGTCCTCTCCGCAGGCAGAAAACAACACCGTCGCCAGCAAGGAGACGATGGCTGGCGACGTGCGTGACGCAAGAATCCTGATGCTCATAGGGGTACCTGGTGTCCTGAGCCGTTGATTTGCTGGCGGTAGACGACGAGGGTCTCGGAGGACCCTCGGCGATCCGGCTGTCACGAAGATCGACGGTCACATCCCCATTATCGCCAGAGGTCGTCGAGTAGCCGCCGCACACGCTCGATCTCGTCGACGGTGCAGTCGATCAGGACCTTGACCTCCACGTCACGCTTGCCCGGATCCGCCGTCACGAAGAATCCCACCACACTGGCACCGACGGCGCTGCCGCGGAAGACGTCCACACCGGCGCCGTCCGCGGGTCTCCGCTGCCCAAAAGTACCTCGGCGAGGCGGAGGTGGTTCGCATGGCCGTGACGTGGTGGACCTAACGCACCACAATAAGAACCGCTTGATCTTGGTTCAGAATCCTGAAATCACCGTCCGCCCGGTCTTCTCGCGAGTCCTGACCAGGGACGATGCCCGGTGATCGCCCAGCTGGCGACATCGACAACTGAATCGAACATGCGTTCCGAAGGCCTGGTAGTTCCGGAGGCTCCGGCCCGCCTGGTGACCGGGATCGGTCCTTGCGGGCCCCACCATTCAGTTCTCGAATAGATCTTGGCTGGGCTGTCCGTGGCGCCGGTACCTGCCGGGCGCACTGCCGAACTCACGTTTGAATGCTTTGGCGAACGCGAATTCCGAGCTGTAGCCACAGCGTTCGGCGACTGCGCTCAGCGGGGCCTTGGACTCGCGCAGCAGTCGTGCCGCGGTCGTCATCCGCCACCAGGTCAGGTACGCCAGCGGGGGCTGACCGACGATGGTGGCGAACCGCTTGGCGAAGGCCGCGCGTGACAGTCCGGCCTCCCTGGCCAGGTCTTCGACGGTCCACAGGCGCCCGGGGTGGCGATGGATGTGGTGCAGCGCCGTTGAGATTGCCGGGTCGTTCAGTGCCATGACCCAGCCGGTCATGGCGTGTCCGGACTGTTCTTCTAGCCAAGCGCGCAGGACGTAGAGCAGCAGCATGTCGATGAGCGCGGGCACGATGGCCTCCGTACCGGCGCGGGGCTGCCGCAGTTCGTTGCCCATGAGGTCGACGGCGGCGCGGAGATCGGGATGGTGTCCGACCCGGGCGGGTAGGTGGACGACCTGGGGCAGGCCGTGGAGCAGTGGGTGCGGGCGGGCCTGGTCGAAGCTGTAGGAGGCGCACAGCATTTCCGTGGTGGCGCCCACGCCGGGGATGGTCATCTCCCTGATGGTCGACCCGTCTCCGGACTCGGGGTGGAAGTCGATCGTGGGACTGCCGGGCTGGTCGACGAGTGCGTGCGCGTCTCCGTGCGGCGTGAACACCACGTCGCCGACGCCGAGCGCCAGCGGGGCGCCGTGTTGGGGGATGAGCCAGCACGAGCCTTGCAGGACCACGTGGCACGCCGCGACGTCCCCGACCGGGAAGAGCACTCCCCAGGGGGCTCGGGACGTGGTCCGCCCCGCGTATGGCTGTCCGGTGCGCATGGCGGAGAGCAGGTCGCTGAGCAGGTCCATATCAAGACCTTATCCGTAGCCTCTCTAGACGCTAGGACATGAAATATAGACCGCAAGCCATTCACCGTCTTCAACAGGGGACGTACGGTCGAAGTCCAGGCCGACCGCAGATCGCCCGTGACTCATGAATGGATCTCGATGTCACTTCACGTTGTCGTCGGAGCCAACCACTCCGGAACAGCCACCGCACGCCTGCTCGCCGAGTCCGGTGACCGCGTGCGCATACTCAGCCGACGCGGCGGCGGGCCGGAGCACCCGCTGATCGAACGTATCGCCGCGGACGCCAGCGACGCCGCCCTATTGATCGAGCTGGCCCAGGGCGCTGTCACGCTCTTCAACTGTGCATCGCCGGCCTACAACATGTTGCCGATCGAGACTCCGGCGCTGGCAGCCGCGCTGCTGGCCGCGGCCGAACGCAGCGGCGCACGCTACATCAACCTCAGCAACACGTACGGGTACGGCCCCGTCTTCGGGGTGATGACCGAGGACCTTCCTATGTCTCCAACCACCATCAAGGGCCGGGTTCGGGCGCAGATGTGGCAGGACGCCATCACCGCCCACGAACAAGGGCGGATCCGTTTCGCCGAGGTGCGACCCGGCGACTTCATTGGCCCCGGATCGGTGTCGATGTTCAACCTGATGGTCGCGCCGTCCGTGCTGGCCGGCAATCCGGTCCACATCCCGGCGGACCTGGACGCGGCGCACAGCTGGGGCTACCCCGGTGATGTGGCCCGTATGCTCGTCGCCGTCAGCAGGGACGACCAGGCGTGGGGGCGGGCCTGGCACGTGCCTCCCATTTCCGACGGCTCGGTGCGCGAGATAGCGGTGCGGTTCGCCGATCTGACCGGTGCGCCCGTTCCCCAACTGGCCAATATGTCGCCGCTGGACCTGCACAACCTGGCCATCTCCGATCCGATCATGGCGGAGGTTCCGGAGATGCAGTACCTCTACCAGCGGCCCTCCGTCCTGGACGCCTCGCTGGCCGCGCGGACATTCGACCTCAAGCCGACCCCCCTCGACGACGTTCTGATCGAAACCGCCAATGCCATAACGAGATCCGCGTAGCGGGATCGCGGCCACGGGTGCGGCACTCTCCAGCCCCGGCTGTGGTGCGCCTGTAGCGCCCGCCAGTCCAAGGAGCAATCATCGCACTCCCGTCATCCAGACGCGGAGTACACGGCTCGCGCACGCCCACCAATAGCCCGGCCCGAACATGCTCCGAGGCAGTCGCCCTCAGCCTGCGGTTACGTGCCAGATACCGTTCGATCGGGCCAATATATCTATGTGATAGCCGAACCGTCGGTGGGCCAGGCCATACCAACGCTGTCAGCGATCCTATGCGCCGCGCCCCTTACCTCGTCTCCGCCGCAACACGGCAGGCTTGGCTGTACACAGTCCCAGGCGTCGGTCGGCCTCGGTTTCAGCCTGACGGCCCCGGTCGGTGCCCGTCAGCAAGGCCGGTTCTTGCGGCAATTCGGATGCCACGGAACAGGCATGGCCGCTGCAACAGGTGCGATGCCAGTATTTCCAGCGGCGGGCGCCCTCACCAGATCCATGCCTTCTTCGAAGGCAACGTCGGTGGCCAGCAGGACCACCCATGGAAGGAACAGCATGACATTCACACTCGATCCCCAGCTCGCAGCGGTCATAGGGCCGTTCCTGGCAGCCGTGCCAGCGGTCGAGCCCCCGCCTGCGGGTGACTGGAAGACCCGGCGGATGAACATTGAAGCGGCGCTGGCACAAATGATCGCCGCCTTGCCCGCACCCGAGGGCGTGGCGACCACAGATCACGAGATCAACGCCCATGATGGTGCCACCATCGCCCTGCGTTGGTATACCGCGCGCACATCTGTTCCCGGACCGGCTGTCCTCTACTTCCATGGCGGCGGAATGATCCTCGGCAGTGTCGGTCTCTACGATCCGTGGGTCGCCCGATACGTGTCAGCCACCGGTGTCCCCATGCTGTCGGTCGAGTACCGCCTCGCCCCCGAGCACCCCCATCCCACGCCGGTAGAGGACTGTTACGCGGCGCTGCGGTGGTTGGCTGACCACGCGGTCGAACTCGGGGTCGACCCTGCACGGATCGCGGTCATGGGCGACAGCGGAGGCGGTGGACTGGCCGCCGCGGTGGCCCTCCTGGCGCGCGACCGAGGCGGCCCCGCGCTCGCCCAGCAGATCCTGATCTACCCGATGCTCGACGATCGCAACACGACGCCCGATCCCGCGATCGCACCGTTCGCGGGCTGGAACCACGACGACAACATCACCGGATGGGGCGCACTGCTCGGCACGGCGCGCGGCGGGCCCGACGTCTCACCGTACGCGGCGCCGGCCCGAGCAGACGACCTCACCGGCCTGCCGCCGGCCTACGTCGAAGTGGGCGAGCTCGACATCTTCCGTGACGAGAGCATCGAGTATGCACGTCGACTCTCGGTGGCCGGTGTTTCCATCGAGTTGCACGTGCACCCCGGGGCGCCCCACGGGTTCGACGCGTTGGGACCGGAGACCGATGTCGGGCGGCGCGCCACCGCCGACCGCGTCCGAGTCCTGACCGGTCTCTGAACCAGCCAGAAACCTGAACCAGCCTGAAATCCGCACAGGCCAGAACTCGGCCTCGGATATTCAGCCTGTTTGCCGGACCGCGGATGCGGAATTCCCCGGGCCTGCCGTGCCCCGGGCCGCATTCCCCGCTGCCAGGTAGGAGTCAGACGATCTCATGATGAATTCAACGACTCGGTCGCCGGCGCGGTCCGGACACAGGCTCGCACTGCTGGCGTTTGCCCAGCTCATCATCGCACTGGACTACAACATCGTTTATGTGGCGCTGCCCGATATCGGCGCCGATCTCAACTTCTCGGCCCAGTCGCTGCAATGGGTGGTGAGCGCCTACGCCGTCGGCTTCGGCGGAATGCTGCTGTTCGGCGGCCGTGCGGTCGACCGGCTGGGGGCACGCCGGATCTTCCTGTTCGCCGTGGCCATCTACGGCGTCTCGTCCCTCGCCGGCGGGCTCGCCACCGAACCCGGGCTGCTTGTGACCGCGCGCGCCGTGCAGGGGGTCGGCGGAGCGCTGCTCTTCCCCGCCATCCTCACCCTGATCTACAGCGGTTTCGCCGAAGGAGCCGAGCGTAACCGCGCCCTGGCCGTCTGGGGCGCCGTCGGCAGCGGCGGCCTTGCCGCCGGCTCCCTGCTGGGCGGTCTGTTCACCGACTGGTGGGGCTGGGAGTCCGTCCTGTTCGTCAACGTCCCGCTCACGCTGATCGCCCTGCTGTCCGCGCCGCGACTGCTGCCGACCGACGCGCCGCCCCAGCACGGCGTCAAGGCGTTCGACGTGCCCGGCGCGCTGCTCGCCACCGCGGGCTCCTCGCTCATCGTCTTCGGCCTGGCAAGCGGCCCGGAGTCCGGCTGGACCTCGGTCCGCGCGCTGGGCAGCATGGTGATCGGCGGCGTGCTCCTCGTCGCCCTACTGGTGGCCGAGGCCCGCACCCCGGACGGTCTCCTCCCGCTGCGGCTGGTGCGCACCCGCACACTGGCCACGACCATGGCGGTCGCCTTCCTCTTCATGGGCACCCTCGCCACCGGGTACTACGTGCTCACCACCTACCTCCAGCCCGTCCTCGGCTACAGTCCGACGCAGGCGGGCTTGGCGTTCCTTCCCCTCTGCGCGTGCTCGATGGTCGGTGGCCCAATGACCGCCGTCCTGCTCAACAGGTTCGGCATCCGGGCCACGCTGGGCGGGGCTCTGGTGACCAACGGCGGCGGGGTGGCCCTCGTCTGCGTGGTCATGACCGCGGATGGCTCGTTCTGGTCGATGCTGCCCGGCATGGTGTTGTGGGGCCTCGGCGGCGGCGTCGGCTTCACCGCCATCTTTGCGGCGGCCGGCATGGGCGTCGCGCCCATGGAACAGGGCGTCGCCTCGGTGGTGGCCTCCACCTCCCAGCAGATCGGCGGCGCCGTAGGCCTAGCCGCCCTCGTTGCGGTCGCCAACCACGGCCTCGACTACAACGCGGTCCCCGGGCCCACGCTGGACGAGATCGTTGACGGCCTCCGGGTCGCCGGCGTCCTCGCCGGCGCGCTCTCCGTCGTAGGCGGCTTCGTCGCCCTCTTTCTCGAAAGTCGCAAGACCGCCGACGCCCCGGCCGGAGCAGCTTCTGCCGACGATGAGGACGAGGAAGTGGCCGCCAGCGGCACCGCCGACGACGTGAGCCTCACCGCCAAGTAGCTCCGGCTCCGCCAGGAAATCTCGTAGCCGCGCCTCCCGCCCACCACGCCGACGCGGTAAAAAGCCGCGTTAGGCCAGCCGCGAGCGCAGCCACCCTGGAACTATCCGGTCACCGTTAATCGCAATGATCGGCTACAGGGTGAGGGGACTCGAACCGCCCGTCCGGCGGCGGCGGGGACCCCGCAGCAGATCTTCCTCGGGTGGTTGGATCCTGGCACGGCGGCTGTCGGCGTCAAATGTAACCGCCACGCCACATGTAACCCGATCGTGGTTACATGTGGGTGGGGCCAGGGACGTGAGTGAGATGATCGCCAGCCTGCGGGCGGCGGGAGGCGACACCACCGAGGTGGAAGTCAAGTCCGCCGGCGGGTTGCCCGCCTCGCTGACCGCGATCCTGAGTGCTCTGGCGAACCAGCCCGGCGGCGGGACGGTCATTCTGGGTCCCGACGAGCAGGCCGGGTTCCGCCCGGTCGGGCTCGGCGACCCGCAGACGCTCAAGCAGGATCTGGCCGCGAAGGCTCGGGCGTTCACACCTCCGGTCCGTCTCACGATCGACGACGGGGTCGTGGACGGCGCTCCGATCGTGGTCGCCCGGGTCCACGAGTGCGACCGGTCGGCCAAACCGTGCCGCGTCACCGCGACGGGCACCGCGTACCTGCGTGGCTACGACGGCGACTACGCGCTGTCCGACGTGGAGGAACAAGGCTTCCTGGCCGCCCGCCGGCCGCCGCTGTTCGACCGCGCACCGGTCGAGGACGCCACCGTCGACGACCTCGACACCGAACTCGTCGACGCCTTCCTCGCCACCGTCCGCGAACGCGACCCGGCAGGACTCGGCCGCTTCCCCGACAACGCCGAACTCCTGCGCCGCGGCGGCGTCACGGTCGCCGGCGGGCAGCCCACCGTCGCGGGCCTGCTCGCCCTCGGTGTCCACCCCCAGCAGTGGTTCCCCCGCTACGTCATCCAGGCCGCCGCGCAACCACTGCCGATCGACTCCGCCGCGACGCGTGCCCGCAACCAGGTCACCATCAGCGGGTCGATCCCGAGGATGCTCGACACGGCACTGCTGTGGGCCCGGCGCAGCTTCGACACCGCCATCGTCTCCGAGCCCGACGGCACCGTCCACGACCGCCCCGCCTACCCGCTGGTCGCCTTCCGTGAACTGGTCGCCAACGCACTCGTCCACCGCGACCTCGACCACTGGTCCGCCGGCCTCGCCGTCGAGGTGCGGCTGCGCCGCGACCGCCTGGTCGTGTCGAATCCCGGCGGCCTGTACGGCATCACCGTCGACCGGCTCGGCCGCGACGCCGTGGCCTCGGCCCGCAACGCCACGCTCGTCGCGATCTGCCAGCACGTCCGGTCCCCGCAGACCGACGCCCGCGTCATCGAAGCCCTCGCCAGCGGCATCCCCACCGTCACCGAAGCACTCGCCGACCACGGTCTACCCCCAGCCCACTACGTCGACAGCGGCATCCGCTTCACCGTCGTCCTCCACCAACCCACGACCGTCACGAACGCGACGTCCGCCGAGCCCGAGCTGAGCGCCGCGGAACGACGCGTCTACCAGGCGCTGACCGGCCAGGGAAGGACGGTCAACGAACTCGCCGAACAACTCGGCCTGACCGGACCGAACCTTCGCAAGACCCTCCGCAACCTGCGCGGCCGAGGACTGGTCGCCCAGCACGGCGGCAGAGGACGAACCACCACCTACCAGCGGACGAACCCGTAGCCGCGGCCAACCTAATCACGATCATGTCGAAGAGGCTTGGTCACTCTTCGACGTCGGTGACGGGGAACCTGTACGCCCAGGTGCTGTGATCGTCGACGCCGACCAGCGTCTCGTCGGTGCCCAGTCCGATGGTGAGGTAGCGCGGGCCGCCCAACCCCACCGTGGCCAGGATGGAGAATCTGGTCCGTGCCTCGGCAGGCCCGCTCGGGGGGTTCGGGGGGTCGTCCCCCCGGAAAACATTGCGGCCCACCGGGAAGCCGATCAACGATCGGCGACCACGGTGGGCCAGCTCGTGGACCTAACGCACCACAATAAGAACCCTTTGATCTTCGTTCAGTGCCCCGAAATCACCATCCGCCCGGTCTCCATACGCCTCCTGGCAAGCGGCGATGCCGAGTGAACGCCCGGCACGCAACCTCATCAACCGAATCGAACACGCGTTCCGCAGGCCTGGTGGGTCCGGACGCCGCGGTCCGCCGGGTGACCGCGGTCCGTAAGGTCGTAGGTCCGATCGGGGTCGGACCAGTTCAGATGGACGGGCAGGCGTACCCGTGCCAGCGCCTGCCGGATCGGGAGCCGGGACAGCCGATCCGGCACGGTGAACGGTCCTCCCCGCCCGTCCACCACGACCTCGAACGAGGGCACCGGCACGGCGTCGAGCCGGAGGCCCGCCGCCGCCAGCAGGCGCGTCGCGGTCTCCAACGTCGGTGACTTCACCCCGCGCTCACAGGCCGCCAACGTCGGCCGCGACGTGTGCGCCCGCCGGGCGAGCTATGGTCTGTGCTCCTGTGTTCGTGTCATCCGGGCGGGGTCCTACCCGTGGCCGCGCAGGCGAGCGCGCAGCAGATTGGGGTCGGTGGCCGTGGTGTAGGCGGCGCTGAGCACGTACACGTCATCGCCGCGCAGCGCGACGGAGGTGGGGTTCTGAAGTCCGTCGGTGGCATCCAGAACGGTGCTGCTGGTGCCGTCGGAGTGGATGTGCACGACCGTGTTGGGGCCGTTGACAGCGGCGAGGACGTCGTCGCCGCGGCCGGTGAAGGCGAAATCATCGATACCGACCAGGCCTGATGCCCTGACCTGCGGTGCTCCGGCGCGGTTTCCGGAGAGGATCGGTATGCGCAGGAGAGTGCCCCGGTCGAGGTTGGTCACCCACAGGGCGCCGCCGTGTACCTTCGCGCCGTTGGCTCCGAGAAAGCCGGTCGAGGCGAGTTCGGGGGCGGTGGACCAGGCGGTGGGTGTGCCGCCGGTGACGGGGACGGTCCACACGGTGCCGGGCACCGAGTCCGTGATGTAGAGCTGTCCGCTGTGCCCGTCCAGTGCGAGCCCGTTGGGCAGTCCGCCCGCGGGCAGTGCGGCGATGCGCTGCGGGGCCTTCCTGGGGCTCAACCGCCACAGCCCCGTCAGGTCGGCCGTGCCGGTCGCGTACAGCACGTACGCGGTGCCGTCCGAGGTATGGACGATGCCGGTGGCCAGGGGGAAGCCGAGGACCGGCGTGTTGACTCCCCCGTTGGCGGGTGCCGGCAGCGTCGCCATGATGCGTGTCACGCCCCGCGGGGTGATCTGAGCTACCTGGCGGCTGGCGGCGAAGGTGACGTCTGCCGTGCCGTCGGGCAGCAGGGTGATGTTCTCCGGCATCTGGCCCGCGGACAGGTCGAAGTGGGTGGCGACCCGCACGTCTGTCAGTGGCCCGCCGGCGGGCAGCGCGTTGGCCGGCGCAGCCGCCGTCAGGGCGGCTGCGGCCGCCAGAAGAGCCGACATAGTGATCGTGATGTTTCGCTTGGACATGGTTCCTTCACTGTTTTCGGGCATGCGGCAGCCTCGGTGCTGCGGTGCGGGTGTGGGTGTGGGTTTCGGCGCCGTGGCGCGGCACGGCTACTTCTGCGGCACGGCTACTGATGCAGTGCGGCTGCCTTCTGCGGAGCAGCTGCCTTCTGCGGAGCGGTGGCGTGGGCGAGCAGGGCCAGGGCTGCCG
>NZ_JAMPTM010000126.1 GCF_025403375.1 Frankia gtarii
CCGGGGGTGGGCTCGGTCGGCGCCGTCGTCGATCGGTCGATCCGACGCGTGGTACGTCGCCGACCGATACTCGTGACCACGGCCGCCGGGGACGGAAATGGGTGCGGACCGGTGCGCCAGGTGCGCCTTCGGGCCGCATTCCCGCCGGTCGACGTCGTGCGGTGGAGGCGTCGGGCATCGCCGCCAAAGTTCTTTACCGACGCCGTGAACGGCGGGGTTATGTACCGGCATCGCTCGTCTCCGCCCACCGCCACCCACCCGCGGTGGCGGTGGGAGCCGCACGAGAAGATAAACCGACTACCTGAACCATACACGCGCCCCATTGGGAGGGCGTTGTCCCGCGAAAATGAAAACGTGGTCTCCTCGTAGAGAGTTCCAGCTGGCGCGCGAGGGTCGGGTGCTATCGGGTCCTTGTCAAGGCGTGGACACGGCTCTTTGTGATCCGAGCGTGGTCGAGGGAAAAGGGCCGGCTCGGCGTAGGGTGCCGTTTTCCGGTCGCTCGGATCGCGGGGGCTGCGGGTTCGCGGAAATGCACGTCCCGTCGAGGGTCACCGGTGGAACCCGGGCGCGGAGCCGGCAGGGGAACTTTTTTGCTTGGTGGCCACCCCGGATGTCGGTTGCGTATCCGGCTGTTGTCCGGCCGGGCGTGGGGTGACCGGGGCCGGACCCCACCGCCGAGGGCGGTCTTCGACCCGGGGCGGCGGGCCGGTGGCGGGTTGTCTATGCAGCTCCGTGGCCCCGGATGGTTCGGTCGTGCCATCCCGATGCCGCTGGAGACATCGTGGGGCGACAGCCTCCGTCACCCTGGCGGGGCCTGCCTCGACCATGCCCGATAGATCCGCATAGTTCGGCTTTCGTCATCGAAGCGGTGTGTGTGACGTGTCGGTTGCTTTCAGGATAATTTTGGCTTTCGATGGGACACATGTTAAATGTGGTGATCTCCGGTCGCTTCAAGGGGGAACATGTGATCGTCGCGCAGGCCGTCCATCAGCATGCGAGCCAGGATGTTCTGTTCGTCGTGGTGTCCATCGGGCTCGCCGTAGTGGGATCCTTCGCCGCGCTGGTGAGCGCGATCAGGATCCCCCTATCGCAGGGCGCAGCCCGGATTCGCTGGACTCTCGCGGCCGCGCTCTCCCTCGGCGGCGGCGCGATCTGGTCCATGCATTTCATCGGGATGATCGGCTATCGCGTCGACGGCCTTGACCTGCGGTACGGCCTGCCGCTGACCGGGGTCTCGCTGCTGATTGCCGTGGCGGTCTCGGCGCTGGGACTCACCCTCGTGGCACGCCATCAACAGAGCATCGGCTGGCTCGCGCTCAGCGGCGTGGTCTCCGGCCTGGGGATTGCCGCGATGCATTACACCGGCATGGCCGCGATGCACGTCGGCGGGATCGTGACGTACCGGCACGGAATCGTCGTGCTGTCCGTGCTCATCGCGGTGGCCGCGGCACTCGCGGCGCTGTGGATCGCGTTCCGGGTACGCACCGGCCGGCACGTGGTCGCCGCCTCCCTGGTCATGGCGGCGGCGGTCAGCGGTATGCACTACACGGCGATGGCCGCCACCCAGGTTCAGGCCGGGGCTGGCGAGCAGGAGACGGCGGGCACCGATCCGATCTCCCTCGCCCCGATCGTCTGCGTGATCGCCTTCTCGGTGCTGGCGGTGGTCATCTTCGCGGCCATGGGCGGCGTCACCGAGTCCGGTTCGTTCACGGTGGCCCGCGAGAGCAGCCGCCACCGCCGCCCCGCCTCGCCGGTCCCCGTCTGGAGCCGCCCACCCACCTCGGAGTCGCAGACCCGCTCCAGCTGAGCGCCTCGTCCGGTTCGGGCGCGTGCTGGAGCCGGTCGCGGTCGTACGGTGAGCCGGTGAGCCTGTTCGATACCGCGGACCTGTTCGGCGAGGACGCCGCACCGCCGGCGGGGGACGTGCGCAGCGCCGAGGTCGCCGGCCCGGCCCCACTCGCGGCGCGGCTGCGGCCGCGGCACCTGGACGAGGTCGTCGGCCAGCGCCACCTGCTCGGCGCGGGCAGCCCCCTGCGCCGGCTGGTCGAGGGCGGCGGGACGACCTCGGTGATCCTCTGGGGGCCGCCCGGGACGGGGAAGACCACCCTGGCCCACATCGTCTCCCGCGCCACCGGCCGGCGGTTCCGGGAGTTGTCCGCCGTGACGGCAGGGGTGAAGGACGTTCGCGCCGTCATCGACGAGGCCCGTGCCGCCCGCTCGGCCGTCGGCGCGCGGACCGTGCTGTTCATCGACGAGGTCCACCGCTTCACCCGCACCCAGCAGGACGCTCTGCTTCCGTCGGTGGAGCTCGGCTGGGTCACCCTGGTCGCGGCCACCACCGAGAACCCGTTCTTCTCCGTGGTCAGCCCGTTGCTGTCCCGATCACTGCTGCTCACCCTCGAACCGCTCACCGACGACGACATCCGCGGCGTGCTCGACCGGGCCCTGCACGACCCGCGCGGGTACGCCGGCCGGTTGGCACTGACCGACGAGGCCCGTGCGCACGTGGTCCGCCTCGCCGGCGGGGACGCCCGCCGCGCGTTGACCGTCCTGGAAGCGGGCGCCGAGGCCCTCCTCGCCGACCTCGCCGCAACCGGGGAGGCGGACGGGGACGGGCATGCCCGGGCGGTGGCACGGCTCGACGTGGACGTGCTAGAGCAGGCCGTCAACCGAGCGGCCGTGCGCTACGACCGGTCCGGTGACCAGCACTACGACGTGATCAGCGCGTTCATCAAGTCGATGCGCGGCGGCGACGCCGATGCCGCGCTGCATTACCTTGCCCGGATGCTGGAGGCGGGCGAGGACCCTCGGTTCATCGCCCGCCGCATGATCATTCTGGCCAGCGAGGACGTGGGCATGGCCGATCCCGGGGCGCTGGGCGTCGCGGTCGCCGCCGGGCAGGCGCTCGACCTGGTCGGGCTGCCGGAGGCGCGGCTGGCACTCGCCCAAGCGGTCATCCACCTCGCCCTGGCGCCGAAGTCGAACGCGGTGATCCGGGCGATCGAGGCCGCTACCGCCGATGTGCGTGCCGGCCGGGCCGGCCCGGTGCCGGCGCACCTGCGCGACGCCCATTATCAGGGGGCCACCCGGGCCGGCAGCGGGGCCGGGTACCGCTACCCGCACGACGTCCCAGGCGGGGTCGTCCGTCAGCAGTACCCGCCCGACGGGCTGACCGGCACGGACTACTACCTGCCCGGCGGCAACGGCTTCGAGCGCCGGGCCACCGAACGCCTGCGCGAGCTACGAGCCACCGTCCGTGGCACGCCCGCCACCGGGGCCGACTCCGGGCCCCACGGCGAGTCCGACATGGCGCCTGGCACGGCGCCGTCGGGACCGGCCGGCTGAGCGCCGGCCTCGCAACCACCGTTGTGCCGCCTGAGATACGTCCTGGCCAGGGGTCTGTGCCCCAGGCCGGGCGGCGGGGGTTACCCGCGACCCCTGCGGCTGCCTCGGTAAGGTCACACGAGGGCGTCACCGAGGTGGCGCCCGCGGCGTCCACGGTCACCGCGGTTGCGGTCGGCGGGTTTCGCGGCCACCGGCGGCGGTGTCCCGCGCGGGTCGCGAGCCCTCGGCGACCGAGGGCCTCGTGGCGGACCGCGGCGTGGCACGGCGTGCCGGATCGGGTGGGGTGGGACCGGCCCAATCGACGATGGAGGCAGGAGCACATATGTCCGGTGGAGCGGTCGCGGGCCTGATCGCGTCGGGCGCGTTCGCAGTGCTCGCCCTCTTCGGCTGTTTCGTCCTGCTCAAACTCGGCAAGATCTTCGACGAGGCGGCGGCGCGTGTGCGCCAGACCGGTGCCGCCATCGACGAGGGAACTGCCCGGGTCAGGCAGGCCGGAGCGACGGTCGACGAGGTCAACGTGGCACTCGCCCATGTGAACAAGGAGCTGGACCGAGTCGACGCGATCACGGCGAACGTGCAGTCGATCACGACGAATGTCTCCTCGCTGACGTCGCTGTTCGCCGCGACGCTCGGCGGTCCGATGGTGCGGGTGGCCGCCCTCAGCTATGGCGTGCGTCAGGCCGCGACCAAGCGCACCCGGTCCGAGGTCGAGTCGCGAGTGAAGTCGCAGATGAAGGCGGACAAGGCAGGCAAGGCAGATAAGGCGGCCCGGCGCACGGGCGCCGACGACGCCGGTCTGCCCTCGGTCGCCGGGGCGACCGAGGGCCGCCGGGGAGGCCACTAGATGTCCAGGATCTTCTATCTGGCCTTCGGCGCCGCGGCCGGCGTCGTCGTGGTGCGCCGGGCGGCGAAGGCCGCGGCGGCGCTTACTCCGACGAGCCTGGCCGGATCTCTCGTACAGTCGGTACAGGAGTTCCTCGCGGACGTGCGTGAGGCGGCGGCGGAGCGGGAGGAGGAGATCCGTGTTGCTCTCGGCCTCGACCGCGACCCGGACGACGATCCTTCCGAGCCCTCCGGTGCCGGCGCCGGCGCCGCTGGTCCGGGTGCGGCCGGTGCGGCCGGCTACCCGGACAACCTCGACGACGCCGAGCGCACCATGCGGTTGGTCCCGGGTGCCCGCCGGCCCTGACTGCGCGGCGGCCGCACGGGCGGTGGCAGCAGCAGCGCCGCCCACCCCAGGATGACGCCCCTCCTCCCATGAGTCTGGACGATGTGAACCCGATGGACACGGCCGAGATCCGCAGCCGCTTTCTCAACCACTTCGCCCAGCGTGGGCACACCGTCGTTCCGAGCGCTTCGCTGGTTGCTCAGGACCCGACGCTGCTGCTGGTCAACGCCGGGATGGTGCCGTTCAAGCCCTACTTCCTCGGGGATCTGGCGACGCCGTGGCCGCGGGCCACCAGCGTGCAGAAGTGTGTGCGCACCGTCGACATCGAAAACGTCGGCCGCACCGCCCGGCACGCGTCGTTCTTCCAGATGTGCGGCAACTTCTCCTTCGGCGACTATTTCAAGGCCGAGGCGATCCCGTTCGCCTTCGAGCTGCTTGTCGACGGGTTCGGGTTCAAACCGGACGACCTGTGGGCCACGGTCTACCTCGACGACGACGAGGCCGAGCGGATCTGGCTGGACCTGCTGCCCGCCGAGCGCATCCAGCGCCGCGACAAGGAGGACAACTTCTGGTCGATGGGCGTGCCCGGTCCGTGCGGGCCGTGCAGCGAGATCTACTTCGACCGGGGCTCGGCGTACGGGCGCGAGGGCGGCCCGATCGCCGACGAGGAGCGTTACCTCGAGGTCTGGAACCTCGTGTTCATGCAGTTCGAGCGGGGCGAGGGGGCCGGGTACGACTACCCGATCCTGCGCGAGCTGCCCGCCCGCAACATCGACACGGGCATGGGCCTGGAGCGGATGGCGACGATCCTGCAGGGCGTCGACAACCTCTACGAGATCGACATCTCCCGTCCGGTGCTCGACGCCGCCGGCCGGCTCACCGGCCGCCGCTACGGCGCCGACCCGGCTGACGACGTGCGGCTTCGCGTCGTGGCCGACCACACCCGCACCGCGGCGATGCTCATCGCCGACGGCGTCGTGCCCTCCAACGAGGGCCGCGGCTACGTGTTGCGCCGCCTGCTGCGCCGCGCGGTGCGCGATGCCCGGCTGCTCGGGGCCCGTGAGCCGGTCATGGCCGAGCTGTTCGGCGTCGTCGGCGCGGCGATGGGCCCGATCTACCCGGAGCTCGTCGACAACGCCGAGACGATCACCGGGGTGGCCGTCGCGGAGGAGGCGTCGTTCGCCGAGACGCTGCGCACCGGCACCACGATCTTCGACACCGCGGTGCGGCAGGTCCGCTCGGCCGGCTCGGCGACCCTCGGCGGTGATGAGGCGTTCAAGCTGCACGACACCTACGGCTTCCCGATCGACCTGACGCTGGAGATGGCCGCCGAGGCGGGTCTGTCGGTCGATGAGGCCGGGTTCCGCCGGCTGATGGAGCGCCAGCGCCAGACCGCGAAGGCCGACCGGGCCTCGCGGCGCATCGGCAACGTCGACCTGTCCGCGTTCCGCCCGATCCTGGCCCGCTCCGGCCCGACGACGTTCACCGGCTACGAGGAGCTGACCCGTGAGTCCGGCGTCGTCGGTCTCGTCGGTATCGCCGACGGCGCCGGGCTCGAGGTCATCGGGGAAGGCGACGAGGTCGGAGTCGTCCTCGACACGACCCCCTTCTACGCGGAGAGCGGCGGCCAGGAGCCCGATTTCGGCCTGCTGCGCTTCGACGGCGGCGAGGTCGAGGTCCTCGACGTGCAGCGGCCCGTGCCGGAGCTGGTCCTGCACCGGGTGCGGGTGCGCTCGGGGGAACTGCGCCTGGGCGACCGGGTGCAGGCCGAGGTCGACGAAGGTCGCCGCCGGGCGGTCTCCCGTTCACACACCGCCACTCACCTCGTGCATGCCGCGTTCCGCCGGGCGCTGGGGGAGGGGGCGACCCAGGCCGGGTCGCTGAACTCCCCGGGCCGGCTGCGCTTCGACTTCCACGCCCTCGGCGCCGTCGCGCCGTCGGTCCTCGCCGACGTCGAGGACGAGATCAACGAGGTCGCCCTGCGGGACCTGCCGGTCCACGCGTTCGTCACGACGCAGGAGGAGGCCCGCCGGCTCGGCGCGATGGCGCTGTTCGGGGAGAAGTACGGCGACGCCGTGCGCGTCGTCGACGTCGGCGACTACGCCCGCGAGCTGTGCGGTGGTACGCACGTCGCCAGCTCCGCCCAGCTCGGCGCGGTCAAGCTGCTGTCGGAGTCGTCGATCTCTGCCGGGACCCGCCGGGTGGAGGGGCTCGTCGGCATCGACGCGTTCCGCTACCTCGCCCGGGAGCACCTGCTGGTCTCCCAGTTGTCCACCGCGCTCAAGGCCCGCCCTGATGAGCTGGCCGACCGCGTCAGCGACATCGTCGGCCGGCTGCGCGACGCCGAGCGGGAGCTGGACCGGCTGCGGGCCGCCGCGGTGCTCGCCGGCGCCGGGACGCTCGCCGACGGCGCCGAGGACGTCGGCGGCGTCGCCGTCGTCACCGCGGAGGTGCCCGTCGGCACCGCGCCCGACGACGTGCGGCTGCTGGCGATGGACGTGCGCGGGCGCCTCGCCGGGCGGCCGGCGGTCGTCGCCGTGGTCACCGCGGACGGTTCGTCGATCGTCGTGGTGACCGACGCCGGCGCCCGGTCGGCGGGGCTGCGCGCCGGCGACCTGGTCCGCGGTTCCTGGGCGAGCCTGGGCGGCAAGGGCGGCGGCAAGCCCGACATCGCCCAGGGCGGCGGCGGGAACCCCGAGATGATCCCGGCCGTCTTCGCGAAGCTGCGTGGGCTGGTAGCCGACCTCGCCGCCCGGTGAGCAGCCGGCGGACCCGGTGAGCGGTCCGGTGGGTGGTCCCGGGCAGGAGCCGGACATTCGGCCGGGGGTGCGCATCGGAGTCGATGTCGGCTCCGTGCGGGTCGGGGTCGCGGCCAGCGACCCCGGCGGCGTCCTCGCGGTGCCCGTCACGACCCTCGCCAGGGACAAGCGCCATAATGCGGACATCGAGCAGCTTGTCCAGATCGCCCGTGACAGGCAGGCTGTAGAGGTCGTGGTGGGCCTGCCCAGGCAAATGTCCGGGCAGGAGGGCCAGGCGGTCCGGGTGGTCCGGCGGTACGTCGAGGTACTCGCCGAGCGGATCGCCCCTGTCCCCGTGCGGTTCGTGGACGAGCGGCTCACCACGGTTGCGGCTCATCGCAGAATGGCCGAGCGTGGCGTTCGTTCCCGCGCCCGCCGCAGTCTCGTGGATCAGGAGGCAGCCGTGCAGATCCTGCAGCACGACCTGGACAGCCGCCGTCGGCGTGGTGGCGTGCCCGGGTTTACGGAGGCCTTCCCTCCGGACTCGAGGTGACGGGCGGCAACCTCGACGAGATGCTCGACGAGGATCCCTATCGCCGTGGCCGCCGCTCCTCCGGACACGCCGACCGCCGAGCCGCCGACCGCCGCCAGGCCGATCGGGGCCCCGACGGCCGGCATCCCGAGGACGGCTATCCCGAGGACGGCTATGCCGCCGAGGGGTACGCCGACGACCTGCACGACCGCGACCCCCGGGTCGACTCCCGGGTCGACTCCCGCGGTGACCGGCGCGGCGGCGACCGTCGGCGGGACCACCGCGGCGCCGGCGGCCACGAGCCGCAGGACGACGCCGAGGACTGGGGCGGCGGCTGGGACGACGACGGCGACGAGGATCGCCGCGGCCGGGCGCTGCCGAAGCTGATCGCCGTCCTCCTCGTCGTCGCCGTCCTGGTCGGCGTCGCCATCTTCGGGATCGGCAAGGTCATCGGCCGGGTCTCCGGCGGCAGCTCCACCAGCGCCGACTACACCGGTATGGGTGAGGGCATCGCCGTGGTCCAGGTCCCCGACGGCGCCACCGCCCGCCAGATCGCCGTGGAGCTGCAGGACGCGGACGTGACCGCGTCCGTCTCGGCGTTCGTCAAGGCCGCGTCCGCCAACCCCAAGTCGCTGGGCATCCAGCCGGGCACCTACCGGCTGCGCAGCCGGATGAGTGCCGAGGCGGCCCTCGCTGCATTGCTCGATCCGGCGTCCTCCGCGCCGTTCAAGTTCGTCATCAAGGAGGGCATGACCGTCCGCCAGGTGCTCAAGGGCCTGCACGAGCGGCTCGGCACGCCGTTGAGCGAGCTGGAGGCGATCGCCCGTTCCCCCGCCCAGCTCGGCGTGCCGTCCTACGCGCCGACGCTGGAGGGCTACCTGTTCCCGTCGACCTACGACCTGGACCCCGGCGCCACCCCGGTCCAGCTGTTGACCTCCTTCGTCACCCGCTTCAAGAAGGAGGCGGCGTCGATCGGCCTGGAGACCAAGGCCGCCGCGATCGGGGTCAAGCCGGCCGAGATCGTGACCATCGCCTCGATCGTCGAGAAGGAGGTCGCGAACGCCAGCGAGGGGCCGCAGGTCGCCTGCGTGATCTACAACCGGCTGCACGACACCACCGGGCGCTTCCGCCGTCTCGACATGGACTCCACCACCCGCTACGCCGAAGACGAGTACGAAGGTCCGCTGACAAAGGGCCAGCTCAACAAGGCCAACCCGTACAACACGCGGGCGGTGGCCGGTCTGCCGCCGGGTGCGATCTCCAACCCGGGGATCTGGGCGCTGAAATCCGCTCTGGAACCTGCCGCCGGGTCATGGTTGTATTTCGTGTCCATGCCCCAGAGCAAGGTGACGCGCTTCGCCGCGACCGACGCGGAGTGGGCGGCGCTGCGGGCGCAGTACCTCACCGAGGGCGGTAAGGAGTAGACGGCAGCCCCGGGCGGGCGGTGTGTACGACATGGCGACAGGTGTGGACGACAAGAGGCGGCGTCGGACCGGCACGGCGGCCGGCAGGCGATCCGGCGCGTTCGGCCGTACCCGGACGTCCCTGGATCAGGCGGGAGGCCACGTGGTGCGGGAGACCCAACTGGGCGGCGTGGGCGCGGGGCCGGAGCCGCAGCGGCCGGCGACCGTCGCCGCCGCGGCGACGCCCACGCATCCGGCCCGCGCCGCGGTGCTCGGCGCTCCGGTGGACCATTCGCTCTCGCCCGTGCTGCACGCGGCCGCGTACGCGGAGCTCGGCCTCGCCGTCACCTACACGGCCATCCACTGTGACACGCCCGACCTGCCGGCGATGCTGGACCGGGTCCGGTCCGACCCGAGCTGGGTCGGTCTGTCCCTGACCATGCCGCTCAAGACGGTCGCCCTGGACCTGCTCGACGAGGTCGACCCGACGGCCGCGGCGATCGGGGCGGTCAACACGGTCGTCGTCGGGGAGGCCGGGCGGCTGCACGGCTACAACACCGACATCGTGGGTATCGGCGTCGCCCTGCGCCGGGTCATGCGTGGTGCGGTACCCGGCCAGCCGCTCATCCTCGGCGCCGGCGGCACCGCCCGCGCCGCCGTCGCCGCCGTCGCCGCCGCCGGCTGCCCGCACGTCGCCGTGGTCGCCCGCCGTCCCGAGGCGGTCGCGGAGGTGGCCCGGATCGGCGCCCGCCTCGGCATCGAAGTGACGGCGCTGCCCTGGGAGCTGCTTGCCACCGGTCTGCCCCCCGGGCCCGACCTCGTCATCGCCACCACCCCGGCCGGCGCGACCGACCCCCTCGCGACCCGCCGCTGGCCGGGTTCCAGCCAGCTCGTCGAGCTGCTCTACCACCCGTGGCCGACCGCGCTTGCCGCCGCCGCATATCGGGCCGGCGCTCGCGTCGTCAGCGGCCTGGAGATCCTCGCCGGGCAGGCCGTCGGGCAGGTCGAGCATTTCACCGGCCGTCGCGTTCCCGCCGGGGTCCTCCTGACCGCCGGCCAGGCCGCCCTCGATGAACGCGCGAGTGCGAAGATCGCCGTCGACTCCGACACCGACCGTGTCGGCCTGACCGGCGGGTGATGTTCGGAAGACAGGCCTAGCGGTGGGCGAGATCGGGCTCAGCGTGCTGATCGCGCTGGTGGCGCTCGTGATCGGGGTGCCGGTCGGGCACCGGGTCGTGGCCGGGGTGCCCCCGCCCGACGGCGGCGAGCCACGTCGTGGCGCCCCCGGGGCGGCGGCCCTGGGGATCGGGACGGCGGCGGTGGCGGCCGCGGTGACCATCGTTCTGCACCGCCATCCTGGCTGGTTACCGGCTTATTTGTATCTCAGTGTGGTTGGAGTGTGGCTGGCTGCGATCGACGTGCGGGTGCACCGGCTGCCCGACCATCTGGTGCTGCCGGCCTACCCGGTGCTGGTCGCGTTGTTCGGGGCCGCCGCGCTGGTCGACGACACGCCGGTCCGCCTGCTGCGAGCCGTGCTCGCCGGCACCGCCTGCTGGTTGGTCTTCCTGACGCTGCACCGGCTGCCGGGCTCCGGCCTCGGCCGGGGCGACGTCAAGCTCGTCGGTCTGCTCGGTGGGGCGCTGGGCTGGCTGAGCTGGCCGAGTGTGGTGTTCGGGATGTTCGCCGGAATGGTCCTCGGTGGGGTGGGGGCGCTCGTATTGCTCGCCGCCCGCCGGGTCGGCTGGCACGACCACCTTGCGTATGGACCGTTCCTGCTGGCCGGAGCCCTGCTCGCCATCCTGGTCGGGGGCGGGTGATCGACGGCCGGTGGTTCGGGGCCGCCGCGGGGGAGGCGAGGGTGTCACCACATCGGCCTCGGCGGCGACGGACGTGACCATGCTCCCGGTGCAAGGTGCAACATCGGGTGCTCGTGAAAGACTGGACGGCATGGTGCGTTGGTTGACTGCCGGGGAGTCGCACGGTCCCGCCCTGGTGGCCACGGTTGAGGGGCTGCCGGCGGGTATTCGCGTGACCAGTGACGACATCGCCGCGGAGCTCGCCCGCCGGCGCCTCGGGCACGGCCGCGGGGCGCGGATGAGCTTCGAGCGCGACGCGGTCGAACTGCTCGGCGGCCTGCGCCACGGCGTCTCGCTTGGCGGTCCGATCAGTGTCGTCATCCGCAACAGCGAGTGGCCGAAGTGGGAACGGGTCATGTCGCCCGACCCGGTCGACCCCGCCACGCTGGCGGGCCTGGGTCGCAACGCCCCGCTTACCCGGCCCCGGCCCGGCCACGCCGACCTCGCCGGCATGCAGAAGTACGGCTTCGACGACGCCCGCCCGGTGCTGGAGCGGGCCAGTGCCCGTGAGACGGCCGCGAGAGTCGCGCTCGGCACCGCGGCCAAGGCGCTGCTGCGCCAAGCGTACGGCATCGAGATCCTCTCCCACGTCGTCGCGATCGGCGCGGCCGAGGTCCCGCCGGGCCTGCCCGCGCCCACCTCGCTTACGGCGGTCGACGCCGACCCGGTCCGCTGCGCCGACCAGGCGACCAGCGTGCGGATGGTCGCCGAGATCGATGCGGCCCAGGCCGACTCCGACACCCTCGGGGGCATCGTCGAGGTGCTGGCCTACGGCTGCCCGCCGGGTCTCGGCAGCTACGTGCACGGCGACCGCCGCCTCGACGCACGCCTTGCCGGGGAGCTCATGGGCATCCAGGCGATCAAGGGCGTCGAGTTCGGCGACGGGTTCACCACCGCGCGGCGGCGTGGCTCGGTGGCGCACGACGAGATCGAGCCGGTCGGCGGCGCGGGCCGGCGCGTGCGGCGCGCCACCGACCGGGCCGGCGGCGTCGAGGGCGGCATGACCACCGGCGAGCCTCTGCGGGTCCGCGTGGCGATGAAGCCGATCTCCTCACTCACCCGGCCGCTGTCCACCGTGGACGTGACCACCGGCGAGGCGGCGGTAGCGATCAACCAGCGGTCGGACGTGTGCGCGGTGCCTGCCGCGGGCGTCGTCACCGAGGCGATGGTCGCGCTCGTGCTCGCCGACGCGGCCCTGGAGAAGTTCGGCGGTGACTCCGTGGAGGAGACCCGGCGTAACTGCGAGGGGTACCTGAAGTCCCTGGTGATTCGCTGATGCGAGAACTGCTGATGCGAGAAATGCAGACGAGGTAACAGGATCATGGTTGGGAAGGCGGCGCAGGCGGGGCCGGCCGGGCCGCGTGCGGTCCTGGTCGGCGCGCCCGGCGCGGGCAAGACGACGGTGGGAACCCGGCTCGCGCAGCGGTGGGGTGTCGAGTTCCGCGACACCGACGCGGACGTGGAGACGGAGCTCGGCCGCAGCGTCGCCGACATCTTCATCGAGTTCGGCGAGGAGTACTTCCGGGCCGCGGAGTCGCGGGCGGTGGCAGCCGCGCTCGCCGAGCACCGCGGGATCGTCGCCCTGGGCGGCGGGGCGGTGCTCGACGCCGCCACCCGGGCGCTGCTCGTCGGTCACCGGGTCGTCTACCTGGAGGTCGGAGTGTCCGACGCGGTGCGCCGCGTCGGCCTCGCGCGCGATCGGCCGCTGCTCGTCGAGGGGCCACGTGCCCGGCTCGCCGCCCTGCTCAAGGCCCGCCAGTCGCTGTACGCGCAGGTGGCGGCGGTCGTCGTCGACACCGCCGGCCGCGAGCCGGAGGAGGTCGCTGATCTGGTCGCCGCCGCACTGGCGGAGCTACCCGCGCTGCCGGCGTCGTCGGCCGTCACGAATTCGGCGCAGTGAGGATTTCACGGTGAGTGTGCAGGCGAAGGTGTCCAACGTCGTGCGGATCCCGGTCCACCCCGGCGGCGAGCGGGCCTATGACGTGGTGCTCGGTGAGGGGCTGCTCGGTGATCTCGCGGAGACGGTCGCCGGGCGGACCCGCGCCGCGGTGATCCATCCGACGGCGCTGCGGGCCACCGCGGACGCCGTCGTCGCGGACCTGCGGGCGAGTGCGGGGGTCGAGGCGCACGCGATCGAGGTGCCCGACGGCGAAGAGGCCAAGCAGCTGCGGATCGCCGGCTTCTGCTGGGACGTCCTCGGCCGGATCGGCTTCACCCGCGACGACGTGATCATCGGTCTCGGCGGCGGCACCGTGACCGACCTGGCCGGGTTCGTCGCCGCGAGCTGGCTGCGCGGAGTGGACATCGTGCAGGTGCCGACCACCGTGCTCGGGATGGTCGACGCGGCCGTCGGCGGTAAGACCGGCATCGACATCGACGCGGGCAAGAACCTCGTCGGGGCGTTCCACCAGCCGCTGACGGTGCTGTGCGACCTCGCTGCACTGTCCACGCTGCCGGCCGTGGAGGTTCGCGCCGGGCTCGCCGAGGTGGTCAAGACCGGGTTCATCGCCGACGCCACCATCCTCGACCTGCTCGACGCCGACCCCACGGGTGCCGCGCACCTGCCCGAGCTGATCGAACGGTCCATTCGAGTCAAGGCCGACGTCGTCTCCGGCGACCCTCGCGAGGCCGGCCGCCGGGAGATCCTCAACTACGGCCATACTCTCGGCCACGCGATCGAGAAGGTCGAGAACTTCAGCTGGCGGCACGGCGCCGCGATCTCGGTGGGCATGGTGTTCTCGGCGGAACTGTCCCGGCTCGTCGCCGGTCTCGACGACGCCGTCGCCGACCGGCATCGCGACCTGCTGACCCGCATCGGCCTGCCGGTGGCCTACCGCGGTGACCGGTGGCCGGCGCTGCTCGACGCGATGCGGGTGGACAAGAAGTCCCGCGGTCGGCGGCTGCGCTTCATCGGCCTCGCCGCCCAGGGCGAGACCGTCATCCTCGACGATCCGGATGTCGGCCTGCTGATCGCCGCGTTCACGGCGGTCGCTCCCGATGGCCTGTCGCTGCCCGACGCACCCTGACCGCACCGCCGGCCCGCCCTGGGACGGCGCGGGCGCCGGGCTCGGTAGACTTGTCCGCGGCCTGGCTGATCGCCGCCGCACAGGGACCGGCACCGGTCCCGGGCGAGTGGTCAGGGCCGGTGAGGGTCGCCGCGGCGCGTGCGACCCGATGACTCTAGGCTTGCGCACGACGATGATCCGTCGTGCAGGCACGTAACCGAACGGAGAAGGCGCGCAGTGGCGACCAGCAACGACCTGAAGAACGGCATGACGCTCGACATCGACGGGGTGTTGTGGAACGTCGTCGGCTTCCAGCACGTCAAGCCGGGTAAGGGCGGGGCGTTCGTCCGCACGACCCTGAAGAACGTGCTCACCGGGAAGGTCGTCGACCGCACCTTCAACGCCGGCATCAAGGTCGAGGTCGCGACCGTGGACCGGCGCGAGATGACCTACCTCTACCGGGACGGCGCCGAGTTCGTCTTCATGGACAGCGAGTCCTACGACCAGATCCCGATCCCGCCGAACGTCGTCGGCACGACCGCCGACTACATGCTGGAGAACACCGTCGCCACCGTCGCGCTGCACGACGGCGCCCCGCTCTACGTGGAGCTGCCTGCCAGCGTCGAGCTCACCATCGCCCAGACCGACCCGGGTGTGCAGGGCGACCGCTCGACCGGCGGCACGAAGCCCGCGACCCTGGAAACGGGCGCGACGATCAACGTGCCGCTGTTCATCACGACCGGCGAGAAGGTCAAGGTCGACACCCGCGACGGCCGTTATCTTGGCCGGGTGACGAGCTGAGCGCCAGGTCCAAGGCCCGCAAGCGCGCGCTGGACATCCTGTTCGAGGCGGATGTCCGCGGCGTCGGCGTTCTGGAGATCCTCACCGCTCGGCGCGCCCAGGCCGACCCACCCGTCTCGGAGTACGCCGAGGGGCTGGTCAGGGGCGTCGTCGAACATTGGCGGGAGATCAACGACTGGATCGGCCGGCACGCCGAGGGCTGGACGATGGAGCGCATGCCCCCGGTCGATCGCAACATCCTGCGGATCGCGGTGCTGGAGCTGCTGTGGCGGCCGGACGTGCCGCCGCGGGTCGTCATCGACGAGGCGGTGGAACTGGCGAAGAATCTCTCCACCGACCGGTCGCCGTCGTTCGTCAACGGCCTGCTCGGCAGTCTGGTCGACGTCGGGGCGGCGTCGGCGACAGCCGAAGCGGCGGTCCCAGCTGTGGAGGAGGTCTCGGCGGCCGGCCGGCCGGCCCCGCCGGGTCCGGATGCGGGGTCGGGCCGGGAGTCCTGACTGACCGGGTCGCGGCTGGGCCGCGCTGCCCGCCGCGATCGGCGTGCCCGGTACGTCGCCCCAAGCGACGTACCGGGGTACCCCCGGCTGCCTTGTGTGCCACGCGCGTCCGGCCGAAGACCCCGAATGCCGACCCGCGATTACATCGAGATGAAGCTGCTAGTGCCACGAACGAGACTGCTGATGGTGCTGCAACGCTGGACTTACTGGTCTGGCTGGTGGTGCTGGTTGATGCGCTGCCGGTGAAGCACCGGCGTCGCGGTCAGACTCGACTTCAGACGTCGGAGGCGGTTGCGTCCGCGCCCTGCTCGGGGGACAGCACGCCCCACGAGACGAGCTGCTCGGTGAGCTTGCTGGGAGAGGTGTCGTAGATCACCGCGAGGGAACGCAGGTCCTCGTAGCGGATGGAGAGAACCCGGCCGTTGTAGTCGCCGCGCTGGCTCTGAATGGTTGCCGCGTATCGCGCGAGCGGTCCGCCCTGCTCCTTGGGCACCTGGGAAAGGCGCTCGAGGTCGAGGACGATCCGCGGAGACTGCTCCAGCGGCGCGACGGTGGAACCCTCGGGAAGAAGCTCCCCGACCGGAACGCCGTAGAACTCCGCGAGCTCCGAGAGACGCTGTACGGTGACGGCGCGGTCCCCACGTTCGTAGGAACCGACGACGACGGCTTTCCACCGACCGTGCGACTTCTCTTCGACGCCATGAAGCGAGAGCCCCTGCTGGGTGCGTATCGCGCGCAGCCGAGCACCGAGCGCCTTCGCATAGTCGGACATCGGAGTGCCCACTCCTGTCGTGGTCGATCAGTTGGAACCGGGGCTCGTGCCGCCGGCGGTTACCGATAGTAGTGCCCACCGGGTTGAGGCTCGACACCCGGGGGGTCGTGTCGCTTCTTTCTTTGTACCACTTTCTGTAGCCCTTCGGTTGCGCCGTCTGCCTGCCCGGAGGGAACTTCCGCCGATCGTCGTACCGGCGCAGGCGCATGTGATCCCGGTGACGTGCAGTCACGGCTTCGCGATGATAGTTGGCGCGGCAACAATGCGCACGGGTCCGCGAACGGGCGGGCGCGGACGGAGTCGGGCTGCCGCGCGGATGCCGGCGGGCCGTCCCCGCGGGACCCTCACTCGTCCGGAGTGCCCTGGTAACGTCGCTGAGACCGCTCCTTTAAGGACCGTCCCGTGAGGCGGGGAAGGAGGGATGCCGCGTGGCCTCTGCCGCCGCGAGCGACCCCGCATCGCGCCGTCCCGGCATTGCCCGGACAGTACTGTCCGCCGACGACATCACTCGGATCGTCAGCCGGATGGCGCACCAGATCCTGGAAAAGACCTCCGGTGGTGCCGGTGTGGTGCTGCTCGGGGTACCCACCCGAGGGGTACCCCTCGCACATCGTCTGGCACAGCGAGTACACGCCGTGGAGGGAGTGGATCTTCCCGTTGGCTCGCTCGACCCCACGATGTATCGCGACGATCTGCGACTGCGCGGAGTTCGGCCACTGGAGGTGACCGAGATTCCGGACTGCGGCGTCGACGGCCGGGTGGTGATCCTCGTCGACGACGTCCTCTACTCGGGGCGCACGGTGCGCGCCGCGCTCGACGCGCTGGCCGCCTACGGCCGCCCCCGCACGGTCCAGTTGGCCGTCCTGGTCGATCGGGGTCACCGCGAGCTGCCAATCCGTGCCGACTACGTCGGGAAGAACATGCCGACCTCGCGCCGCGAGTCGGTGGCCGTCCGGCTGCGGGAGATCGACGGCGCCGACGGCGTGCTCATCGTGTCGCCCGAAGCCGGCCTGACCGGCGCCGCGGCGGACCCGGGAGAGCTGCCGTGAGCCGGCGAACGGATGCCGATCAGGGGCGCGCACGGGCGGCGAAGGGAGTCGGGGAGTGAAGGGGCACCTGCTGTCGACCGAGGATCTCAGCCGGGACGACGCGCTGGTGGTGCTGGACACCGCGGAACGGATGGCGCGGGTTGCCGAGGCGTCGGTCCGCAAGCTGCCGACCCTGCGGGGCCGCACTGTGGTCAACCTTTTCTTCGAGGATTCCACCCGCACCCGCACGTCCTTCGAGGTAGCCGCCAAGAGACTGTCGGCAGATGTGATCAATTTTTCGGCGCGCGGGTCAAGCGTGTCGAAGGGCGAGAGCCTGAAGGACACCGCGCAGACCCTCGAGGCGATGGGCGCCGACGTGGTGGTCTGCCGGCATTCCGCCAGCGGCGCGCCGCACCGGCTGGCGACCTGGGTGCGCGGCAGCGTGGTCAACGCCGGCGACGGCACCCACGAGCATCCGACCCAGGCGCTGCTCGACGCCTTCACAATGCGCCGCCGGCTCGGTCGGGTCGACGGGCTCGCCGTCACGATCGTCGGCGACGTGCTGCATTCCCGCGTGGCGCGGTCCAACGTGTGGCTACTCACCACGCTCGGAGCCAGCGTGACGGTGGTGGCCCCGCCGACCCTGTTGCCTCTTGGTGTCTCCTCGTGGCCGGTCGAGGTGTCGTACGACCTTGACGCGGTGCTACCCAAGAGCGATGTGGTGATGATGCTGCGGGTCCAGCGCGAACGGATGTCGGCGGCGTTCTTCCCCACCGAGCGGGAGTACAGCCGTCGCTACGGGCTGGACGTCGACCGGGCGGCGACCCTGCCCGAGCACGCGCTGGTGATGCATCCGGGTCCGATGGTGCGCGGGATGGAGATTGCCTCCGCGGTCGCCGATTCGGCCCGGTCGACCGTGGTGGAGCAGGTCGCGAACGGGGTGAGCGTGCGGATGGCCGTGTTGTATCTGCTGCTGGGCGGTTCCGGGGAGGTCTCATGACGGCGGGTGCGAGCGGTGCTGGGGGATCGGCC
>NZ_JAMPTM010000127.1 GCF_025403375.1 Frankia gtarii
GCCTCACCGACGAACGCCCCGACTCCACGTTCGTCATCTGCTTCGACGACGACACCGCGGCGAACCCGGACAAGGCCCCCGCCGGCCAGAACGCCGCCCTCCGCCTCGCCGACGAACTCGCCCAGCACGGACAGCTCGTCCTCAACATCCAACCCCCGACCGGGATCTAGGACCTCAACGCCTGGTGGCAGCACGACCCCGACACCGCCCGCGCCACCATCCAGGAGCTACCGACCGTGCTCGGATCCCCGGCACTCACTCCCCCGTCCGATGGTCCTGAGCTCACCGACTTTCCGCAGCCCGAGGGCCTATAACCCAATCCGGTGCAACGTCGTGAGGATCGCGGACCGACTTCCTCTAGATGACGGCGCTCGAGGCCCCTCCTCTCACTCCACCGTCGGATGGTCCTGATCTCAGTGACTTCTCGGGGCCGTCCAAGGGTCCGTGACCACCCGGTTGGGCACGTCCGGGATCGCTGACGGAAGTCACGCTACTTTCGGGCACACCGCCGACGAGGGCTCGTACGTAACCCTGACGGTTGCGCCAGTCTCTGATCGAGCAGCGAGAGTCACACTGGCGCCGTGGTCTCGTCGGCGGCGCCAGGTCGGGACCGACCAGCGGTATGACCTTCCCGGCCACGACCCGGCCCGGTATGATCTTTGCGGGCAACAGGAAGGCCCCGGGTAGAGGTCTACCCGGGGCCTCGACGAGGGCTGCCTGGCGTCTACACCTGGCCGCGTACCGCTTCAGCTGCCCTCCGCGCCAAGACCGCGACGGCCCCCGCCACGCAGGCGGGGGTCGCGTGGTGCGTGTCGTTCAGCACCACACTCGTGATCTCCGCAGCGGTAGCGAACCCGTCCAGCGACCACACCATCACGATCTTCCTATAGGCCCGGGCCATAGGGTTTTCTCCCTTCAAGCCGCCCTTCCACGGGGAAGGAGGGATCGACTATCGACCCCGATCGGACGACCGACAGGCGACCTGGCTCTCAGGAGATGACCCTCAGCACTGGACCATGGGCGTAGTGTTCCAGAACCCCCAGCAGTTCGGCAAGAACAAAATCTTTTCCGGAAATCCGAATCTGGCGGTAGGCTGAGGGTGTGGCGAAGCGGGTCGATGCCTTGGGGCCGACTGGGCAGCGGCTGGCGCAGCGGATCGGCGAGCTGCGCCGCCGGCGCGGTCTGACCCTTGCGCAGCTTGCGGCAAAGCTCAGCGAACTAGGCCGGCCGATCCTTGTGTCAGCCCTGTCGAACATCGAGAACGGTCAGCGGCGGGTTGACGGTGACGATCTTGTTGCGCTTGCCAGCGCGCTTGAGGTGTCTCCGAACGCGCTTCTCTCAGAGCTCTTCTTTGTCTCCTACACGGGGACGGACGAGGCGTGGGCGATCTGGGTTGCCGAAGTACTGGAAGCCGAAGGACTCTCGGTGCGAGTGCAGGCGTGGGATGCTCCGGCAGGGACGAACTTCGTCGCTTGGCACCACCAGCAGATGGCCGGCGCCACTCGCACAGTCGCGATCTGTTCCGAGGCATACTTCGCCTCCCACTGGTGCACCCAGGAATGGGCCACCGCCCTCGCAGGCAGTACACTCGTTCCGCTGCGGGTCGAGAACTGCGCGATCCCAGAGATCCTCCGCCCGATTGCCTTTCAGGACCTGTACGACGTCGACGAGGCCGTCGCCCGGCGCCGCATCTTGGAAGCCGTCGGCCTGACCCGGCCGACTCGCTGGACCTCCAGCTTCCCGGGCCCGGCCACTCCCTCTAGTAACCGGACGTCGCCGGCATTCCCAGGCCGGCTGCCAGACCTCTGGGGACCGATACCGCCACGGAACATGCTGTTCACCGGCCGCGAAGACCTCCTCGCCGACCTGCACGCCCAGCTGGACCGCGGCGGTGGACGGGTGGCGGTGGCCGGGCTGGCGGGCATCGGCGGAGTCGGCAAGACCCAGCTGGCGGTGGAGTACGCCTGGCGGTACGCGACCGGATTGGATCTGGTGTGGTGGGTCGACGCGGAAACCCGCACCGGTCTGGAGACTGGCCTCGCCGACCTCGCCAGGGCGCTGGGGGTGACTGAGGGAGACATACCCGACCGGGCGCAGGCGGCGTTGGCCGCCCTCGGCCGGCGGCGCGACTGGCTGCTGGTCTACGACAACATTCCCGACCCACGCACCCTTACCGCCATGCTTCCCCCGGCCTCAGGCCGGCTGCTGGTCACCTCAAGGGATCCGGCAATACGCCGCGCCGGAGTCGACGTGGTCGAGGTCGGAGAGTTCACCCGCACGGAAACCGCAGCCCTGCTACGCCACCACGTGCCCGACCTGACCGACAGGGATGCGGACCGGCTGGGCGAGGCGGTCGGGGATCTGCCCCTGGCTGTGGAGCAGACCGGGGCCTATCTCGCCGAGACCGGCATGCCACCCGAGGTGTATCTGGCCGAACTCGCCGCCACCCCGTCGGTGATGCTCGGCTGGCAGACACTGCAACATCCCGGCCTGACCGCCACCGTCACCCTTGCTGCCGACCGGCTCGCCGCCACCCATCCCCAGGCCGCTGCTCTGCTCGACCGACTGGTCTTCTGCGCCCCCGAACCGATCCCTCTCACCTCCACCGTCCAGCCGACAGCGGGGGCGTTGGTCGTCGGGGAGGCGCAGGCCACCCACAGCATGCTCGGCGCAATCAGCCGCCTTGCGCTGGCACAGCGTTCCGGTACCACCCTGCGTATCCACCGCCTCGTCCAAGCCCTGCTCCGCGCCCGTCTCACTCCCACCCAGGCTGTCGACGCGTTCACTGGCACGCTGCACCTGCTCGTCACCGCCGACCCCGGTGACCCGGACAGCCCCGTGAACTGGCCGGCCTACGCCGCACTCACCCCGCACGTCACCGCCGCCGCCCAGATGTCCACCCAGACCGACGTCATCGAACCCGACGGCTTCCGCCGGCTGCTGGCTGACACCTGCTGGTATTTGCTCTGGTCCGGGCAGGCACAAGCCGCCCACCACCTAGCCGACCTCACCCACGGTAGCTGGAACTGCCATCTCGGCCCCGACCACCCGGATACCCTGCACATCACCAGCATCCTGGCCGCAGTCCTCGCCGCCCTCGGCGAGCATCAAGGGGCGCGGGCCTTGGACGAGGAGACCCTCACCCGCCGCCGCCGTGTCCTCGGCGAGGACCACCCAGACACCGTGGGCTCCGCGCACAACCTCGCCATCCGGCTGGGCGCCCTCGGCGAGTATCGGGGGGCGCGGGCCCTGGCTGAGGAAACCCTCGCCCGCCAGCGCAGGGTGCTCGGCGACGACCACCCCGCCACCCTCGCCTCCGCGTCCAACCTCGCCTACCTGCTGGCCGCCCTCGGCGACCTGCAGGGGGCGCGGGCCCTGGCTGAGGAAACCCTCGCCCGCCAGCGCAGGGTGCTCGGCGACGACCACCCCGCCACCCTCGCCTCCGTATCTAACCTCGCCTACTTGCTGGGCGCCCTCGGCGACCTGCAGGGGGCGCGGGCCCTGGCTGAGGAAACCCTCGCCCGCCAGCGCAGGGTGCTCGGCGACGACCACCCCGCCACCCTCGCCTCCGCGTCCAACCTCGCCTACCTGCTGGCCCGCGGCGACCTGCAGGGGGCCCGAGCCCTGGACGAGGACACCCTGACCCGCCGCCGCCGAGTGCTCGGCGACGACCACCCCGCCACCCTCGCCTCCGCACACAATCTCGCCCTCCGGCTGGCCGCCCTCGGCGACCTGCAGGGGGCCCGAGCCCTGGACGAGGACACCCTGACCCGCCGCCGCCGAGTGCTCGGCGACGACCATCCCGCCACCCTCGCCTCCGCACACAATCTCGCCCTCCGGCTGGATGCCCTCGGCGACCTGCAGGGGGCCCGAGCCCTGGACGAGGACACCCTTGCCCGTCAGCGCCGGGTGCTCGACGACGGCCACCCCATCACCCTCATCCAGCTAGCCGAGCAGGGGGAATACCGGGTCGTCTCTAAGCATCAACTTCCGGAAATACCCAATCCCGAAAGCGCTAACTGATGGCAGCTTCCGGAAACACGGCCCTACAGCTGGTCCAGGAGCCCGAAACAACTTCCGGAAACACGATGTCTCCCCGCCGCGGCCGCACCGCGGCAGCGCTGCCTGCGCCCTACGACGCTGTCCTCGAGGCCTACCGCGTCGGGCTCGTCCACACCCCGCTCGCCGCCGACAGCCGCACCAAGTACGCCGGCCGAGTGCGCGGCTACCTCGTCTGGCTCGCCGAGGGCGGGGGCGCCGACGTTTTGGGTGACCCACTGCAGCACGAGGCTGCGCGCGACGGCGCGGTCCGTAACTACAAGCGCTGGTTGAAATCTCAGCACCGCACCCCGGCCACGATCAACAACCACCTCGCGGCCCTCAGCGACTTCTATACCCGTCTCGGCCTCGGCGCCCACCAAGCCCGCACCGAAGTCCTCCCTCTGCGTGCGCCGGCCGCGCTCGACCCCCATCAGACCCGCCGCTACCTGCGCGCCGTCGAAGCCTGCCCCTCTCCCCGCGACCGCGCGATCGCCCTGCTGCCCTACTACGCCGGCCTCCGCATCGGCGAAGTTGTCGCCCTCGACCTCGTCGACATCCGGCTCTCCTCCCGCGAAGGCGAACTCATCGTCGCTGGCAAGGAACGCGACGGCGGCCGCCAGCGCACCCTGCCCATTCACCCCGGCCTGCACACGGTCCTCGCCCTCTGGCTCCGACATCGCACCACCGTCACCGGCGACGACCAAGCCGCGGTCTTCCTCAACCATCGCGGCGGACGGCTCACCGACCGCGCCGCCCGCACGATCATCACCAGTCTCGGCGCCGCCGCCGACCTCACCGTCGATGACGAGCCTTTCGGACCACACGTCCTGCGACACACCTTCGCCATCCAGCTCGTTCGCACAGGGATCGAGCTGGTCACCGTCGCCGATCTCCTCGGCCATACTCGGCTCGAGACCACCCGCCTCTACACTCAACCCACCAGCACCAGCCGCGCCGCTACACGCGGCTCCCTCGCCACCGACCACTGATCACAAGCGCTGGCGATGGCGATGGCGATGGCCACCAGGACTCGATTTCCGACCTGGGACGACAGGCCAACGCGTGGACTGCGCGGATCGAGAGACCCGCATACTCCTGCTGGTCGCGCCAACCATCGGCACATGCCGAGGACGATGACGTGATGCTGACGGATCCGCGTTGGCGGAGGCAGACGGCCGGCAGCACAACGTCGGGTTGGATGCGGGCCAACCCCAGAATGCTCGGTGATCTCACCGCGAGGCCCCGGTGGGGGTGGCAACCTGGCGAGGGTGCCAGCCGATCTCGGCATAGGCGCGGTTGACCAGCAGCGCCGGCAGCACCGCCGCGTCCCAGGCGGCCACGGGCCGCGGTGGATCTCCCGGTGCGCACCACCGCCGGCCCGGCTGCCCACCGGCGGAGGCCGGCGAGGGCACCGGCTCTCCGTCCCAATGGCCCACGCTGATCACGAGACCGAGACCAGCGCGGGCGGTGGCCGAGCGGTGCGCGCAGACGTGGGCGAGGAGCAGATCGTGTTCGGCAACCTCAATCCCGAGAACGTCCCGGGCCAGCACGACGACCTGCCGGTAGGGCGACACCTGGAACGTCAACACGGTCGACGGCAACGCCCACACTCCCGACGCCGCCCGCACGAGCAGCACCCGACCCGACGAGTCCAGCAGCAGGGCATGGGCCGTCATCTGCAACTGCGGCGGCTGGACCGTGGTCATTGAATCCCGCCCGGAGCCCAGCCAGCACCCCGTCCCTCGACGTCGGGCGGTGAGACGGCGCGATCAGCAGGAAGATGCCAGTTGTCGAGCGCACGAAGACCGTCCACCACCCGTTGCAGAAACGCCGGGTCATCCACCGACGGCACCGGCAAGGCCGCCACCTCGGCCCCCTCCCCCGTATGCGGAGTTCGCCGCGGTAGCGCCTCAGCCGCGAGGTATGTGGCTGAGGAGTGGTGCTCCGGCCGCAACTCCGCCGGGAATTCGCACCAGACGACCTTCCCGCCCTCACGGGTCGGATAGAAGGACCAGCGCGAGCTGAGAGCGCTGACGAGTACCAGGCCCCGGCCGCCTTCCGCGGCCAGGTTCTGGTCCTGCAGCAGGGGCGGGCGGTCGTCCCGGTCCCAGATCTCGAGAACAAGACGTTCACCGAACATGCTGAGTCGCAGCGCCACGAAACTGCCGCCGGAACCCGTCGCGTTCTGCCGACCATCGACCGCGGGGGCATCCGGCGACGAGGCCGATGCCGTGACCGCGTTGGTGATCAGCTCGGAGACGAGTAGCAAGGCGGTCTCCGTCGTCTCATCGTCGAGGTGCCAGTCGCCGAGAGTGTGCCGGGTGCAGGTACGCGCTGCCCGGGCGGCAGCCGTGTCCGCCGGGAAGCGGAAGATGCGGACACCAGCAGACAGCTGCGACCTTGGCCGAGGCGGCGGCACGACCTGAACTACTCCGCCGGAATCGGCGATCTCGGCGGCCAAGGCCCGGCGCGTCGGAGGCGACGTAGACAGATGGGCCGGGCTGGCGACGAGAACGACGGTCCGGTCGTAGTGCCGGATCGCACTCAGTAGCACCGACAGCCCCGGGCGGATGAGCTGGTCGGACGGCGTGTGCCGGTCCACGTACACCTCGACCAGCGCCAGCCCCTCGCAGCTGGCGTAGGCGGTCAGGACGTCGTAGAGGCGGTTGATCTCCTCCTCGTCGCCGTCGCTCCGGCGGATGTAGCCGAAGCCCGCCAGAGTCATCGCTCAGCGTCCCGAGTAAGCGGCACGGCTGCCTCGTCCGCGGGTGGATGCCCGCGTTCGACGGATGATTGGCGCGGCTCTGCGCCGGCAGTGCGCCACAGGATCCCCACGACTTCCCCCGTTCTCTCGGCCGGCAGATTCGTCCGCCATCAGGCCTGCGGGCATCGTCAGGATCACTCCTTGCATCCAAAAATGCAAGTGCATCGCAGTGCATAATGCTGTCAGTTCACTGCCCGAGCAACGCAATGCGAAAGCGACCGCATGCGGGGTGCCAGGATGAGGCGACCCGTCCGCCTCATGGGAGGACAGCGCGATGCCAGCCGAGACGACGCCCACGCTGCGGCGCCGGCAGTTGGGGGCCGAGCTGCGGCGGCTCCGCGAGGAACGCGATCTCACGATTGAGGACGCCGCCGAGCGGCTCGGCTGTTCGACGTCGAAGATCAGTCGGATGGAGACCGGCGTCACGATCCAGCGCAGCCGGGATGTCCGGGTCCTGCTGGAGTACTACGAGGTGGCGCAGGAGCATCAGGACCGGATCCTCGACATCGCCCGCGGCGTCCGGCAGCGGGACTGGTGGCACCGCTACACCGATGCGGTGCCGCGCTGGTTCGAACGGTTCATGGCGGCCGAGACGAGCGCGGTCACCTGGGACTGCTTCGACGCACAGCTCGTCCCCGGCCTGCTCCAGACCCGCGACTACGCCTTCGCGGTGATGCGTGCGGCGAACTCCAGCCTCGACGACGACGAGATCGAGCGCCGGGTCTCGCTGCGGATGGAACGGCAGAACCGGCTCACCGGCGACGACCCGCTCACCCTGTGGGCGGTGCTCGACGAAGCCGTCCTACGCCGCCACGTCGGCGGCACGGCCGTCATGCGGGCCCAGCTCGAGCACCTGCAGCAGGCCGGGCGCCGGCCGAACATCACGATCCAGATCCTGCCCTACACGGTCGGCGCGCACGCGGCGTTCGGGTTCTCCTTCATGATCCTGAGCTTCCCGGGCGTGAACGGCGGCGAGGTCGTCCACGTCGAGCAGCTCAACAGCGGGCTCTACCTGGAGAAGGAAACCGATCTTCGCCGATATAAGCTTGTGATGAACCGCCTGAGAGCAGTCGCGCTCGACCCCGAGCGGTCCCTCGACCTGATCGCCCACGCGGCGGAGGACCTGACATGAGCAACACCCCCTCAGACCCCGGCCCGCACCGCACCTGGCGGAAGAGCAGCTACAGCGCCGGGAACGGCGGGGCCTGCGTCGAAGTCGCCACCAGCCCGGACGCGATCGCCGTCCGCGACTCCAAGGATCCCGACGGACCCGTCCTGGTCTTCACCCCCGCGGAGTGGACGGCCTTCCTCGCCGGCGCCCGTGACGGCGAGTTCAACCTCTGACCAACATCCCATCCGGCCGGTGGGCCAGGTGCCGCCGCGTCACAGCCTCGCTCGTCTCGACTGCTGCCATCAGGTCCGCGCGCAGGCTCGCAGGGATAACGCCGCGTCCGATACCGGCGGACTGCACGACCGCGATCAGCTCGTCGCGCTGCCCGCTACTCAGCGCGGCGCGGCATCCTTCATGATCGAGGATGCTGCGGGCGGCGATCCCGTCGCCGACGGTCAGCGCCTCCTGTGCGAGGCGGGCAGCGACCGTGTGGGCGGTGGGTGATGTGACGCTGCCGGCGAGGTCGATCACGCTGAGTCCGAGCCGGGTCTGGAACACGACGAAGTCGGCCTCCGCGAGCAGCTCGAGGTAGTTCTGGATCATGAGGGCTGCGGCGCGGTCGGCTGGGCGGCGGGCGGATCGGTGGCGCAGCACGGTCAGGCAGGCGGCGACGGCATGTTCCCAGGGTTCGGACATCTCGCTTTCGTCGAGAACCGTCTGGGTTGCGGTGAGCCGGCCGGCAGCGCAGTGCGCGAGGACGGTGGTCTGCCGTCCGTCGAGCAGGCGCCGGCCGATGCCGCGATGTTCGTCGGCGTGCGCGGCGGCGCGCTCCCACCGGCCGGCGGCGGCGAGTGCCCGGGTGCCGTCGGCGAGCAGGACGGCCCACAGCCAGCGGCACAACTCTCGATGCTGCTCCTGCGGCGCGGCGAGCTGCTCCCCGGAGATGGGGATGCCGTCGATGATGGTGTCGCCGCGGTCCCTGACCGCGCGGAACAGGCCGTCGAGCAGGTCGTGGGCCCGTTCGCCGTGGCCGTCGCGGATGTGCAGGCGGGCGAGATTGACCAGCGGCTCGAGCGCATGGCGGGCTGTCTGCCCGTCCCACGGCCCGGCCGCCTGGTAGACGTCGAACTGCCGCTTACACAGGGCGCGGGCGAGGTCGGGCAGGCCGACGTCGCTGGCGATCAGGGCTGCCTTGTTGTGCGCCTCGGCCGCCAGCGTCACCGCATCGGGTCCGGTGCTGGCCGCCGCATACTGCGCGAGGGCGCTCACCTCACGGATGCGCGTTTCGAGCGGCGCGCAGATCGGTCGCGGGCGGGCGACGAGGGGGAACCGCCGGCCGGCCGAGGTCAGGCGGTCCATCGTCACACCCACGAGACCGCGAGCGAGGTGTGCCGGCGGTCGAGGAGGAACTGGCCGGGGCGGGTTGCTTCGCGGGCACCGTCAGGGTGGAGTTCGATGCGGACGTCGCGGGCTCGGTAGTCGCGGCTCCAGCGGCGGATCTCGTCGGCGACCCGTTGGGCGAGCCCGTCGCTGTCCGGGCCGTGGGCGAGGACGCCGACCTCGTTCATCGTCGTCCCGTCGGCTGCCCGCGGAGCGGGACGCAGGGTGAGGTAGGCGACGCTGTCCTTCTCGACCGTGGCCATCGCACCCCAGCCGAACTGCGGTGTCACCAGGCCGCGCTCGACGGCCCGGGGCTGGACGGGCATGCGCGTGAGTCCGCCGTCCAGGGAGCAGGCGAGCCACAGGTCCATCCACTCGAACGGTTCGGGGGCCGCGAACAGCACCCCGGTCCAGACTCCGGCTGCGGGCTGGTCGAGCACGCCGAGCAGGTCATCCGGGTCGAGGGTGTGCTCGCGGAAGAGCTGCACGGTGACGTCGCCGTCGTCGGTCAGCGCGGCGATGCGCCGCGGGTCGTCGCCGATTCCCCGCAGTGGCATGAACGAGGCCATCTCGATCGAACGGCTCCGCCAAATGCCATCGCCCCGGTCGAAGGCGATCGACCGGGCCACCGCCCCGCGTAGCCGCACCGGCACCACCAGCCGGCCGGGCGGGGCCACTTGGTCGAGCCACGCCGGGGGCACGTCGAAGGCACCCACGGTAGCGATCAGGCGATCGTGGCGACCGCCGGCCGGAGCGCCGAGCGCGCCGTCGCCGAGTACAACCTGCACGTCCCCGCGGGCAGCCTCGGCCAGGTTCCGCCGGGCGCCGGCGACCAGGTCCTCGTCCACGTCGATCGTGGTGACCCGGTCCTTGTCGCCGGCCAGATGGGCGAGGAGCGCCGCGTTGTATCCCGTGCCCGCGCCGATCTCCAGGACCCGCTGTCCCTGCTGTACGTCGAGCTGTTCGAGCATCATCGCGACGATCGTCGGCTGGGACGCGGCGCTGATCGACACGCCGGCGCCGTCGCGTTTGGTGTAGACCGGCTCGTCGGCGTAGGCCTCCTCGAGGGGCACACCCGGGAGAAACAGATGCCGCGGCACCGCGCGCATCGCGGCCTCCACCGCGTCACTGCGCACCGTGCCCGCCTCACGTAGCCGGTCAATCAGCGCATGGCGCAGCCGCATGGCCGCAGCCGTGTCCCCGACGGGGCCGTGCGCGGCTTCGACGGCCGGCGCGCGGCCGGCGGGCTCCGTGGGCGCGGACGCCGTGACACCGGCGATGTCGTCTTCGGCCATGACTGCCTCTTTTCCCAAGGTCGCGAGGGTGGCCTGCTCGGCGTAGGCGAGGCCGAGCCGATTCCAGGAGAAGATCACGTGATGGGTAAGGACCGCGCGCAGACCGCGTTCCAGCGCTCCGCGCGATGCAAGCTCGGCGAGCTGCTGTCCAGCTCCTTCGAAGCCGGCGGACCAGTCGGCCAGGCCGGCGAACGGGCCGCGTTCGGCCAGCCGGCTTCCCGGGCCGGCGTCGACGGTCATGAGCCGGTGAACGGCGGATGTCAGGGCACGGCGGCGTTCGGCGGAGAGCGCCGTCGTCGCATCCGCCGGTCGGTGCTGGGCGACTCTGGCCCAGACGTCGCCTTGTTCGTACCAGTCCAGGCCCGCGCCGCGCAGCAGCACGCTGGTCAGCAGGACGGCCAGTTCGCGCCGGCCCAGACCGGGCTCGTCTGGGCCGGATGGGCGGGTGAGGTAGTCGAGGACGTGGCGGCTGTCGTGGGCGAACAGCTCGTGCGCGACGTCCATACCAGTGGCGCCGCCGAACACGACGGCCTCCGGTTCGTAGATCCCCGCCGTCCAGCCGACTGCGTGCCCGTCCGCGACCAGCCGGTCGAGCAGGTAGCCGATGAGATCGCGGACTTCGTCGATGGCGGGTAGGTGTAGGTAGCGCAGCCGCCAGGTCGGCATCTTCCGGACGAAGAACCATCCGGCGAGCTGGCCGTCCAGCTGTGCCGCCAGCAATGCCGGGCGCAGGTGCTGGACCGCCGCGAGTTCCGCGGAGCGTCGGTCGGTGAATTCGATGACGGCCTGCTGCCAGTCACCAGGGCCCATCGTGTGAGACCTCCCATCGGAGCCGGTCAGTTGATCAGCAGGCATGCGTCCCAGCCGGAGTCGGAGGGCAGGTCGTTTCCGGCACCGTGCAGGGCCAGACCGATTCCGGCGAGGCCTTCGAGCAGGCCGAGACCGTCGTACGCGGCCGCCCCAGGCCCGGCGGCGGCGGCGAGGTCGGAGCCGACTCCGTCTGCGCGCACGGCAGCGAGCACGTTGTTGAGCAGGCGGGGAACGCAGGCGGCGAAGTCCGCCGTGGTCGCGTCCGCGGCGACGCATCGGGCCAGGTGGAGCAGGCCGGCGTGGCCGTGGCAGAGCGACGCATCGATGATCATGGCGAGCTGGACCGGATTACGCAGGGCGACAGCAAAGGCCTGTTCCGCCATCTGCTGACGCTCGGTGTCGGCAGTGGCCAGGGCGGCGAGTTGCTGGGCCCGGGCCAGACCAGGAGTGCCGTAACACCAGGACAAACGCGCCGGTCCGGGCAGGTCCAGCCGGCCGGCGCGCAGTTGCGCCCGGGTCACCCAGTACGGCCACCACGGGCCGGACTCGCCGTCCTGGCGCCAGTGGTCAAGCCAGTCGCAGATCCGCCGGATCGCCTCGCGCTGACCGTCGACGAGGATGCCCCGCCGGGCGGCGAGGGACAGCAGCGCCAACGGACCGCCGATCCCGTGCGCCATCCCGACGTTGCCGTGCCCGCCCGGGAACTCGGGTGACGGGCGGCCGGTGGGGGCGAGGTCGGTCCACCAGCCGGGCAGTGTCTCGCCGTCGTCGGTGATGGGTTCAGTGAGTCGGACGAGGTACTCGAGGATGACGCGGATGAGGTCCGCTGTCGGGTCGCGGCGCAGCAGGTGCGCGCCGATGCCGGTCAGGCCGCGGATCGTGTCGAACTCCGCCAGCGCGGGGAGCTTGCCGGAGTCGGTGCGCAGGTGGGCGCGGTCCAGGCGTCGCCGGGTGGCGGTGGCGATGTGACGGTCGAGGATGTCGAGCGCTCGGGCGTAGCGGCCGCGTGGATCCGCGGCACCGTGCAAGGCGAACGCGAGCGCCGGGGCACCGTGGTAGAGGTGGCTGCCGTCGCCGCCGCTGATCTCCTGCCGGATGGCGAACCGGAGCCAGTCGTGGGCACGCTGCCAGGACGCCAGCCCGGCGCGGGCGCGTTCGATGTGGAGCAGCGCGATGCCAGCCGCTCCGTGTGCGAGCGACTGCGGCCACCAACGGGAGGCGGCACTCAGGTCCCCGACGTCGGCGGGTAATGCCAGGCGATCGGCGATGAGCGTGCTGAGTGCCGCCGCGCCTTCCCGGTCCTGGCTGGTCATGTGCCGCTCCGGCCGGCCGGGACAGTCGCATTGGTGCGGGCGGTCCAGGACAGGGCCGCGGCGCGCGCCAGGTGCAGGCAGGTGCGTTCCTCGTCGGGGTCGATGCCGATGGCCCGGATGTGATGGGCGTGCAGCAGCGCGATGAGTACTGCGTCGGGGTCCGTGTCCCCGATTTCCGCGAGCAGCGCCCGGTAGCCGGCGAGCGCCCGATCGCGGCGCTGCCAGCCATCGACGATCATTGCCCCGCCCGGCGCGGCCCGCAGCATCGCCCAGCCGTCGCCGGGGTCGGCGAGCCGGACCGCTTCGGTCAGCAGGTCGCGGGAGGGCGTGGCCGGCGATGACGGTCTCGCGTGCCGGACGAGCCAGCTCATGCCGCCGTCCAGGCTGCCGGTGAATCCGGCGGCGATCGCCACAATGTGGGCTGCGGCCAGCGCCGAGGCCGATGGTCGGTTTGCCACCCCGAACTGGGCGACCAGCGCCTGCGAGTCGGCGGCGAAGACTTCCTCGGCGGCCGCCATCCGGGCGCCGTCGCCCCACCGGCCGACTTCCGGGCGGTAGGTGGCGAACTGGATGTCGCGCAGCAGGCCCAGACTCCGCAGTCGGCCCGTCCAAACGCTGACGCGATGCGCGGCGGATCCGAACTCGGCAGCGTCGGCAAGCGCGATCCGCAGGCGGAGGTGCCACTGCCCGTCCGGATCGCGGTACCTGATGAACCACCACGGGGGTGTCTCGTTCCACGTCGCGAGCAAGGCGGGCAGATGCTCGCCGAGGACCTCGGTCTGCCGCGCCGGGTGCCCGTACAGCTTGGCGTACAGCCACGGCGACGCCCCAGGAAGATGATCCTGATCGCGGTTGAACATCCGCGGACGGGGCGGGGCGGCCCTGGGCAGCGTCGCCCGACCAGTGGGAGAGGCGGCGATCAGCGGGACCACGATCTCGTGGGCGCGTCCCCCGAACCAGCCATATGCCTCCGGGGCCGGAGCCTCGGTCAGCGAGGCGACTTTCACTCGGTCCAGATGATCGCGTAAGAGCGCGCGATGGGCGGCCTCCCGCAGATCAAGGTGCAACTTCCGGTCGCCGTTGCCCACCGAGACGTGGTCCGGCAGCCGGCGACGGACCTTCCACGCAGCCAACGCGTCATCCCAGGCCGGCCAGGACGCGCCGTGCCCGGGAAGGGCTGCCGCGTTCAGGCGCCAGCGGGCGGGAGACAGAACCGCACGGCGATAGACGAGCCGCGGCAGGAACGGCAGGCGGGCAGCCGCGCCCCAGTCGACGTCGGAGACGATGGCGGCCTGCGACCGGACGATCTCGGTGAGGAACCGGGCCAGCGGCGGAGTGTGGGCGCGCAGGTCGAGGGCGTGCAGCATCGTCGGCTCCACCGGACGTCCCCGGGACAGCGAGATCAGCGAAAGCCGCCGCCCGTCGCTGGTCACCGCCAGGTCCGAAAGAGGGATCACGCTGTCGGACGGCTCGCGATGCTCGCCCAGACCGACCACGGCAGGCAGCAGCTCCGGAACACGGGTCACCTGCGCGCCGCGCGGGTCCGGCGCCGCGAAGGACAGCTGCACGGGCAACGCGGCCGGATCGTTGACGGGCAGCTCCGCGAGAACGCTGGACAAGGGCTCGCGCTGCGCGCCGGTGAACGTTTCGAGGAATCGGCCGGTCATCGTTCCGGCGGCACGCGCCGTCGAGACGATGGCCAGCTGGAACGCACCGCCGTCCATCGCGGCCCTCGACTCCGCGTGCAGCTGGAAACACAGCTCGACGTGTGGCGGCACACGCATCCGCGTCGGATCCTGCACCGCGAGTTCACCGAGCAGACCATCGTCCAGAACGATCTCCTGGCGTCCGTCCAGCGCAGCTTCCTGGGCCAGGGCAAGCAGTCGCTCGTCACGAGTGGAGTGCGACGCAGGCTCCTCCTGTCCCCGGGCGCCGTCTCCCGGGTAGCCGGCCGGAAAGCCCAGCCCGACGTCGGCATCCACCACCTCGAGGAGTGGCACGTGGCTGCCAATGCCATACGTTTCGAAGAACCGGATGTGGAAGGACTGCCACGCCGGTGGGCTGGACGGGTAGCGGGCCAGGCGGACCAGTGCCGAGGCGGCGGACTGCACCTCCTGCGCCACCTCCCACGGGAGGACGACCGTGCAATCCATGAGGAGATCCACCGCCACCGGCGGACGCTCCCATACGCGCAGGGCTGCCATACGGCCCGACGCCTCCATGCGGATGCGACGCGCGGCCGCAGCCGTCGGGGCATTACGGTGGCCCGCCAGGTCCGCCCTGATCTCCCGCAACCGGTCGAACGTGTCCGCCACCTGCGCAATGTCATCGGCGCCGGCAGCGGAAAGTTGGTCCACGAGATGTCCGAGCGCGTCGGTGACAGTGCTCGGCGCGCGCAGGCCGCTGACCAGCACGCGCCGTTCCACCAGGTCCGCCACCAGGTCGACGATCTTGTCCTTCGACACGGCGGGAAACTCGGCGGCGAGTTTCGCCGCGAGGTGCTCCCCGCGGATCGGTGACCGCGCCGCCTCGACCGCCAACCGCACCGCCGCCGTGTACCTCAACGACACCTCGACCGGCCAGGCCCCGGTGCCGCCGGCCGTCTTCGATCGGGCATCCGCCTGGTAGGGCACGACGAGACGGCTGCCGCGCGCGAAGGCCACGTTGCTGGCCATCAGCGGCAGACGCTCCAGCAGCGGGCGGCACGGCTCCAACCCCGCGATCACCTTGTCGAGCCAGCCCGCGTCGACCCGAGCAACACCACGGTGATCCTCTCCCCAGCGGACCATGGCCCCGGGACCGAACGAGGCGGGCGCCACCCCGGCGAACAGGCCGAACGGCGTCGCGCGGCCGGTCATCCGCGCCAGGTAGCGGGCCGTCGAGAGCACCATCCGCCGAACGCGGCGAGGTTCTGGAAGTGCAGCCGCGCAGGCCACCTCGACGGCCCGCGCGAGGCCGGGACTGGCGAGCTCGATGGCTGTGGCGATGCCGTCGTTGGCCCACACCTGCCGCAGCCACCCACACCAGCGCTCCACCTGGCCGGGAGAGTGGTCGTTCAGTTCGGGCCAAGCCGGCAGCGCCAGGTCCGCATGCGCGGCGGCCCGGAGGAGTGGAGCATCCGCGCAGCGGTACGGCCACCCGCCGTCGCGCGACGTCATCTACCCCTCCCCCGTCTGCTGGTCTCGATGGCCCGGCAACTCGATCAGCCGATGTTCGTAGCGCACGCCTTCGGGCAGGTGGAACCACATCCGTCGTCGGTCAGATTGATCAGCGACGCGGCCGTGTCACCGGCCTCGATGACGCGGATGTCCAGGTCGAACGGGTCGACCTCGGTCTCAACCGGGCTGCTCTGCGTGGTCGTACTCATCGCGGTTCCTCCACTGTGGTGTCCCTGCCGTCTCCGGCCCGGACGGACTGACCTACGGATCTGTCTTGAACGTTCTCGGCCACGTCGGGCGGGGTCGGTCGCCAGCGATGGGACTCTCTGCTATCTGCTGCTGACGCAGGAGTTCGGGCAGGTGGCACCGCAACCGCCGTCCGTCGTAAGGAGCAACCCCCTGATCCCGTCGCCGGCCTCCGCGATGCGGATGTCCAGGTCGAACGGGTCCGGCTCGAGCGTCTGGTCGGCTCGCGGGTCGGGCGGCAACTGCGACGAGCGCCGTGCGTCGACTAACGCCCGAGGGTGCGCCACCGATGGCGCCGAAGGATGAGTCAGCACGGCACGACCTCCTATAAGGATCTTTCCGTCGCGATCGATAAGTGATCGCGGATAGGATCGCATCTATTCGCATAGCTAGCAAGAGTCGGCGCGCCATCGACAGCTCCGACCGATGCAGCAGCACCGCCAAGAATCATCTATACGACAGGGGAAACTGGACTACAGTCCAGCATGTTGACCGATCCGCGGTGCGGGAGCCATACTCCCGGCGAGACGGATAGTTATGAATAGGAGAGGATGACTCCCATGGCTCTACAGCAGGTGGCCGGCGGTTGCGATGACGTGCAGACGTGCCCCGGCGTGTTCGTCGAGGGCGACGACGTCGTGGTCCAGGGTTACGAGATCGGCGGCGACACGCGCGCGCAGCTCACCCTCGCGGCCGACGAGACCGCCGTGCGCCTGCCCCGCCAGCTGATCCTCGACGCGGCCCGCCGGCTGACCGAGGGCGTATGACTCCCGCGGAGCTCGTCGCGCTCTACAGCAGCTTCACCAGCGAAGCTGTGCGCCTCGAGACCCGCCAGTACTACGAGGTACCCGGCGACGCCGACCGTCAACGCGCCTATCGCGAAGGCCAACCGCTCCCCGCCCGCCCGGCGAAGTCCGCGACCGTGCAGCTGATCCGGGATGCCGTCGACGCCGGCAAGACCTTCGCCCGCGTCCACATCGTCGACCACCCGCTCAGCGACTACGTCCACTACGAGCTGGACGCCGCCTACCCGGAGAACCACGCTGCCGGCGAACAGGTCTGGATCGTCGACCGCGCGAGCCACCCGGGCTTGGCCGCCGCCCACCGGGACTTCGCCCTGTTCGACCGCGACACCGACCATCCCAGCGTCGTCTGGTACGACTACACCCCCGACGGCCGCCTCACCGGCTACACCCCCGGAACCCCGGCCGACCTCGCCGCCTGCACCAGCCTGCTCACCCTGGCCCGCACCCACGCCCTGCCCTACGCCGACTTCATGACCTCAGAATTCCGGAAGTCCCACTAGCCACGGATGAGCGGCTTCGGCACCCCCGCCCTACGCGAACGTCTCGGACGCTCGCTCGGACGCCTACGCGCCGCCACCGGCCTGTCCCAACCCCAACTCGCCCGCCACCTCGGCTGGTCCCAGCCCAAGGTCTCCCGCGTCGAAGCAGGAAAACAGCGTGTCACGCTGCACGACGTCGAACAATGGTGCCAGGCCACCGGCGCCACCCAGCAGCAACACGACGACCTGATCACCCTCGCCGAAGAAGCCCTCCTCGGACCGGCCTCCTGGGACAAGGCCGGCGACCCGGCCACCCTGCGCCAGAGCACCGCCGACACCGAAGCCAAAGCCGGCCTCATCCGCAGCTACCAGCCGGCCATCCTCCCCGGCCTGCTCCAAACCGCCGCCTACGCCCGCCAGGTGTTCTCCGCCGGACCAGACGGCCCACCACCCGACCTCGCCGACCGCATCCTGGCCCGCCTCGACCGCCAGCGAATCCTCTACGACGAAACCAAACGCCTGGAATTCGTCATCCCGGAAACCGTCCTCCGCTGGCCCTTCGGCTCCCCCGCCGAACACGGCGAACAACTCGCCCGCCTCGGCGAAATCATCAACCGGCCCAACGTCGACCTCCGCATCCTGCCCACAACCGCAGCACCCGTCTGGCGCACCAGCGGCTTCGTCCTCTTCGAAAACCTCCCCGACACCGACCCCTTCATCCACATCGAACTCCTCACC
>NZ_JAMPTM010000128.1 GCF_025403375.1 Frankia gtarii
GTGCTGGTCGGGGCGGGGGCCGACGGTCTCACCCGCCGGCTCGCGCCGGTGCTGCCCGCGCTGCGGTTCGACGGTGTCGCCGGGCTCGCCCGGTCGGCCCGCGACGGTGTGGCGCTGCCCGTCGTGTCGCCGTCCGATCTGGCCATCGTCCAGTTCACCTCGGGCAGCACCGCCGTGCCCAAGGGCGTGGTGCTGACCCACCGCAACGTCGTGCACGGCACCGCGGCCATCGCCGACGGCATCGGGCTGGCCGACGGCGACCACGGCGCCACCTGGCTGCCGCTCTACCACGACATGGGCCTGTTCGGCGCGTTGAGCGCGATCCTCACCGCGGTGCCGATGACGATCTGGTCGCCGTCGACGTTTATCAAGGATCCGGCGTCGTGGCTGCGTTCGTTCGCCGCGCTCGGCTGCTCCATCCTCCCCTCGCCGAACTTCGGCTACGACGCCCTGCTCGAGGCGGTCGGCCCGGCCGAGGCCGAGGGGCTGGACCTGCGCCGCTGGCGGGTGGCGCTCAACGGCGCGGAGCCGGTCAGCCCGCTCACGGTGCAACGCTTCGGTGCGCGTTTCGCCCCGGCCGGGTTCGCCCCCGAGGCGATGTTCCCCGTCTACGGGATGGCCGAGGCGACCCTCGCCGTCACCTTCCCGCCGCTGGGCCGGCCGCCGGTGACGACGTGGGTCGACCGCGACCGGTTGGCCCGCGACGGCGTCGCGGTGCCGGCGCCCGCGGGCGATCCGGGGGCTCGCGGCCTGGTCGGCGTCGGGCGGCCGGTGCGGGGGATGCGGCTGCGGGTCGTCGACGGCCAGCGCCGCGCCGTCGCCGACGGGACCGTCGGGGAGATCGAGATCTCCGGCGACGCGGTCACCGCCGGCTACCTGACCGCCGGCGGTTCGCCCACGGCGCCCACGGCGCCCGCCGCCGACCCGTCGGGCGAGCGGTGGCTGCCGACCGGCGATCTCGGCTTCCTCGCCGCCGGCGAGCTCCACGTGAGCGGCCGACGCAAGGAGATGATCATCGTCCGTGGGGTGAACTACTACCCCGAGGACGCCGAGGCCCTCGTCCGTGACGCCCCGGGGGTGCACCGGCGCCGGTGCGTCGCCGTCGCCGACGTCGACGACGCCGGAGCCGAGTCGCTGACCATGATCGCCGAAACGGCCCTGGACGGCGCCGCCGACCGGGTTCGGCTGGCCGCCGACCTGCGGGTCGCCGTCGGATCCGCGCTCGGGCTCGCCGAGGTGTCGGTACGCCTGGTCGCCCCAGACGCCCTCCCGCGGACCTCGAGCGGGAAGTTCCGCCGGGTCGAGGCCCGTGACCTCGCCCGCTCGCAACCCCGGTAGCCGCCCGGCCCGACCGTCATCCCGGCCCGACCGTCATCCCGAACCGACCGTCATCCCGAACCGACCGTCATCCCGAACCGACCGTCGCCCCGAACCGGACGGCGCCAGCGATCCCGACGGAGGCAGGCCCGACATGCACGGCTACGACGTCTTCCGCCACTACGAGCAGAAACGCTGGACCCTCGCCGATCTGCCGTTCGACGACATCGACCGCGACCTCGTGCGGCCTGAGTACGTGACGATGGTCAAGAGCTCGGTGATGGGGGAGGCCAACTCGATCGCCGCCCAGCACGGCTTCCTCAACGAGTTCGACGACTACGACTTCTCGACCTTCGTCGCCGTCTGGGGCTACGAGGAACTGCAACACCACTTCGCGTTCCGGACCTGGCTGGACGCGGTCGGCGTGGCGATGCCCACCGCCCCCGTCCAGGCGATGCGCGCGCCCTACGCGCCCGGCACCACGCCGAGCGCCACACTCGCCACGAACATCATCTCCGAGCTGACGGTGAACCACGTCTACCGGTCCGTGGCCGCCTGGGTCGAGGAGCCGGTCCTGCGCTCGCTGATGGCGCGCGCCAGCCGGGACGAGGCCGGCCACGCCCGGGAGTTCCTGCACTACGCGCGCCGCCGCCTCGCGGCGCACCCCGGCGAGCTGCCCTCGGTGCTGGAGACGCTGTACGTGTACACCTCCGAGGCCCGGATCAAGCATCCGGTCGGGGTGTTCAAGTCCGGGTTGGCCGAGGTCGCGAACCACGAGACCATCGACACCGCGTTCGACATGTTCCTCGCGGGCATCGCCACCGAGGGCGAGCTCGACCGCCTCCAGGACAACATCCGCCGCGCCTTCGCCGCGCTCACCGGGCTGGACCTTTCCACCAACGGCCGTGTCCGCCGCCGCCTCGCCGAGGCGCTGGCGTGACCGCGCCGGAGCTGCCCTGGGCGGTCCTGGCGGACTACCGCTGCTTCGGCTGCTCGCCGCACAACTCCCACGGCCTCGCGCTGGAGTTCGACGAGCATCCCGACGGCCTGCAGACCACCTTCGACCTCGGCCGCAGCTACGAGTCGTATCCGGGGGTCGTCCACGGCGGGCTGCTCGGCGTCGTCTGCGACGAGACGATGGGCAACCTCATCGTCGTGCGTACCGGGCTGGTGGCCTTCACCGTCAGCATGCGGATGCGTTACCTCGCCCCGGTCGCCACCGGGCGCAGCTACACGTGCGTGGCCCGCCTCAGCGCCGGCAGCGCCGCCGGGGCCGGTGGCTCGCCCCTGGTCGGCGCCACCGCGGAGATCGTCGACGCCGACGGCATCCCGGTCGCCACCGCGTCCGCGACCTACCGCAACGTCCCCTTCGGCACCGCCCGGGACCGCATCACCCTGACCAACCCCGACGCCGACCGACTCCACCAGGCGCTGTCCACCACCCCGGCGCTGTCCACCACCGCGGACGGCCCCGTCCCCGTTGAGGAGACCCTGTGACCACCGACGCCGACATTCTCCGGCAGATCACCGAGATCGTCGCCCGGGAGCTCGCCGTGCCCGCCGAGTCCCTCGCCGCCGACACCGACCTGCGTGCCGTCGAGGGCGCCGACTCCGTCCGGCTGCTGCGGGTCGTCGCCAGGGCCGAGCAGACCTGGGACATCGAGCTCGACGACTCCGACGTCTTCACCGTCTCCTCCGTCGAGCAGCTCGCCGCCGTCGTCCGCGAGGCACTGCAGGTGAAGGCGGCATGACCACCGTCACGGACCCGCGACCGGGGGAGACCAACCAGCATTACGACCTCGACCCGGAGATCTTCGGGCTGTTCCTCGACCCGCTGCGCAAGTACTCCTCCGGGCTCTACCGGCGCCCCGGGCTCACCCTCGCCGAGGCGCAGGTCGCCAAGCTGCACTTCGTCGCCGACCGGCTGCGGCTGGCCCCCGGGCAGCGGCTGCTCGACGTCGGCTGCGGCTGGGGGTCGCTGATTCTGTTCATGGCGCGGGAGTACCGCGCCGAGGTGACCGGGGTCAGCCCGGCCGGGCGCCAGCACGAGTTCATCGCCGCCCGCGCCGCCGAACTCGGCCTGACCGACCTCGTCTCCACCCGCGTCGGGAAGTTCGCCGATGTCGAGCTCCCGGCACGCTCGTTCGACGCGGTCACCATGCTCGGCTCGATCGTCCACATGCCCGACGTCGACGGGGCGGTGCGCCGCGCCCGGTCCATGCTGCGCCGCGGCGGCCACTTCTACGTCTCGGAGAGCTGCTTTCGCAACACCGCGGCCCGCGACGAGTTCGACCGCCGCGCCGGCACCGAGTTCGTGCGAAACTCGATCTTCGGCTGGGGCGACATGCGGCCGCTGTCGGAGCTGGTGCGCGCGGTCGAGGACGCCGGCTTCTCGGTGACGAGCGTCGACGACCTCACCGACGACTACCGCCGCACCATCGACGACTGGCTGGCACGCGTCGCCGTCGGCGCGGCCGCGATCGACGAGCTGCGCCCGGGCACGTCGGCGGAACTCACCCGCTACCTGGAGGTCGCGAACGCGGGCTGGGGCTTCACGACCAAGCACTACGCGCTGGTCTGCCGCAACGCCCGCTGACCGGCGCCCGCGCCGACGTCCGTCCAGGAGGACAGATGACAGCCACGACCGGCCCGCACCTGACGGCCCCCGCGCAACCCCGCGAGCCCGTGACCTCGGGACGCCGGCTGATCCCCGCCCGGTCGGTCGGACTGCCTGCCGAGGACGTCGACCGGGCGGTCACCGCCTTCATGACCGCCTCCCCGGTGACCCGCCGGTGGGACGTCGAGACCGGTTTCGACTGGGCGGCGGCCGACGCCGACCGGCTCACCGAGGGCCAGCGGTCCGCCGTCCGGTTCATCACGTTCATCGAGGATCACCTGCCCGGCTACTTCGCCCTCTACGGCAGCCGGTTCCCGCTCGACAGCGACGTCGACGTGGAGACGTTCCTGCTCAACCGCGAGATCTACCACTTCACCGTGCGCTGGGCCCAGGAGGAGGACAGCCACGCCCGCGCCCTGTTCCGCTACCAGGTGGCGTCGGGCCTCGCACAGCCGGCGGCGCTGCGCCGCGAACTCGCCGAGGAGGGGCGCAAGCAGTTCGCCCTGCCGCACGAGCACCCGGCCGCGCTGTTCGCCTACACCCTCGTGCAGGAGAAGGCGACCCAGATCTACTACCAGAACCTGCGGGCGGTCGTCGGCGACCCGGTGCTCGCCGAGGTCCTGGGCCGCCTGAGCCGCGACGAGGCCCGCCACTTCACCTTCATGGCCGACATGGTCGACCTCTACCTGCGCCACTACGGCGACGCGGTCGTCGAGCCGATCCGCGAGGCGGTGGCGCAGTTCCGGATGCCGCTGGCCGACACGCTGCGCGGCTACTGGCGCTGGGCGCTGCGGATCGCCGACACCGCCCACTACGACCACACCGAGGCCTACGAGCATCTCGTCCGGGTCGTGCGCCGGGCCGTCGACGCGCCGTCCGACCGCGTCGACGAACTGGCCGGTTTCGTGCGCGCCTGCCGCGCGACGGACCCGACTCCCACGCCGCGGTAGCCGCGGCACCCGACTGCCCGTCCCCACTCCAGGAGCCCGCCGTGGACATCGGTATCGACACGTCTCCCGTCCTGTCCGCCGGCACCGCGCCGGCCCTGACCCCGCCGGCGGATCTCACGGTCGACCAGGCGGCGCTGAACATCTTCGACCCCGCCTGGAATCACGACACCTTCCCCAACTATCAGGTCCTGCGCGAGGCCGGTCCGTTCGTGTCCGGCCCGCTGGGCCTGCGGCTGGTGACCCGGTACCGGGCAGTCGAGGCGATCCTGCAGGACTCGGCGTGGAGCCACGCCGAGGAAGGCGAGATCATGCATCCCGACAGCGACGGCTCCGACCTGCCGACGTCGTTTCTGTGGATGGAGCCGCCGGATCACACCCGGATCCGCCGGCTCGTCGGCAAGGCGTTCAGCGCGCGGCGGATCGAGGGGCTGCGCGCGCGGGTCACCGAGCTCGCGGACGGGCTTGTCGACGCGGCGATCGCCGCGGGCGAGGTCGACCTGGTCGAGGCGATCGCCTACCCGCTGCCGCTGACGATCATCGCCGAGCTGATGGGCGTGCCGGCGTCCGACCACGCGGCGGTGCGGTCGATGTCCTTCGGGCTCGCCCGCGGCCTGGACCCCGACACTCTGCTGTCCCAGGCCGAGATCGACCATCGGCGCAGCTCGGCCGCGGCGTTCCGGGAGTACTTCACCGATCTCGTCGCGCGCCGTCGCGCCGACCCGGCCGACGACCTCGTCAGCGCGCTGGCCCTGGCGGAGGCCGAGGGCGATCGGCTGACGAGCGACGAGATGCTCGCGACCCTGGTGGTGCTGCTCGTCGCCGGGCACGAGACCACCGTCAGCCTGCTCTCCAGCACGTTCCTGATGCTGATGCGCAACCCCGACCAGTACGCGGCGCTGCGGGCGAACCCGGACCTGGCCGCGCCCGCCGTCGACGAGCTGATGCGCTACTGCACCCCGTCGCACCTCACCACCCGGGTCGCGACCCGCGACGTCGAGGTGCTCGGCGAGACGTTCGCCGCGGGCGACGGGGTGATCATCCTGCTCGCGTCGGCGAACCGTGACGCCGCCTGCTACGCCGACCCCGAACGGCTCGACCTTGCCCGGTACGCGGGCGGCGGCCCGGTGCCCCGCCATCTCGGGTTCGGCCGCGGCCACCATTACTGCATCGGCGCGCCGATGGTCCGCCTGGAGACGGAACTGCTGCTGCGGACGGTGGCACGGCGCGCGCCCCGGCTGACGCCGCTGGTCGACCCGCCGCCCTACCGACCCAACCTCATCGTGCGTGGCATCGCCGAACTGCCGGTGCAAATCGCCGGTTGACCGCCGGCGCCCGCCGGCCTGGTGTGGTGGGGCTCACGCCCGTCGGCAGGTGCCCGACACTCCGGTGACGCGCTGCGGGAACATGCGGTTCACCAGGGGTTATCTGGCACCGTTACGCTTGCGCTCGACGCCCCTGTGGAGGTGGCAATGGAGTTGCGGCACCTGGTGTCATTCCTTGCTATCGCGGACGAGCTGCATTTCGGCCGCGCTGCCGCTCGACTACATCTTTCGCAGCCATCCCTGAGTCAACAACTACAACGACTGGAACGAGGTCTCGGTGTCGAGCTGGTGGCCCGGACATCACACGATGTCCGGCTCACCGCGGCCGGAAAAGCCTTCGAAGCCGAGGCGCGAGCCATCATCTCACAGATGCACAAGGCTACCCACACCGCCCGAGAGGTCGCGGCCGGCCGGACCGGGGTGGTGAGCGTCGGGTACAACTTCCCCGGCGGCCAGCACGTCGTGCCGGCGGCGCTGACGAAGATGTCCGCCGAATATCCCGACGTTTCCGTCACGCTGGTGGAACAGCGCACCGGTCCGCAGCTTTCCGCGCTGGCCGCCGGTGACCTCGACGTCGCGATCGTCTACGGTCGGCCGGCCTCGCCCGACTTCCGCTCCCGGCGACTTTTCCGGGTGCCTCTCGTCGCGGTCGTCGGCCACGGGCACACGTGGGCGGGGCGCGGTGGCATTCCCTTCGGGGAACTCGCCCGCCAGCAGTGCGTTCTGTTCGCCCGGGAGAAGAGCCCGGCGATGTACGACGCGATCCAGGCGGCCGCCGAGACCTGCGGCATCACCCTGTCGGTCGCCCACGAGGTGGACGACCCGAGCGCAACCGCGATCGTCGTCTCGGTGAAACCGCTGGTCGGGTTCGCCTCGGTGTCGCGTGGGTTGAACATCGGCTCCGCGGTCGGGGGCCCGCGGCCAGCCGCCGTCCAGCTCTACGACCCGGTGCCCACCCTGGACCTCTACGTGGTGTGGCGGGCGGCGAATTCGGCGCCACTGGTGGATATCTTCGTCGACTGTATCGAGGCGGCCCGGCCGTTCCAGGTTCCAGCATACGGCCGGGTCGAATCAAGGGCGAGGCGATAGGAAAGGCCGACCGCTCATTCAGGGAAAGGGCCTTGCCGCGTTCTCGGAATAATCCGAGACTCGGGCGTGGAAAGCGGAAACGCACTTCAGGAGTGCGGATGGCTGCGTCCGCGCCACGCGGAAAGGTGATGACACGTGCAGAAATCCACCTCGGCCGGCGGTCCCGTGCTGGCGGACGACCAGGGGATCTGGTCCGTGGTCGAAGGCCGCGCCCGGGCGCACCCCGAGCGGCCGCTGCTGGGCCGCACCGACCTTCCCGGCGAAGCGATCCGCGAGATCAGCAGCGGTGAGTTCGCCGAGCAGGCCCGGACGGTGGCGGCCGAGCTGCTCGCCGTCGGGGTCGGGCACGGTGACCGGGTCGCGGTCATGGGGCGCACCGGCTATCCCTGGGCGCTGCTGAACGTCGCCGCCCTCGGCATCGGCGCGGTGATCGTCCCGGTGTACCCGACGGCGTCGCAGGTGCAGGTCCGCCACGTGCTGACCGACTCCGGCGCCGCCTGGGCGTTCGCCGAGACCGACGAGCAGGTCCGGCAGGTCGGCGAGGCCGGCGCGGACGGGCTGCGCCGGCCGGCGTGGCCGCTGGGACAGGTCGACGCCTGGGTGGCCGCCGCGGCGGCGGGCTCGACCGACACCAGCGTCGACGTCGGCGCGCGGCGGGCGGCGTTCGACGAGGAGTTCGCCCAGCGCGCCGGCAAGGTCCGTGCCGACGACCTGGCCATGATCATTTACACCAGTGGCACGACGGGCCTGCCGAAGGGGTGCATGCTCACCCACCGCAACATGTTCGCCTCCTCGGCCGGTACGGTCGAGCAGACCGGCGCACTGTTTCGCACCGCCGAGGACGGCGCGCAGGCCACCACGGCGCTGTGCCTGCCGCTGTCGCACGTGTTCGGGCAGACGATGCTGTTCGCCTGCCTGTATGCCGGGACGCGCACGGTCCTGCTTCCCGGGATACCCGAGCTGCTGCCCGCGATGGCGGCGATCCGCCCGACGTTCCTGGCCCTCGTGCCCTACGCGCTGGAGAAGATCCGCAAGCGGGTGCGCGAGCTGCCGGACGACGAGATCGCCGCGGTGTTCGGCGATCGGCTGACCCAGGTGATCTGCGGCGGTGCCTCGCTCGACGACACGACCGCGGCGTTCTTCGCCAGCGCCGGCGTCGAGGTGCTGAACTGCTACGGCCTGACCGAGGCCGCCACGGCGGTCACGGTGAACGCCCTGGCGACCAACCGGCGGGCGACCGTGGGACGGCCGATTCCCGGGACGACGGTCGCGATCGCTGACGACGGGGAGGTGCTCGTCCAGGGCGCCAACGTCTCGCCCGGCTACTGGTCGGCCGGCGAACGCGCCGTCGGCCGCGACGCCACCGGTCCCGGCGAGGATCGCTGGCTGCACACCGGCGACATCGGTCACCTCGACCCCGACGGCTACCTGGTCATCACCGGGCGCCGCAAGGAGATCCTGGTGACCAACGGCGGCAAGAACGTCGCGCCGACGCCGCTGGAGGACCGGGTGCGGCTGCACCCGCTGGTCAGCAACTGCATGGTCGTCGGGGAGGCCCGCTCGTTCGTCGCCGCCCTGATCACCCTGGACCGGGCCACCCTCGCCGGCTGGGCCGCGGCGAACGGTGTCGGTCTCGACGGGGCCCTCGGCGGGGCCGCCGACGGGGCCGCCGACGGGGCGGACGACTGGCGTGAGCACCCTCGACTACTCGCCGAGCTGCAGCTCGCCGTGGACGACGCCAACAGCCTCGTCTCGCGCGCCGAGTCGATCCGGAAGTTCCGCGTGCTGGACACCGACTTCACGGTCGAAAACGGACATCTCACGCCGTCCATGAAGCTTCGTCGCGCGATCATCGAACGGGATTTCACCGAGGCGATCGCATTTATTTACCAGTGATGTGCACCACTCGATTGACCCGCCTTATCGGCCGATGATATGTCGGCCGGAGGATTGACCGAAGTTCAGCCCTATCAGCACCATGACAAAGTAGCCGGCCCGAACGCTGCGCTGCCGGCCGCCGCCGGCATACAACGGGAGGACAATGTCATGTACGACGTCATCGTGGTGGGTGCGCGCTGCGCCGGATCGCCCTTGGCGATGCTGCTCGCGCGGCAGGGGCACAAGGTACTCGTGGTGGACAGGGCGACTTTTCCGAGTGACACCGTCTCGACGCACTACATTCACCAGGCCGGCCTGTCCCGACTCAAGGACTGGGGTGTTCTTGACCGACTCGTCGCCACCAGTCCGCCGCCGATGCGCCATCTGACCTTCTCCTACACCGACATCTTCCTCGAGGGTTTCGCGGACCCGATCGACGGAATCACCGAGGCTTACTCCCCGCGCCGGACGATCCTCGACGAGATCCTCGTCGACGAGGCGCGAGGGGCCGGCGCCGAGGTCCTCGAGGGGTTCACCGTCACCGAAGTGGTCTTCGCCGAGGGGCGCGCCGCCGGCGTGCGCGGGCGTGTCGGCGACGGCCCGGAGCGCGAGTTCACCGCCCGGTTCGTCGTCGGCGCCGACGGCCGCAACTCGACCGTGGCGGGCCTGGTCGGGGCCGAGATCTACCGGTCGGTCCCCGCGTCGTGCTTCGTCTACTACTCGTACTACGACGGGCTGGACTGGCCGTTCCACCACCGCACCGGCTTCGGCCAGCAGCAGCTCGGCGCGTGGCCGACGCACAACGACCAGCACCTCGTCGCGGTCATGCGTCGCAAGGAGCGGATGCGTGAGTTCCGGGCGGACGTCGAGGGCAGCTTCCACGAGATCATCGACCAGGTCGTGCCCGAACTCGGTGAAGACCTGCGCGCGAACGGAAAGCGAGCGGAGAACTTCCGCGCCATGGCCTATCCGGACAACTTCTACCGCCGTTCCGCCGGCCCCGGCTGGGCCCTGGTCGGCGACGCCGGATACCACAAGGACCCGTTCACCGGCTGGGGCATCACCGACGCGTTGAAGTACACCGAGGTGCTCGCCGAAAAGCTGCACGAGGGTCTTTCCGGAAATCGCCCGATCGACGAGGCGGTCGACGAGTACACGAAGATCCGTGACGCCGAGAGCAACGGCACCTTCGAACTCACCTGCAGCCTCGCGGAACTCAGCCTCACCCCCTACTACGACTCGGTGTTCCGGGCCACCAGCATGAGCCCGGAGTACACGACGAAATTCTTCGGCCTCATCGCCGGCGGCATTCCCGGCGAGGAGTTCTTCGCCCCGAGGAACCTCGAGCGGCTGTACGCCGACGTCGACTTCCCGGCCGACCGGAGGATTCTCACCCGTTCCTGAGCGCCGCCTTCGCGCCGCCGACCGCCACGAAAGGGAAAGGCCCGCAGATGCCCGCAGTCAGGTTCACGGCCCTCGGCGACAGCTTCGTCGAGGGCCGCGGTGACGTCGCCGCCGACGGTTCCTACATCGGCTGGGCCAGCCGATTTGCCCGGCGGATGGGCGTCGCCACCCGCGAGGTCCGCAACCTCGGCGCCTACCAGACGACCACGCAGCAGGTCGTCGACCAGCAGCTGCGCCCCGCCCTGGCACGCAAGTCGCCGCTGATCGGCGTGGTGGTCGGCGTCAACGACCTCGTCGCGGACTACGACCCCGACCGGTTCGCCCGCAACATCGACACGATCTTCCGGTCGCTGGCCGGCCTGGACACCACGGTGTTCACCGCCAGCTACCCCGACATCCCCGCCAACCTGCCGCTGCCGGAGGAGTTCCGCGGCCTGCTGCGCGCGCGGTTCACGTTCGCGAACACCGTGCTGCGGGAGGTGTGCGACGCGACCGGAACGCTGCACCTGGACATCGCCGCCCGCGAGGACTGGGCCGGGCGGCGGCTGTGGAGCCCCGACGGCCTGCATCCCAACGCCGAGGGCCACCGCCTGTTCGCCGAGCAGATGGCGGACCTCGTCGAGCGCGCGTCCTGGCTGACCGCCGCCTGAGCCGCACCGCCCGCCGGCGTCGTCCGGCAGAGAAGGGAAGATCGTGACCCAGCCAGCGCTCCCCCCGAGCCCGACCGAACCCGACGGTTTCGACGCCCGCCGGCTCGCCCGGACCCCGATCGCGATTGTGGGCATGTCGGGCCTGTTCCCGATGGCCCGCAACCACCGCGAGTACTGGCAGAACGTCGTCGACGGTGTGGACTGCACGACGGAGGTGCCGCCCTCGCGGTGGAACCTGGACGACTACTACGACAGCGACCCCACCTCCCCGGACAAGACCTACTCGCGGCGCGGCGCCTTCATCCCGGACGTCGAGTTCAGCCCGCTGGAGTTCGGCATGCCGCCGAACCAGCTCGAGGTCACCAGCACGATGCAGACCCTGAGCCTCGGGGTCGCCCGCGATCTGCTGCGCGACGCGGGCGCCCGCGACGCCGAGGGGGCCGACGCCGACTGGTACGACTCCGGGCGCACTGGCGTCGTGCTCGGCACCACCGGCCCGGTCCCGCTCATGCATCCGCTGGCGGCCCGGCTGTCGACGCCGGTGCTGCGCGAGGCGGTGCGCAGCTGTGGGCTGAGCGAGGCCGACGCCGACGCGATCAGCCACAAGTACGTCGAGGCGTTCGCGCCCTGGGAGGAGAACTCCTTTCCCGGCCTGCTCGCGAACGTGGTGGCCGGCCGGGTCGCCAACCGGCTCGGCCTCGGTGGGATGAACACGACGGTCGACGCGGCCTGCGCGGCGTCGCTGTCCGCGGTCCGCCTCGCCGTGGCGGAGCTGGTCGACGGCCGCGCCGACACCATGATCACCGGTGGTGTCGACACCGAGAACACGATCTTCATCTACATGTGCTTCTCCAAGGTGCAGGCACTGTCCAGGAGCGGCACGATCAGCCCCTTCTCCGACGACGCCGACGGCACCCTGCTCGGCGAGGGCATCGGCATGCTGGCGCTGCGCCGCCTCGCCGACGCCCGGCGCGACGGCAACCGCATCTACGCGGTCATCCGCGGGATCGGCTCGTCCAGCGACGGCCGCTCCAAGAGCATCTACGCCCCCCGGGCCGAGGGCCAGCGGGTGGCGCTCGACCGCGCCTACCACGACGCCGACTGTTCCCCGGCGTCGGTGGAGCTGTTCGAGGCCCACGCCACCGGCACGGCCGTCGGCGACCGCACCGAGCTGACGGCGCTCGGCGGCCTGCTGCGCGACGCCGGCGACGAACGCAACTACGCGGCGCTGGGCAGCGTGAAGTCCCAGATCGGCCACACCAAGGGCGCCGCCGGCACCGCCAGCCTGATGAAGCTCGCCCTCGGCCTCTACCACAAGGTGCTGCCGCCGACGATCAACGTCGAGCGGCCGAACAGCGCCGTCGACTTCACCGACGCCCCCTTCTACGTCAACGTCGCGAACCGGCCGTGGATCCGCGACCCGCACCGGCCCGTGCGCCGGGCCGCCGCGTCCGCGATGGGTTTCGGCGGGACGAACTTCCACGTCGTCCTCGAGGAACACTCGGGCGACCGGTCAGCCGTGCGCGCGTTGCACCGCACCGCCCGCGCGCACCTGTGGCACGCCCCGGACGTCTCCGCACTGGTGGAACTGCTGCGCTCCAGCGCGCCGAGCGGCGACGGCCCCATCCCCGCCGACGCGGCCCGGGTCGGCTTCGTCACCGCCGCGGACGCTGACGACGACGCCGTCGACGAGCTGCGCGAGCTGGCGATCTCCCAGCTCGGCCGGTCCCCGGACGCGGCCGAATGGTCGCATCCGCGCGGCATCCACTTCCGCCGCGCCGCCCGCCCGGGCGCCACCGTCGCCGGCCTGTTCGCCGGGCAGGGCAGCCAGTACCTCGACATGGGCCTGGACGCCGCGGTGAACGTCCCGCCGGTCGGCGCCGCCTTCGACGAGGCCAACGCGGCGTTCGACGGCGCCGCGCGGCGCCTCGCGCCGATCGTGTTCCCGCCGCCGGTGTTCGCCGCGGACCTGCGCCAGGCGCAGGAGACCGCCCTGCGCGCCACCGAACACGCCCAGCCGGCGATCGGCGCGCTGTCCGTCGGCCAGCTGCGCTACCTGCGCGAGCTCGGCCTGCGTCCCGCCGGCTACCTGGGCCACAGCTTCGGCGAGCTGACCGCTCTGCACGCCGCCGGGGCGCTCGACGCCGCCGGCTACTTCCGCCTCGCCCGCGAACGCGGCCTGGCCATGGCGCCCCCCGCCGGTGACTCCGGTGACTCCGGCGATTCCGGCGACCGCGGCACCATGGCCGCGGTGCCCGCGGCGCGCGACCGGGTCGCCGCGATGCTGACCGAGCACCCCGACCTGGTGATCTGCAACCACAACGCCCCGGAGCAGGTCGTCGTCGGCGGGCCGAGCGAGGCCGTTGCCGCCTTCGTGCGCCGCTGCGCCAACGAGGGCCTCGACGCCCGCCCGCTGCCGGTCTCCGCCGCCTTCCACACCCGCTACGTCGCCCACGCGGTCGACCGCTTCGCCGAGGCGCTGAACATTGTCGGGATCGGCGAGCCGGTCGCGCCGGTCTACTCCAACACCCGCGGCGCGACCTACGGCGCGGACAGCGCCGCCAATGCCGCCGTGCTCGCCCGCCAGCTCCTCGAGCCGGTCGAGTTCGTCGACGCGGTCCGCGCCGCCCACGCCGCCGGCTGCGACATCTTCGTCGAGTTCGGCCCGAAGCAGGTGCTGACCCGCCTCGTCCGCCAGATCCTCCCCGACGCCGACGTCGTCGCGATCCCCACCGACGCGGGCCCGCTGGGCAACTCCGACGTCGCCCTGAAGCAGGCGGCCGTGCAGCTCGCCGTGCTCGGCGTCGAACTCGCCGGCATCAACCGGCACCAGGCCGCGTCGCTCGAGGCGATCCCCGCCAAGGGTCCGACGATCACCCTGTCGGCGCCCGAGTACACCCCGGCGTCGCGCAAGGCGGCCTACGACGCGGCTCTGTCCGACGGCTACCGCATCATCACCGCGGCCGCCGTGCCCGCCCCCCGGGCCGAGACCACGACCGAGGTGACCACGGTGCAGTACGTCCCCGCCGACGCGACCGCGTCGATCGGCACCGCCGTCAACGGTTCCGGCACCAACGGTGCAGCTGTGAACGGCGCGGCCATCAACGGCGCGGCCATCAACGGTTCCGCCGCGACCGGGGCTGGCGTCAACGGCGCCACCGTGAACGGTCACGGCGTGGACCGCAACGGCTCCGGGTACCAGTCCGAGCCGGCCGCCGCCCACCACGCGCAGCCCGGCCTGGCCGGCCCGACCGACGGGGGAGTGGCGTTGCCCACCGGAGCCGACATCCTCGCCCAGCAGGTCAACCTCCACGCCGTTTACCTGGAGAGCCAGCTCGACGTGGCCAACCGGCTCGTCGGCGCGCTGCAGGAGTACCAGCGCCGCGGTCAGGCCGACGAGCGCTTCACCGATGCCGTCGCCACCGTCGCGAGCCAGAGCGTGGTGATCGGCCAGACGCACAGCCGGGCCAACGAGGTCCTGGCCCAGCTCGCCGAGCTGGAGCTGGCGACGCTCGACCCGACCGCCCCGCTGGCGGGCGCAGGCCGCGGCCCGTCTCTGCCGACGTCGTTCGGCCAGGCACCGGCGCGCCGCGAGATCCTCGCTCCCCTGCCCGTCCTGTCCGCCCCCACTGCCGCACCGAGCCCGGTGACGATTCCGGCCCAGGCTCCTGCCGCGGCCCCGGCGCCCGCTCCCACCCCGGCGCAGGCTCCGGCCGCCGCCGCGGCGCCGGTCCAGGTTGCGCCGGCGGCTGCCGCAGGCGCGGTGGACCGGGAGGCGGTGCGGGGTGCGTTGGTCGAGGTGGTGGCGGAGAAGACGGGTTATGCCGCGGACATGATCGATACCGGGATGGATCTGGAGGCTGATCTCGGGGTTGACTCGATCAAGCGGGTGCAGGTGTTGGGGGCGTTGCGGGAGCGGTTCCCGCAGTCGCCGACGGTGGGTCCGGAGCAGCTCGCGGAGCTGCGGACGTTGGATCAGATCGCCGACTTCGTCTCCGCCGCACCGCCCGTCTCCGCCGCACCGCCCGGCTCGGCCGCATCGACCGCCACGGCCGATGGCCTGAAGGCAGGTGGTGTCGACCCAAAAGCCGGTGAGCCGGCGCGGGCGCCGCGCCGGCCCATCCGACTGGTGACCCTGCCCCCGGTCGACCGGCTCGACCGCCCGTACGCCGACTCCCCGGTGGCCGTCGTCGTCCACCGGGGCACCCCGAGCGCCGTCCTCGACGGCCTGCGCCAGCGGGGATGGACCGTGCGGGAGGCCGATCTCGGCGCCGCCGCCGGCCCGGCCCTGCCGACGTCCGACGCGGTGGACAAGGCCCTGGCCACGGCTTTTGAGGGCCGGGTGGATCTCGCCCTGACCGTCCTGACCCCGGGTTCCGACTGGGCGGACTCTGTGGCCGTGCTCGCGGAGACCGTCCTGGTCGCGCGGCACGCCCACGGGCCGCTCGCGGCGAGCGCCGCGGACGGTTCCCGCGCCGCCTTCGTCACCCTCACCCGCATCGACGGCGGGCTGGGCCACCTGGGCCCGGCCGCGGCGGCGACGGCCCTGCTCGGCGGGGTCGGCGGCGTCGTGAAGACGCTGGCCGCGGAGACCCCGCAGCTGTTCTGCCGGGCGCTCGACGTCGCACCGGATCTCGCCGACGATGCCGTCGCCGCACTGCTCGACGCCGAACTGCACGACGTGGCCCGAGACGCCCCCGAGGTCGGCATCGACGCCGCCTCGGTGCGCCGGACGGTCGTCCCCGGCCTGTTCGACCCGCTCGCTGCGGCCGATCCCGCCGGTACCGATCCCGGCGGTGCCGAGGCCGCGGCTGCCGGCGGGGGCACGGACGCCGTCACGGTCGGCGCGGACGACGTCCTCGTCGTCTCCGGTGGAGCCCGCGGCGTCACGGCGCTGTGCGTGCGGGCCCTCGCCGAACGGGCCCCAGCCAGCTTCGTGCTACTGGGCCGTTCGCCGCTGGCCGACGAGCCCGGCTGGGCCGTCGGAGTCGCCGTCGGAGAGCTCAAGGCGGCCGTGATCGCCCAGCTGCGGACCACGGGCACCCGTCCCACCCCGCGCGAGGTCGAGGGCGTCTACCAGGGGCTGCTGGCCCAGCGGGAGATCCGCGAGACGCTGGCGGCGGTCGAGGCCGCGGGTGCGCGGGCACGGTACGTCGCGGTCGACGTCACCGACGCCGACGCCCTGCGCGCCGCGCTCGGGGACCTGCGTGGGCAGGTCACCGGCGTGGTCCACGGCGCGGGGGTGCTCGCCGACGCGCTGCTGCCCGCGAAGTCCGCCGCGGACGTGGCCCGGGTATTCGCCCCGAAGCTGACCGGGCTGCGGGCGTTGCTCGACGCCCTCGACGGTGCCCCGCTGCGTCACCTGATCCTGTTCACCTCTGTCGCCGGGCTGTACGGCAACCCCGGCCAGGCCGACTACGCCGCCGCGAACGAGGCCCTGTGCCGGGTGGCGGCCTCGATGAAGCATGACCGTCCCGACTGGCATGTCACCGCGATCGACTGGGGTGCCTGGGACGGCGGCATGGTGACCCCCGCCCTGCGGGAGCTGTTCCGGGCGCGCGGCGTGGAGCTGCTGGCCCCCGACGCGGGTGCCGGCGCCTTCGCCGACGCGTTCCGGCCCGACCACACCGACGAGGTGTGTGTGCTCGTCGGGCCGGGCCGCTCCCTGGCGGATCCGGCTGCGGCCGGCGGGCCGGCCGTGCGTGCCCGCCGGTCGCTCACCTGGATCGTCGACCATCCCGTGATCGCCGCCCACCGGGTCGGGGAGCATCGGGTGCTCCCGGCGACGTTCGGCCTCGGCTGGATGATCAACAATGTGGAGCGATCCCACCCGGGGCGGCGCGTCGTCGAGGTCCGCGACTTCGCGGTGCACAAAGGCATCGTCTTCGACGGTGCCTTTCCCGACAGCGCGCAGGTCTTCCTCGACTCCCCGGTCCCGGCTGCGGCTGCGGACGGTCTGCTGGTGCGCGTCGCGGTGCGTAGTGACGGTTCCGGCCGGCTGCCGGTGTCGCACTACGCGGCCACGTTCGTGCTCGCGGCGGCCGACGCCGCCGCGACCCGGCCGGCTGTCGTGCTGCCCGGCTGGCCCGGCTACCGGCTGGGGGAGGGCCCACCCGACGCCCTGGCCATCTACACCGAGGGCACCCAGTTCCACGCCCCACGGCTGCAGGGCATGCGTCGGGTGCTGGCTCGCGGCGCGGACCGGCTGGTCCTCGAATGCCAGCTTGACGACGACGCCGACCTGCGGGCCGCGTTCGGTGGGGCGCTGCACAGCCCGGTCCTCGCTGACGTGCTCCTGCAGGGACCGCCGGTGCTCGGCAAGGCGCTGCTCGGGCAGGCCTGCCTGCCGCTGGGTATCGGCCGCGCCGAGTACTTCCATCCCCTGCCCGACGCCGCGCCCTTCGTCCTCGTCCTGGACCGGGCGCGCATCGACGCCGGCGGCGGCACGGCGACCGTGACCGCGACCGCCTGCGCCCCGGACGGCACCGTCCTGGTGCGGTTCACCGATGTCACGGTCGCCGCCACGGCCGGCATGGCGGCGAAGTTCACCGAAGCCGTCCGTGCCTGGCAGCAGACCCCGACCGCGGACCACATCCCGAGCGAGAACGAGGACGACCCGTCATGACCTTGGTCGACCAGGCCGAGCGCCTCGACTTCGTCGGCGAACCGTTCGACCCGCTGGCCTTCGCCGCCCCCGCGTCGACGCCCGCCGCCGAACCGTCCGCGCCGCCGCCGCCGCCGACGCCGCCGCCCGCCTTCCCGCC
>NZ_JAMPTM010000129.1 GCF_025403375.1 Frankia gtarii
GGTGGGGGTCGCCCGTCAGGGGGGCGGCGTGGCTGCTGCCGGCGCCGACCCCGCCGCGCGGCGCAGGAAGTTCGCGACAATCGCGTTCACCGTCGCGGTCTCACGGATGTGCACGACGCAGAGGATGCGGTCGCCGGGAACGGTGTGCCGCTCGAAGTGCTCGTTGACCGCCGCGTCGTCGCAGCTCGGACGGCCGCGGTAGAGCCCGCGCGGAACGCCGATCCCGGCGAGGCGGCCGCTGTCGGGATCGAACGGCGCCGCCGGGGCGAGCGTCGTCGCGATCTCGCCGGCCAACTGGGTCACGTCGGGGTCCTGACCGGCCGGCCCGACCTCCGGGTACATCACGGCGCCGGGCAGCCGGCCGTAGGCCCGCATGGCGCAGTACGCGACCGGGTTGTAGGTGCGCAGCGCGGACAGCACCGGGAAGCCGCCGGTGATGACGGCGTCTTCGAGCAGCGCCAGCCAGCTCGTGCTGAACACCGGTCCGCGACGCAGCCGGGCGCTGACGAACTGTACGCCGATGTGCAGGAACCGCCGGCCGGCCGCGGTCGCCGTCCAGCTCGCCCCCAGCGCGGACACCGGCTGCCCGCTGGCCCGGTCGACGCTGACGACGAGATGTTCGGCCTCGCGCAGCAGGCCGGGACGGGCGGCGAACAGCTCCGCCATCCGCAGGTCGGGCAGGGCCGCGACGAGCCCCTCCTGCAGCCAGCGGTCCTCCGCCGGGCCGAGCTCGCAGTTCTGGGAGAATCGGACGATCGTGTAGGGCTGCGAGGCCTCGGCTGCGGCGGCCGACGCGGCCGGCGGCGACATGGACATCATCCCCCTGCGATCCCCCCCTGCGGTCCCCGCGTTCTGCTGGCCGGTCGGTGCGGTGCCGGGATCGCTCAGGCGAACTTGGCCGCGACGCTGCCCGCGGCCTCGAACGCGCTGGTCGCCGGGGCCACCACCGCCTGGTAAAGCTCGATGAAGTAGGCCACCCACAGGTTCGCGACGGTCCGGACGTGCGCGAGCACCTTGGCCTCGTCGGCGGCCGAGGCCACCAGTGAGGTGAGCACCCCCCAGACGAAGTCGGCGTGCTCGTCTTCGATGTCGGTGCCGACGTGGCGCCGGGCGCCGGCGAGCTTCTCCCGGCCGAGCTGTTCCTCCAGGTTCTTCACCCAGGACGGCTGGGTCTTCGTCGTCGTGTACTCGACGAAGTAGACGCTGCACAGCAGGGCCAGCGGCGTGCCCTCGAACTCCATGCCGTACTGCAGGTAGCCGGTGAGCAGCTTGGTGGCCTGGAACGGCTCGGTGGCGTAGATCTCCGCCTTGGTCACGCCGACCTTCGCGAGGTCGCCGGCGAACCACTCGTCGTGGAGCATCTCGTCCTCGACGTAGTGGGCCCACGCCGCGCCGCGCACCGGGTCGCGCTTGGTGAAGTAGCCGATGGCCAGGGCGTCGATCGTGCGCTTGCGGCGCAGCCGGAGGATGGTCTCGACGTTGTGGCGCTTGTAGTACTCCAGGTTGATCTCCTCGCCGCGGGCCTGGTGGTCCGCGTACGGGATCTCGTCGTAGAACTTCCTGATCATCGCGTCGAGCATGGTGTCGACCTGTGTGCGCAGGTCCGTCAGGTCGGCGGTGCGGGCGGCGGCGGCGGCCCTCGGGTCCCCGTACCAGGTGCGCGGGTCGTCGGTCATCGGTGGGCTCCTTCGGCGATTGGCGGTGTGCGGCCGGCTCGCCGAGGCGTCGACGTGCCCGCGGCGGGCCGGGCCGTGGTGCTGTGTGCTGCCGGGCCGTGGTGCTGTGTTGCCTCGGCCGGTCAGCAGCCGCAGGTCGGGGTGCGTCGCCGGCGCATCCGGCGCGGGGCGGGGCCGGCGAGCCGGGTCCCCGCCGGGTCGGACATGACCGTGTCGGCGCAGGTGAAGGTGAGCGCGTACCGGGTCGTCGGAGTCAACCCGAACCCGAGGTGGACGATCCCGTCGGCCGCGCCGTACATCTCGTTCATCCCGCAGTTCCCCGGCTGCTGGTCGAGCACGGGGTTGAGCCCGATGCCGAACTCCCACACGACCCGGTAGGCCTCGTCGGTGGCGAACAGCTCGTCCAGCGCGTCGATCGCGCGTTTGCCCGCGGCGTCCACCGCATGGCAGTCGGTGACCTTCCCGTCGGCGAGGTCGAGCACCACCGTGGCGGTGCGCAGCACGTCCAGGTCGTCGAAGAGCCGGGCCTGCTCGGCGAGCACCGCGGGGTCGTCACCGCGGTGCACGATGGGGGCGCCGCGCAGGGCGATCTGCCCGTCCAGCGCCAGCCGGCGGCTGGTGTCGAACCGGTAGAGGTCCGTGGGGACGGCGCTGGCCTCGCCGGACGGCGCGATCTGCTGTTCGCCGGCCGCGAGCGCACCGGCCTGCTGGTTCCACTCGTAGTCGCCGGAGATGACGAAGCGGGCGGAGGCGTGCCCGGCCAGGTCCGCCAGCGTGACGTGGTCGGCCTCGCCGAGGGCGTCGAACAGCCGGTCCGCGCGGGACTCCAGCGCCGCCGAGTCGGTCTGCTCCACCACCGTGAGGAAGTAGGCGACCTGGGAGTCGGTGACGGGCGTCGAACCGCAGGGCATCACCGCGATCCGCCGGCCCGGCCCGACCGTCGTGGGGTCGGGGGAGACGAGGAAGCGGTCCGGGCAGACGACGAACACGTCGGCGTCGGCGGGGATCCGCTGCGCGAGCAGGGCGTCGGTGAGGTTTTCCTCGGCGTCGAGAGTGCGGTGCACGACGCTGCGGTAGCGGCTGCTGGGCGCGAGGGTGAACTCCGCGGCCCGGTCGGCCTGGGTCAGCAGGCAGAACGTGGAGTGCGGGCTGGCGAACTCCCGATGCAGGTCGGGACGCACGAGGAACTGTGCCATGGGGACCACCAGGGGGCGCGGCGCGAGAGGCTGGTTGGCGTTGGCGGGAGGACCGGAGGCGACCGGTGGCGACCGGCGGCGGTGCGAACACGGGCCGGGTGAGCGGCCCAGTCGGGGTGGGTCGGCCCGGTCCGGCCGACCCACCCCTTCTCAACGGCATTAGCCGAGGAGGGTGCCCAGGTAGCGGTCGTTCTTCTTCACCTGGATCTTCTTCTGCGCGACCTTCTCCACAGTGATCACCTCCTTCCGTCAATCCGCTGAAATGCGGTGGGCAGACGAGGGAGACCCTCGCCCGGACCGATCAGTTGGCCAGACCGACCGGACTCTCGAGAGGCATCGCGGACGTTACCGTCGGCGTGCCGAGCAGGACGTCGCCCAGATCGTTCGTGACGACTGTTCCCGGGGAAATGATGTCGAGATGGTACTGGGTGTAGGGCGTGAGCCCGATTCCCCAATGTAGACAGCCCTGGGAGGATCCGTAGACCTCGTTCATGGCGTGATTACCGGGAAGCAGATCGAGGGTGGTGTTCAGCGCGTGCCCGATTTCCCAGACTATACGGTAGCGGGAATCGACTTGGAAGAGCGCCTCGAACATCTCCAGGATACCATGGCCGGCGGGGTCAGGGGAAGTCATTTCGGTGATGAGACCGTTTTCGACTCGGGCCACGACCGCGTTCTCGTGCAGCGGCCAGAATTCGCCGTGAATACGCTCCTGGTCGGTCCGGGAGAAGGATGGCGTGCCGGAATGCAGGATCGGGTATCCCTGGATCACGATCTCGCCGTCCAGGGGGAGCCGGAGATAGTCTCCGAACTCTCTGATCTCGATGGGAAGCACACTGATCTCGCCCGCGGGCACGATCTGCTGTTCGCCCCAGCCGACGAGACCTGCCTGCTGGTTCCACACCAGCTCGCGGTCGAACAGACGCAGGGTCGCGACCGTGCCGTGGCGCGCGTCGCGGTACTCCAGCGCCTCGCCGCGCTCGGCGAGCTCGAAGAAGCGGTCGGAGAAGTCCTCCTGGGCCTGCGGATCGGTGGCCTCGATGCAGCGCAGGAAGTGCCGCAGTGTCGCGCGGTCGGTCGGGGTCGAGTTGCAGGCCATCCCGAGCAGCTTGCGGCGGGCGCCGAGGACGTCCGCGGGCGGCGACTGAAAGAAGCAGTCGGGTGACATGACCAGCACATGGGCCTGTTCCGGCACTTCCTCACGCATGAGCCGGGCGAACTCGTCCTCGCCGCCGCGGAACTCCAGGATGCGGTAGTCCAGGTACTGAGCAGTCCGGACGAGCCGGATGTCGTCCAGCAGGGAGGCGTTCGTGACGAGACAGAAGACGGTGTCGGTCGGATCCCCGAACTGTCGAATCCTGGCGGGATCGACGACGAGCTCGGACTCGGGCATCTTTGTACTCCTCCTGACGCACACGGGCCTGGGCGATGGATGCCGCGGGGCCGGTGGAATGTCGGACGAGGCCGGGCCGGATCGAGTGCCGGAAAAGGTCCCGAAAGGGCCCAGAGAAGCCTCGTGAGGACGGCGCGCTGGTGCGTTGAGTTCCGTGCCAGCGGGGTTTCGCGGTGACCGCGAATGCCTTGGGAGGCGGCGCCCGATGCAAGCCGTGGACCGGACGGACTGCGGCGCCTGCCGATTTGGTCCGTGGACCGGAACGGACCGACAATGTGAAACTATAACGTGCTCGGGGGCGGGCTGTGAGGTCTTTCGGAAAGATTCCCCGGGGGCGGCCGGATTACTCCGGTCACAGGATTGTCCTTGGGCGGATTGAGAGGTGCCGGCGGCGGGGACAGGGCCGCGTGATCCACGCCCAGGGAGGACGGGCGTGGCGTGCAGGTTGACGGTGCAGGTTGACGGCGTGCAGGTTGACGGTGCAGCTCGCGGGGTGAGGCTGCGGGTTCAGTGGTTCTAGCTGCGGGTTCGGGGCTCGAGCTGCGGGTCGGACCGGGGCGTGGGGATCGGGACGCAGGTCCGCATCTCGCGCCGGTCGTAGCCGGGCGGCAGGGTCACGCCGGTGACGTGGACGGGGACGCCATAGAGGTCACTGAGGCTCTCGCCGGTGACGACGTCGTCGGGATGACCGTCGGCGATGACCACCCCGCCGCGCATGAGCACCGCCCGGTTGGAGTAGGTGAGCGCGTGCGAGGGCTGGTGGGTGGTCATGATGATGGCGTGCCCCTCCCGGGCGAGCTCGGCGACGACGTGCAGGGTGCGCACCTCGTTGCCGTAGTCCAGCGCGGCGGTCGGCTCGTCCAGGATGAGGATCGCCGCCTGCTGGACGAGCGCGCGGGCGAGCAGCACGAGCTGACGCTCGCCACCCGACAGCGCGGCGAAGGACCGGTCGGCCAGGCGGGCGATCCCGAGCCGGTCGAGCTGGGCCAGGGCGCTGCGGCGATCAGCGGCGCCGGGCGCCTCGAGCAGGCCGAGATGGGGCGTGCGGCCCATGACGGCGATGTCGAGCGCGGTGAACGGGAACGGCGAGGAGGTGCTCTGCGGAACGTAGGCCACGCTGCGGGCGAGTTCCCGCGGCGTCAGCGCGCCGATGTCGCGGCCGGCGATGCGTACCGTGCCGCTTTCTGGCTTGAGCAGGCCGAGCAGGCAACGCAGCAGAGTCGTCTTGCCGGCGCCGTTGGGCCCGAGCAGGCAGCAGACCTCGGTCGAGCGCACACTCAGCGAGACGTCGGTGATCCGGTGGCCGTGCCGACCGTAGCCGAACGACAGCCCGCTGACCTCGACGTCCGGCGTCTCCGTCTCGGTTATCACAGCCATTGCCGGCCTGCCTTCGCGAGCAGGGCGACGAAGAACGGCGCGCCGATGAGTGCGGTGAGGATGCCCAGGGGGAGGTCGAGGGAGGAGGCGGTGCGGGCGACGTCGTCGACGGCGAGCAGGTAACCGGCGCCGATGAGGGCGGTGACCGGCATCAGCCGGCTGAACGACGGTCCGACGGCGAACCGGCCCAGGTGCGGGACGACGAGCCCCACCCAGCCGATGATGCCGGCGACGCTGACCGCGGTCGCCGTCATGAGCGTCGAGGCGCCGATCGTCAGTGCCCAGATCCGCGTCCGGTTGACGCCCAGCGACCGGGCTTCGTCGTCGCCGGTGGCGAGGACCGTCAGCTGCCAGCGCACCGCGTACAGGATCACCAGGCATACCGCGACGATGATCGCGGGCACGATCAGCCCGTGCATACTCGCCCGGGCCAGGCTGCCGAACAGCCAGAAGGTGATCTCCGGCAGGGTCGTCTCCGGGTTGGCGAAGTACTGCACGCTGGAGATGAGCGCGTTGAACATCGCGCCGATGATGATGCCGCCGAGCACCAGGATGATCAGCGATCCCTTCCCGACGACCCGGGAGATGGTCAGCGACAGCACCGCGGCGAGCAGCCCGCAGCCGAACGAGATGATCTGCAGCAGGGTCGTGTCCAGGCCGATCAGGATCGACGCGGAGGCGCCGAAGCCGGCCCCCGCCGCCACCCCGAGGATCTCGGGGGAGACCAGCGGGTTGCGGAACATCGTCTGGTAGGCGGCGCCGGAGGAGGCCAGCGCCGCCCCGACGAGCAGCGCGGCGAGGATGCGGGGCATCCGGATGTCCATCACCACGGCCCGGTTCTGTCCGGGGACGTCGCCCCCGAGGCCGAACAGTTCGTGGGCGAGGACGCGCACGACGCTCACCGGGCCCAGCGTGTACCGGCCCAGCCCGAAGGAGACCACGATCAGGACCACCAGGCCGACGGCGAGCAGCACGACGCGCAGGTGATCGCCGAGAGTCGCGCGGATCCGCGCGCTCGCGGCCGCCCGAGCACCGGGCCTGCGGTCCTGAACCGCCGGGTCACCGCCCGCGGTGACGCCCTCGCCGACGCCCTGGTCGACGCCCTCGCCGGTGCCGTCCTGCTCGGTCGCCGTGACCGGGTCCGTGCCGGTCGGGACAGCGGGCCGGGTCAAGAATTCACCCGCCGGATGGCGGGCTGCGCGAGCAGCGGCGCCACCTTCGCGGCGAACATCCGCACGGTGCTCTGCTGCAGGGCCAGCGACGCGGTTCCGCTGAACGACGGGCGCAGGTTCACCCGTGCCACGCCAAGCTCGTCGCGTAGTTCCGCGAATCTGCGGGCGACTGTTGCCGGTCCACCGATCACCGCTGTCTCCTCGTGAAACCGGAAGGGGTCGAGGTCGGTCGTCCCGACCGCGGTGTGGCCGTGCTCGTCGCCGCCGAGTGCGGCCAGCCGCCGGGTCAGGCGCACGACGATTGGGGTGGCGCGTTCCCGGGCGGCGGCATCGGATTCGGCGACGAGGCAGAACCGCTCCACCCGGACATCACCGGCCGTCCCGCCGTGGGAGGTGTAGAGCTCCATGCAGGCGGCGAGTGAGGCGATGGTCTGCACGGCCGACAGCAGCAGCCCGTAGCCACGGCTGGCCGCCCAGACGATGGTCTCCTCGCTGCTGGCGGCCACCTCGATCGGCGGGTGGGGATGCTGGGCGGGGGTCGGCTCGACCCGGAACTGCGCGCCGTCGGCCATGCGGGTCCGGCCTCGCCAGTAGCCGACGATCGTGTCGAGGGCGTCGGGCAGGTCGACCTGGACCGGGGCGGCGCCCTGGTAGGCCCTGGTGTAGGGGGCGATGGGCCAGCCGACCCCGAGGGTGACCCGGCCGCCGGAGAGCCGGTCGAGCGTCGCGAGGTCCGCCGCCAGCCGGATGGGGTCGTGCAGCGTCAGGTGCAGGGCGGTGAACCCGATCCGGATCCGGCTGGTCGACGCGGCGACGGCGGCCGCCAGCGGGATCGGCGAGGAGCGGGCTTTCATCGTCCGGGAACCGACGGAGGAGAGGTGGCCGTCGGTGAACCACAGGCTGTCGTAGCCGAGAGTCTCGGCGACGCGGGCGAGTTCCACTGTCGAGGTGGAACTCGCCCCGTCGAGATCGCCGCGCCCTCCGGGCAGGCCGAATCGCATGGAGATGGTCATCACTGCGCCGGGGCGCGGTCCTTTCCGAACCGGGAGAGGTACTTACTTGGAGCTGACCTGCAGAATCTGATCGAGGTCCGCCTCGGTGGTGTGGTAGTCGAAAAACTTCGAGTAGAAGCTCTTGGCCTCGGATCGGATGTCGAGGTCGGTGAACAGATCAGGATGCAGCACCTTCGCCGCCCACTGGATCTGCAGGGCCTCCTCCGGGCCGAACCGGTCCCACGGGTAGAGACCCTGCGGGTTGAGGTAGACCCGACCGGCCTTGACCGCCTTCAGATCGGCCCACCCCGGCGACTTCGCCAGGTTGTCGATGACGGACTGGGCGGAGTTGGCGGCCAGGCCCTGGTCACCACCCGGTGTTTCGACGATCAGCACGTCCGGGTTCCACTGCAGGAGCTGCTCCATGGACACCGTGACGTGGGTGCCCTTGACGCCGCTCGCGGAGTCGGTGCCACCGGCGATCTTGATCCAGCCGTCGATGAGGGACTTCCCGCCGTCGACGACCACGGGCGGGTAGCTGGCGATGTGCACCACGCTGGGCTGCTCGGTCGCCGGCAGCTTCGCCAGCCGGGACTGGACCATCGCCAGCTTGGCGGTCACGTAGTCGTTGTATGCCTTGGCCTTGGTGGCGGCGGTGCCGCCATACACCTTTCCGGCGAGCTGAATAGACGGAACCAGTTGCGGGAAGGTGTTGAAATCCATGTTGACCGCGGGCAGGCCGGCCTGCTGGAACGGCGTGAGGGTATCGCCGCCGCTGATGGTGGAGACGACATCCGGCTTGAGCTTGAGAAGCTCCTCCATGTTCACCTTTCCGCCGTTGCGGAAAAGTTCTGGAAGGCCGTTGACGCCCGGGTAGACCTTCCGCAGGAACGGGATCGTCTTGACATTCTGGGGGATGGCCACCAACTTGTCGCCGACGCCGAGCATGATGTCGGTGACGGTGTGGGCGGGGAACTGCTCCGCGATCCGATTGATCTTCAGGGGGACCGTCACCTTCTCCCCGGAAAGGCTGGTCACCACCTGGGTGGTGGGCGCCGGCGGGCTGGCATCCGAGGAGGAACTGCCGCAGCCGGCGGCCAGTGCCGCCACCGCGGCCGCCATCCCCAGGGGCAGCCACCGTCGCGACGCAGTGGGCCGTGTCAACCGCCGGGAACGCATTGTCACCGCTCGGGATGCGCTCGTGCGCCGGCTTCCCGGGTGGCGTTCGATGGACGGAAGATGGAACGAGCCGTGAGGACTGTCCCGATGGGTCGGCAAACCCACGAGGATGCGTCGCGAAAACAGTGCCGAGCGTGATGCCACGTTCTTCCCCCGCCGAGCGAATAGGGTCAAGGAAACGAATGGTGATTAGCTGCGCACGGACGGTGTGCGTGGGGTGCTAACTGCGAGCGAGCGCGCGATGCTTCGGCGCATCTGAGCTCCGCGGAAGCGGTTAGAATGCACCATAGCCTCCGCATCTGCGTCTGTCACGCGGACAGGGGCCCTGATCTGCGGAAGTAGTCAGACTGCTGCCGAGCGGAGGGTTGGTGCGGGCGGCCGCGATGCCGGTCGGCACCCGCCTCGGAGGAGGAGGTCGGCGGTGCGAATCGCACGAAATTTTTGCCCAAATCGGGTCAATGTGAAGATTATTTGCGGCCACGGCCTGTCGACAACGGAAGATCTTGCACTGGATGGCTGACTGGTGGCCGTTGTCGCGGCGTTACGACCCGATGACGCGTAACAGATTCGTTCTTTTCGGGTGCGCTGAACGTAACGCGCGTGGAGGGATGGTCCGGGATGTGTTGGATCCCGTTCCCGTCCATCAGGGACAAGACGGTCGCCGATGACGCGGCACCCGGCCGACCGCGCGCACCGGCCGCGACCGGGGCACATCCGCATCTGCGGTACCAACCGGTCCAGCGCAGCCGTATCCACCCGACCGCCCGCAGTGGGTTCGGTGTCGGGGTGGGTTCGGTGCCCGGGGGTCAGGCGCGGGTGGGGTGGATGCCCCAGATGCCGCCGACGCTGGCGGCGGGCTCGAGGACGCGCAGGCCGTCCCCGCTGTTGAAGGCGTTCGCCGGGCAGGTCAGCGGCTCGACGGCGATGCTGCGCCGCCGCTCTTGCGGGCCCAGCGTGTCCCCTGTGAAGACCTGTACGTAGCGCCAGGTCTCGTCCATCCAGACCGTCACCGACCCACCGCCCGGCGCCCCGAGCCGCACGCGTGCGCGGCCGTCCGGATCGCGGTCGAGGTCGGTGTAGCAGGTGTCCAGGGCGAGGGAACCGACCAGGCGTGGCCGGCGGAAGTCGAACGGCTCGCCGGCGACCGCCCGCGCGCCGGTCGGGATCGAACGGTCGTCGGTCTCCAGCCTCGTCGCCGCCGGCACGGTGAGTTCGACGTCGTCCGCGCGCACCGTCGCACCGTCCGCCCCGACCGTCGTCAGGTAGGGGTGTGCACCCATCCCGACGGGAGCCGGCTGGCTACCCAGGTTGGTGGCGGTCATCGTGACGGTCAGCCCGTCGTCGGCGAGGCGGTACTCCGCGGCGAAGCCGACGGTGAAGGGGTAGCCGCTCTGGGCGCGCAGGATGAACGAGGCGCGGACCGCGGCCGGGCCGAGGCGTTCGAGCTCCCAGGCCGACCAGCGGGTCAGACCATGGCTGGCGTTGCCGAGCGCCACCTCGTTCACCGGGAGTTGGTGGGTGGTGCCGCCGAACGGGTAGCGGCCGTCCGCGATCCGGTTGGGCCATGGCAGCAGCAGCTGCCCGCGCCCGCGGCTGGCCATCGTGGCGACGTCATAGCCGTCGAGAACCGGCGCGCCGCCGATGGTGTACTCGCGCAGCCCACCCCCGACCTCGGTGATGGTCACGCTGCTGTCCGCGTGCACGAGCTCCACCTGCCGTCCGGACGGCGCCAACGCCTCCACCACGTCCTCCTTCACCCGTCTCTCGTCCGTCACCCGTCTCGTCCGTCTCACCCGCACTCCTGGCCGCTGGCCGTCGGCGCTGGCCGCATCGACAGGGCGTGCTGCATCTCCCAGTATCCCGAGTCGCCGTCGAGACCGGTTCTCGCCACGGGCTGCGGGGGGCAGACTCCCCGTTCGGGCTCCCCTGCCGGCCATGGCTGCCCTGGCTACCCAGGCTGCCCTGGCTACCTGGCTCTGGCGGCGGACGGTGTTCCGGGGCGAAGGACGGCTGCGGGTGATAGGCATGACAGCGCGGTTCGAGGCGAGCGATTTCGCATCATTCGTTGACTACAGGTAACTGCCGACTAACTCTATTGGCATCGCGCCTGCGGCTGTCGCCCGTCTGCCGCCCGGTTGTCGCCCGCTTGCCGTCCTCCTGGTTCCCGGCCAGATTGCGGCCAGATCACGCCGAGGCTTAGGCGCGGTTTGAGGGCCGAAAACCGCGCCTGGACCTCGGCATGGCTCCGTGCGCGATTGATTATGGAAATGCGAGAGATGTGGTGGTCCGTGGGGCGCGTCGAACCTCGGTCGACCCACTGCCTCTGTGGGGCGGTGCCGACCGAGCCGGGCGGCACGATGCCGTCGCCGGCCGGAACAGCACCGCCGCCCCGCCACTGGCGAGCGGATCCCCTACGACCACTGGCTCTGGACTCGCTGGTCGACTCGTCTAGGGTCGAGCGTGTGGAGACCTGGGACGCGATCCGTGCTCGTCGCAATGTCCGCAGCTACCAGGACCGGCCCGTGCCGGCCGAGGACCTGGAGCGGATCCTGGAGGCCGGGTGGCGTTCGCCCTCGGCGTCGAACCGGCAGCGGTGGGACTTCGTGCTCGTCACCGACCGGGCGGTTCTCGGTGAACTGGCGACGATCTGGCGCGGTGCCGGTCACATCGCGAGTTCGGCGGCGACGATCGTGCTGGTCCTGCCCGAGCCGGAGACGGAGCGCTACCGGCTCATGGACGAGTACGACCTCGGCCAGGCGACGATGCTGATGCTGCTCACGGCGACCGACCTCGGCGTCGGCGGCGGGCACTCGGCCGTCGGCGACCAGGAGGAGGCCCGCCGGATCCTCGGCGTGCCGGACACCCACCGCGTCGCCTACATGATCGGCCTGGGCTATCCCGCCGACGGGCCGCTGCGGCCGGTGGAGCGCCTCGACCGCCGCCCCTTCGACGAGGTCATCCACCGCGGCCACTGGTAGTCGGCGGGTCGCTGCGGAGGCGCTGGCTGCCGTACAGGATCCGGTCGGCGCCGAGTGGCCTGTTCACGTGCATGGACATCGTCGTCGACGTCCCAGTCCGCTGGTCGCGACAACCGCCTTTGGTGGCACTGGCCACGTAGGGGAATTGCGCGTTCGACGAGCCCCTAATCCCAGCCGCCGGGCTCCAGCTCACGGAGCCCGGCGGCCGGACGCCGGCCACCACCGACCCACCCGACCCGACGTACTGAAGATTAGGTACTCACCCGCGGTCTAGCCCTCCGGGTACGCGCCTTCGTTGGCGGGCCGGTCCGGATCCTCGGGATAGGGCTCCAGCGTCCTGGCTGGTCTGCTTCTCGAGGCGTGGCCTCGGCATGGTGCGCCGAGTAGCGATCGTAGCTCGAGAAGATCGTTGATCAGCTCGATTGTTCTCGCGTCGCGGGAAAGTGGTCGCAGCTCGTTTAGCATCGCGTCGGTTTCCTCGACGGTAGGAATCTCGTCGACCGAGGCAACTATCGTGACAATATCGGTCATCAGTACCCGCCACCTTCATGATCCGTTGAATAGATCATTCCCGGCACGTCGTTGAGCGGGACGCCGAACAACAGCACCATACACCGGTATGGAAAAGTTCACCAATCGCTGGGTCGCCCCTTCTGTCGATTCGCTGTCGAGCTTGCACGCGCACAGGCGGTGCTGGTCGGTGCGTAGGGTCGGCACTCCGATCGGAACCGGATCTGCCAAATCCGCCACCACCGATGTGACGACCATCGGGGGGCGTCCACTTCCGCCCGCATCGGGGGAATTGCGGCGGCCGAGATGTGCGTTGTGGCGAGGCCCGCGTTGACGGATCTCGTTGCGCAGACCTTCGGCGACCTCGGGCCCGGCGCCCACCTGCCGCTGACGGCGTTCCAGGATTTCAACAACGGCGGCCGCCTGCTACGTGGTCAGCGTCGGCGCCGACGAGGAGGCTGCTGCGATGGCAGGCCCGGCGTCAGACCGAGCCGAACGCGGGCCCGTCGAAGGTGTCGACGCGGGTGAAGGTTTCGACCGGGTGGCGGGTCAGCCGGGTTGCGCGCCGCGCGGGATACCCGAGGGCGAGCACGGCGGCGATGCCGTGGTCGGGTGGGATGTGCAGCAGGGCCGCCGCCGCGGGCTCGCGCCGGGCGGCGAAGGTGGTCAGCGTCCCGCCGAGGCCGGCGTCCCGGGCCGCCAGCAGGATGTTCTGCGCGAACGGGTAGATCGACGCACCGCCGACGACGCTCTGCCGGTCCAGGTCGACGTCGGTCACCGCGAGCGCGGTGAGCCGCACGGCGAGGACCAGCAGGACGGGTACCTGGTCGAAGGCGTCGACGAAGGCGCTCGGCGCCGGGGTGCGGGCCGCGGCGTCGAGGTCGATCGCGGGCCCGTGCCAGCGGCCGTCCGGCCCGGGGGCGAACGGGCGAACCCCGGCGCGGCGCTGCGCCACGTACTCCCGCCAGCCCTCGCGGACGAGGTCCCGCAGCCGCCGGCGCAACCCGGGGTCGCGCACGACGAGCACGACCCATGGCTGCTGGTTGCCTCCGCTCGGGGCGAACCGGGCGGCGTCGAGGACCTGCTCGAGCACCTCGTCGGGCACCGGTTCGGCGGTGAACTCCCGCACGGCGCCGGCGGTGCGCATCACCTCACGCAGTTCCACGCCCACGAGCCTAGCCGGGTCGGCGGGCAGCCGATGGTCCCGTGGTCGGTGGTCAGTCGGAGCGGCGGCGGCGCAGGGTGAAGCGTTCCAGCAGGGTGTAGGCAGGCGGCGGGTCGCCGGCCTGGACGCGGGGCGCGTGGTGGTACTCGACGGTGATGGTGGTGGGGCCGCCGGGGCGGCTGCCGGGGTCGAGGTCGAACACGGCGATGCCATAGGGGTGGCCGGTCGCGTCGGGGCGGGCCGACCACACGGCCTCCTCGACGGCGTCGGCGGGCGACTTGGCGTAGGCGCCGGTCGACGGGTTGCGGCTGATCTCCGTCCGCCTCGTGATGACCTTGCCCTGCCGGGCACCGGTCGGGGTGGTGCCGTAGCTGTCGGTGGGCCCGCTGGTCCCGCCGCCGCCGAGGACCAGGTAGACGGTGCCGGCGTCGGTGTCGAAGGTGTCGGCGGTCGGGTCGGTGACGACGGGCCGGGGCCGCAGCGTGTCGACGGTCGCGCCGCCGGCGACCTCGGTCCCGCGGTCGCGGTCGAAGCCACGGACCGGGAACGTGCGCTCGTAGTCGTGGTCGTGCCCGGAGACGACGAGGTCGACCTGGTAGCGGTCGAACAGCGGCAGCCATGCCTGGCGCAGGCCGAGATCCGAACCGTTGCCGGTGGCGGAGCTCGACAGCGGGCACTGGTGCGTCTGGACGATGATCCAGTCGATGGTCCGGTCGGCCCGCGCGGCGGCGAGGGTGCGCTCCAGCCAGCGGGTCTGCAGGTTGCCGCCGGGGGCGAGCGTGCCGTTCGGGCCGGCGGCGAGCGGGCCGGTGTAGAGCCGGTTGTACTGGCTGTGACCGGCGGGGATCGTCGCCACGCCGTTCGGCGGGACGACGTCGGTCGCGGCGAAGGCGCCGCCGTCCTGGTAGATGACGTCGTCGGCGTCGAGGGAGATGAACAGCGCCGAGCCGACCCGGTAGCTGTAGAAGTTGCCGGCGAGGCCGCGGATCCCGTTCGACGGCAGGCTGAACCGGGTCAGGTAGGAGTCGTAGCCGTGCGGGCCGTTGCCGAACTCGATCTCGTGGTTGCCCAGCGCCGGCATCCACGGCCGGTTCGCCGCGGAGCGGGCCACGTTGACGCCGAAGTCGCGCCACACCGCTGGCTGCTGGGCGAAGGCGAGATTCGCATAGCACAGATCGCCGTTGAGCAGGTGGAACAGTGGCGCGAAGCGTTCGACCGCGTCCACGGCGTGAAACGCGTTGGGGGAGGAGACGGCCCACGCCTTGTCGGTGGCCAGGTCGCCGTAGCTGGTGAAGCGGAACGGGAACCGGCCGCGGCGGGCGGTGGTGAACGTCCCACCGGGGCCGCCCGCGGACGACCCGGCCGCGACCGGGCCGTCGGCGGTGTCGACCCGGTAGACGTAGGCGGTGCCCGGGTCGAGGCCGCGCAGCTTCGCGTGGTAGGTCACGACGCGCTGGCCGTTGAGCCCGTCGACGTAGGTCCGCTCCTCGGCGTCGACGAACCGGCCGAACCCGCCGGCCGCGGTGCCGAGCCGCACCCGCGGCCGGCGCACGGCGGCCGGCGACACCCAGGACACCGTCACCGCCGTCGCCGGGTCGTCGCCCCAACCCAGATGCACCTGCTCGGGGGCGGTGTCCGGGCCGGTGCCCGCGAACGCCGGCTGCTGCCAGAGGGTGGGGCCGGCGGTGACGGTCAGCCCGCCGCCGATCGCGGCCGTGCGTAGCAGGGAACGGCGGGACGGACCGGCCGACCCGGTCGTGGGGTTCGCGTTCATGGCCGGTCATGCTGTCGCGTCCGGCGGACGGTGAGCAGTCGGGCACATGGCGACAACGGGGCCATCAGGTGAACCCGGCCGTACGGTTCGCCGGGCCGACGCCGGCTCGATGCCACCGCCGATCCCCTCGGTGCGCCGGCCGCGACCGACCCGGCGAAGTCAGACGTCCGCCCCCAGTCGTTCCTCAACAGCAACGGCGAATCGGCGCCGCGTAGAGCGTCTGCTTCGGGCCGGATTGCTGGCGTAAAGTCGGCGCTGCGTCGGCCGCGGTCACGTGGTCGGATTCCGCGGCGGGGGCGGGAACGCCGGGGGCCGCCGCGGCCTGTGCCGTGCGTCCGTGCCCGCCGCCCGCGAGCAAGGAGTGCGCATGCCCGGACTGCTGCACCTGGACTCCTCCGCCGACCTCACCGGCTCGACGACGCGGGCGTTGACCCGGACCTTCGCCGAGACCTGGCGGGGTCTCGGCCCGCAGCACACGGTGACCTACCGCGACCTGCACACCGACCCGCCGCCGCATCTGAGCGACGCGGCGCTGCACTGGGCGCCCCGGCTGCGCGTGGCTGGAGAGACGCCTGATCCCGCCGCCGCGGCGACGCAGGAGCTCCTGCTGGCCGAGCTGTTCGCCGCCGACGTGCTGGTGATCGGCGCGCCGATGTACAACTGGTCGATCCCGTCGACGCTCAAGGCGTGGATCGATCAGGTGCACGTCCTCGGCGTCACCGCGCCGTTCGACACCCGGGAGCAGCCGCTGGCCGGCCGGCCGGTCGTCGTCGTCTCCGCGCGCGGTGCGCAGTACGGCCCCGGCAGCCCGACCGCGGGCTGGGACCATGCTGTCCCGCCCGTCGAGCTGGTCCTCGGCCGTTCCCTCGGGATGGCGGTGACGGTCGTGACGGCGGAGGCGACGCTGGCCTTCCGGGTGCCGGCGATGGCCGAGTTGCGCGACGCGGCGCAGACGGAGCTCAACGCCGCCCAGCGCTCCGTCGTCGAGCTCGCCGCCCGCCTCGGTCACCAGGCGGCCGTCCGCCGCTAGAGCTTCCGGAAGTCCCAGCTGGTGAGCTTCTCGGGGGTGAGACGGAGCCAGCCGTGGCGGCCGTCGGGGCCGGTCGTGCCACCACCTGCGTACTTGTCGGCGAACAGGCGCTCCGGGACCTCCAGTTCGGGGTTCGGCACGTCGGCGCGGGGCGCCTCGCCGACCGGGGTGAACCGGCCGCGCAGCTCCACCCCGCGCAGCTCGTCGTAGCCGATCCCGGCGTCGACGAGCACGGCGGCCCGTGGGTCGCGGGTGAGGTCGGTCCACCGCTGGCTGCGCACGATCGACCACAACCACAGCGCCTCGCCGTCCCAGACGAACCACAGCGGGGTCAGGTGTGGGCCGTCGGGGCCGGTCGTCGCCACCCGGCAGACCCGCTCCTCGGTGAGGAAGGCGTCGACCTCCGCCCGCTCCATGGCGATCTTTCGACCGCGTCGCTGTTCCTGCATGCACCCATCTCCTCGGGCGGAGCCGCGCTGCCGGCGGCCGGCGGCCGGATCGGAAACATCGTTCCTGCCAGCCCGAAAGACTATTCTGTGCCTCCAGCCGGCGCTGGTCATCCGGACCGCGGCGGGACCGGGGAGCACTGCGGGACGGGGCGTGGAGCGGGCGATGACGGACCGGGACGAGCAGCGGGTGGACCTGCGCCGCGAGGGCCATGTGCTGGTCGTGTCGATGCGCCGGGAGCGCCGGCGCAACGCGGTCGACCGTGCGATGGCCGACGCCCTCGACGCCGCGCTGAACCTGCTCGACGACGACGACGACCTCTGGGTCGGCGTGCTCACCGGCACCCCGTCCGTGTTCTGCGCCGGCAGCGACCTGACCGCCGGCGGCGACTACGTCACCGAGCGGGGCGGGGAGTACGGGGTGGTCCGCCGCCGGCGCCGCACGCCGCTCATCGCCGCGGTCGAGGGCCCCGCGCTCGGCGGCGGTCTGGAGATCGTGCTGGCCTGCGACCTCGTCGTGGCGGCGACCGACGCCCGCTTCGGCCTGCCGGAGGTGACGATCGGGGTCGTCCCCACCTGCGGCGCGCTGTTCCGTGGCCCGCGGGCCCTGCCGCCGAACCTGGCCCGGGAACTCATCCTCGTCGGTGATCCCTTCGACGCCCGGCGCGCGTACGAGGCGGGCCTGGTCAACGTGCTCGCCGAACCCGGCGGGGCGCTTGACGCGGCCGTCGCCCTGGCCGAGCGGATCTGCCGCAACGCGCCGAGTGCCGTGCGGGCCTGCCTGGCGGCCGTCGACGCCGCCGTCGCCCCCGACGCCGACGCTGCCGGCTGGCAGGCCACCGCCGCCGCGCTCGACGCCATCCGCGACTCCGCCGACGCCGCCGAAGGCGTCCGCGCGTTCCTGGAGAAGCGCCCCGCGACCTGGACCGGCCGGTAGGCCCCTGTGCGGGACCTCGTGGTCCAGCGTGCTCACCGCTCACCGCTCACCGCCCGACGGCCGACGGCCGACCGGCGGGTGGTGGTGCGCGGTGGCGATCGCGAGGATGGTGGATGGATGGGACGCGGCGGCGGGGATCACGGGGCTCACG
>NZ_JAMPTM010000012.1 GCF_025403375.1 Frankia gtarii
GGCCTGGGGCCGAAGGCCGAGGGCCTGGGGCCTGGGGTCTGAGGCCTAGGGCCTAGGGCCTAGGGCCGATTCTTGTCGGCCGGCAGGATGGCGGGGGCGTTGCGCCAGTCGTCCAGGCCGTACTCGGCGGTGCCGACGTACACCTTGCCGCCGGAGACCTCGCTCCAGTGCGCGTGGTTGAGCTGGTGCAGGGTGAAGGCGGCGTCGAGCGCCGAGCTGAAGCCCATCGCGTCCTGCGCCTGGTTGACCGACTCCTTGACCAGCAGCGCGGCCATCGTCGGGACCTTCGCGATCCGGGCGGCGAACTCCACCGTCCGCTCGGAGACCTCCTCGACTCCGAAGACCTTGCTGACCATGCCCAGCGCGTGCGCCTCGTCGGCGCCGAGGGAGTCGCCGGTGAGCAGCAGCTCCTTGGCCTTGCGCGGGCCGAACTCCCACGGGTGGGCGAAGTACTCCACCCCGCACATGCCCAGGCGGGTGCCGACGACGTCGGCGAACACGGTGTTGTCGGCGGCGACGATCAGGTCGCAGCACCAGGCCAGCATCAGCCCGGCGGACAGCACGTTGCCGTGCACCTGAGCGATGGTGATCTTGCGTAGGTTCCGCCAGCGCTTCGTGTTCTCGTAGTAGTAGTGCCACTCCTGGCGGGTGCGGTTCTCCGCGCCGCCGTAGGAGGCCCCGTTGCACTGGAACGTCGGGTGCAGGTCGGGGCCGTCCGGATTGCGCTCGGCGACGCTCTCCGGAGTGCCGAGGTCGTGGCCGGCGGAGAACGACGCGCCGGCGCCGCGCAGGATGACCACGCGCACGCCGTCGTCGGCCTCCGCCCGGGTGAACGCCTCCCCGAGCTCGACGAGCAGGCCCCGATTCTGGGCGTTGCGCGCCTTCGGCCGGTTGAGGGTGATCCGGGCGATCCGGCCGTCGGCCAGCGTCTCGTAGTCGATGTAGCGGTAGCTCACGCAGGCACCTCTCGCGGCGCGGCCAGCCGGGCACGCAGCGCCTTCTTGTCGATCTTTCCGGTGGGCAGGACGGGCAGTTCGTCGACGACCACGGCGGACCGCGGTGACTTGTAGCGGGCGATCCGGGTAGCCACGTGTTCGCGCAGCTCGCCCGAGGTGAGCTCGGTGCCGGGCAGGAGGACGACGACGGCGCACACGGCCTCGCCCCAGCGCTCGTCGGGCACGCCGACCACGGCGCACTGCACGACGGCGGGGTGGGTCAGCACAGCGTCCTCGACCTCCAGGGAGTAGATGTTCTCCCCGCCGCTGATGATGACGTCCTTCTTGCGGTCGACCAGGTGCAGCAGGCCCTCGGCGTCGAACACGCCGACGTCGCCGGTGTGGCACCAGCCGTCGGCCAGCGTCACGCCGGTGGTGGCCGAGTCGTTCCAGTAGCCGCGGAACATCGCCGGCGAGGCCACCACGATCTCGCCGGGCACGCCCGGCGGGCATTCGGCCCCGTCGTCGTCGAGGATGCGGATCTCGGTGTCCGGGTAGGGGAAGCCAACCGAGGTGAGCCGGCGGTCCCGGTCGGGCCCGGAGCCGCGGTGCAGCTCGCGGGGCAGCCCGGAGGTGATCACCTCGGTCTGGCCGTACAGGTTGAGGAAGCCGGTGTCCGGCATCGCGGCAAGCGCTGCGGCCAGCGTCGGCGCGGTGATGGGCGCGGCCGAGTAGACGATGGAGCGCACCCCGCGCAGCGCCGCCACCGGCGCCGGGTCGGCGACGCCCGGTCCCGCCCCGGCCTCGGTCAGCACCGCCTGCAGCATGCTCGGCGCCAGGTGCAGCACCGTGATGGCGTCGGCCGGCACCGTGGCCAGCAGCGCCGCCGGCTCGAACTGCCGGTGCAGCACCGCGGTCCCACCGCGGGCGTGCAGGCCGAAGGCCATCGCCATCGCGCCGATGTGGAACAGCGGCATCACCAGCAGGATCCGGTCGTCGCTGCCGGTGCGCATCTCGACGTTCATCGTCTGGCCGACGCGGAACATCTCCCGCTGGCCCATGATGCAGCCCTTCGGCCGACCGGTGGTGCCGCTGGTGTAGATCAGGCAGGCGATGTCGTCGGGCCGGGCGGCGAACGGCAGCTCATCGCCGAGCGCGGCGTCGCGGAACTCCGCCAGGCCCACGACGTCGCCGCCCGCGCCGCCCGCGCCGCCCGCGCCGCCCGCGTCGTCGAGGCGGACGACCAGTTCGAGGCCGAGCTCCGCACGCAGCGTCGCCACGATCGGCAGGAACTCGGCGTCGACGAAGATCGCCCGAGGCTTCGCGTCGGCGAGGATGCGGGCGATCTCGGGTGCCGCGAGGCGGAAGTTGACGGTCGCGACGACGATGCCGCTGAGCTGCCCGGCGGCGAGCACCTCGCCGAAGGCGATGCTGTTGCGACCGAGCAGGGCCACCCGGTCCTGGCGGCGCAGGCCGGCTCGGGCGAGGGCGGCCGCGATGGCCGTCGCGCGACGCAGCAGCTCACGGTGGGTGATGCTGCGTCCCTCGTACAGGTAGGCGGGGACGTCGCCGAAGCGCTCCGCGTTACGGCGAAGGATGTCGGCGAGGCAGGGATCCGGGATGTGTTTCGTCGGCACGGGCTACTCCATCGAAGCTCCGAGCGTTAATGTTTGACGATGATGTCAAACAACGACACCCCGGGCAAGCGCCCCCCGCGGCCGATCGACCCCCGGACCAGCGCGGTCGTTCTGGTGGAGTGCCAGAACGGGGTGCTCGGCCCGGACTCCATGCTGCCCTCGCTCGCGGCGGATTCGGCCGACATCCGCGACGGCCTGCGCCGGCTGGTCACCGCCGCGCGGTCCGCCGGGGTGCTCGTCGTGCACGCGACGTTCGAGGGCTGGCTGGGTTCCACCGACCCCGGGCCCGCGCCGCTGTGGAAGGCCGCCGCCCAGGGCAGCAAGGACTGGGGCCCCGGCCACCCGGCGACCCAGGTCGTGCCCGACCTGCTCGACCCCACCGACCTGATCATCCCGCGCCACCACGGCCTGTCGCCGACCTGGGGCAGTGAGCTGCTGCCGATCCTGCGCGGCCACCGGGTGAACACGGTCGTCTTCGCCGGCGTCTCGCTCAACGTCGCGATCCCGCTCGCGGTGGGGGAGACCGTCCACCAGGGCTTCCACGTCATCGTCCCGCGCGACGCGGCGGCGTCGACCCCGGCCGAGTACGGCCAGCACATCCTGGCGAACACGATCGCCATGCTCGCCCGCGTCACCACCGTCGACGACCTCGCCGCCTCCTGGGCCGCCGCCACCGCCACCGTCTGAGCCGCTGGGGCGTCTGAGCTGCCGGCTCTCCGAGGCGCGGTTGACCGTCGGCGCGGTGCGGACGGTCGCGGGTAGCGGCTTCGTGGCAAGTGTTGGCGGAAGTGTCAACTGTGGTTAGGGTCAGGCGGAGCGCGAGGGCCGCGGTGCCGTGCCCGTGACGGTCCGCCGAGCGTCCTCGCGGACCCGTACCGAACGTGACCGCAGCACCGGACCGGCCGTGGTCCCCGCGGCCGATCCGGCATCCCTTCCCGGAGGCGCCCCATGACCACCAGCACCGAGCCGACGGCGAGCGGCGTCCCGGCGGCATCGCCGTCCGGCCGCCCGGCCCACCATGCCCACGCCGTGCTGCACTGCAACCTCAACACCGTCGACGTCGACCGCTCCGCCGCCTTCCACCTGTCGCTGTTCGCCGGTGAGCCGCGGATGCGCTCGATCAGCACCGACGGCGACACCGCCACCATGGGTCTGGGCTCCGGCACCGCCAGCGTCACCACGTTCCTCTACGACCTGCGCGGCCCGCGCTCGGCCCCCGCCGTCGAGCTGGTCGGCTGGACCACGCCGCACACCACGCCCGCCACCGCCGACCAGCGGCCCACCGGCTTCTCGGCGTTGGGCTACCGCGTCGAGTCCCTGCGGATCGTCTCCGCGCGCCTGGAGGCCACCGGCGTCGCGTTCACCCCGGTGCCCGAGGGCCTAGCGGTCCGCGGCGCCGTGCGCCCGGCGCTGCGGCTGAGCGATCCCGACGACGCCGTCATCGAGGTCGTCGAGATCCCCGCCGCCCCCGGCGACCCGCGCCGGCTGCCGTTGCTGTCCCACGAGCGGATGCGCTGCACCGACCTCGAGCGCACCATCGCCTGGTACACCGGGATCGGCTGGACGGTGCGCGACCGCGGCGAGAGCCCGGCGGGTCCCACCGCGTCGCTGGTGCTGCCCGAGGACCCGACGTTCTCCCTGGAGTTCACCCAGCAGCCCGCGCCCGCGGGGGCCACGGCGACGCCGCCGGCCAACGTCCAGGGCCTGTACCGGATCGCGCTCGCGGTCGAGGACGTCCGCGAGGCGCACGCCTCGCTCGTCGCCGACGGCGCGCTCGGTGACGTCGACGACCCGGTGGTCATGCCGATGCCGGACACGCCGACCGGTGGCTTCACCGTGCTGTTCCTGCACGACCCGGACGGCGCCGTCGTCGAGTTCGTCGACCGTCCCCGCTCGGCGGTGCGCCGCCCCACCGAACCCGCCTGACCCCGCCCGGCGCGTCATCCGCCCGGCGCGCCTGGCCAGCGCCGGGCGCGGGACTTATCCGGCCAGCCGAGGGTGGATCGTGGCGACGAGCAGGGCCGCGGCCTCGGCGATGATGTCGGCCTCGTCCATCCGGATCTCGGTGGCCCGGATCTTGTACCAGCAGCGGTCGAGCATCGCGAGCACGACCAGGCCGACCGCCTCCGGCGAGCCGGCGGGATCGCGCTGGCGGGCGTGCAGCAGCTCGCCGAGCTTGCGGGCGACGCGGACCTGGATGCGGTGGGAGTCGTTGCGGAAGGCCACGTCGGTCGGCGCGGACAGCATCGCGGCCAGCGCGAAGGCCCCGTGCTGGTCGAGGTGGGTGAAGTAGAGCCGGATCCACTCCTCGACGGCGGGGGCCGGCCAGTCGTCGGGCACCGCGGTGAGCCGGGCGACGACGGCGAGGGTGGACTGGTATCCGGCCCGGCCGAGCTCGGCGAAGATCTCCCGCTTGTCCCGAAAGTAGGTGTAGAACCCGGCGCGCGAGATGCCGCACGCCTCGGTGATGTCGGCGACGCTGGTGCCCGCGTAACCATGGCGCAGGAACAGCCCGCGGGCGGTATCGACGATCACCTGTCGGGTGCGTGCGGCGCGCGGTCCGAGGTCCGCCACCGAGGCGGGGACGCGTTGTCGGGGGGTGTCGGGCGGTTGCATGGCATCATCTCGGCGCGTCGACCGGCCATCCCGGCCGGGCCGGACGGCCCCACGGGGCGCCCGGCCCGGCCAGGGCGGCGGTGATCAGATCGCGACGACCGGCTCGAGCTCGGCGCCGCCGAGCAGCTCGGTGCCGAGCTGCTCGGCCAGCGCGCGGTGGTCACCGAGCAGCAGGTCGAGCGCGGCGGTACGGGCGACGAAGCGGTGCAGCTCGCTCTCCAGCGACAGCCCCATCGCGCCGCAGACCTGCACGGCGTGGCGCATGACCTCGGCCTGGGCGTATCCGGCGCGCAGCTTGACCAGCCGCGCCGCCCAGGCGCCGCCGTCCGCGTGCCCGGCGCTGCCCCACGCCACGGTCAGCTCCGAGCGCAGCGACTCGACCGCCACGTGTGCCTCGGCGAGCCGGTGGCGCACGGCCTGGAAGGTCGCGATGGACCGCCCGTACTGGACGCGCGCCGAGGTGTGCGCGACCGCGATCGCGAGCGCCGCCTCGCAGCCGCCGGTGATCTCGGCGGCGAGCGCGCGGCGGCCGGCGGCCACCGCGCGGGTCCATGCGTCGCCGGCCGGGGTGGCCGGGCCCGCCGGTCCCACTGGCGCCGCGGAGACGGTGAGCCAGCCCGCGGCGGTGTCGAAGCCGCGTACCGGCTGCGCCGCCGCCGCGACCAGCTCGGCCGGCAGGATCCGCAGTGTGACGCCGCCGGCGAGCCCGGCCAGGCCGGTCGCGTCCGGCTCGTCGGCGGTGGCGCCCGTGTCGAGGACGGTCGGGACGACGACCTCGGTGATGCCGTCGAGGGGGCCGAGCAGCAGCCCGGTCAGCGGCCCGCGCGGGTCGGCCGGGTGATCGGAGTGCAGCGGGTAGAGCAGCGCCCGCGCCGCGGTGGCGGCGGGCAGGGCGGGGGCGAGTTCGGCGAGCAGGACGTCGTCGAGGACGCGGGAGTGGGCCAGTGCCCGCCCGTGCTCGGTGAACAGCAGGGTGGTGGCGCGGGCCGGGTCGTCGGCGAGCACGTCGGCCCAGCCGAGCTCCGCCAGCGCCGCGGTGAGGTCACCGCCCTCGGCGAGCACCTCCCGCAGGGAACCGGCCAGCAGCTCCGCGGTGGCGTCGTCGAGGCCCGCCGGCGCCGGGGACGCGCCGGCGGTGGGGGCGGCGGTGATGGTGGCCGGACTGGTCACTTCGCCTCCTTCGGCAGGCCGAGGACGTGATCGGCGATGATCGTGCGCTGGACCTCGGCGGAGCCGCCGAGGATCGTCGCCGAGCGGGAGAACCACCACTCGTTGCGCCAGGCCGCGACCTCGTCGGTGGCACCGAGGACGAACTCGGCACCCAGCAGGTCGCGGGCGAGGTCGAACAGGGAGATCTCGACGGTGGCGAGCAGGACCTTGTCGACGCTGGCCTCGGGGCCCACCGTGTCGCCCGCGGCGAGCCGGCGCACGGTGGCGGCACTGCGGGAGCGCAGGGCGATGATCTGCTCGTAGACGGCGCCCAGGCGCGCGGCCGAGCCGTCGGGCAGCCGGGCGCCGGCGGCGAGCCGGGTGGCGACCTGCCCGCGCAGGTCGCGCAGCCGGCGCAGCGCGTCGGCGGCGCAGATCCAGGCGTACATCGCCCGTTCCCACTGCAGCAGGTACATCGCGACGGCCCAGCCCTTGCCCTCGTCGCCCACCAGGTTGGTCGCCGGGACGACGGCGTCGTCGAAGAAGACCTCGGCGAGCTCGTTCTCGCCGCTGGCCAGCGCGATCGGCCGGATGGTGACGCCCGGTGTGTCCGCGTCGAGCATGATCATGGAAAGGCCGCGGTGGCGGGACTCCGGCGTGCCGGTGCGCACCAGGCACACCAGCCGGCTCGAGGTCGCGCCATGGCTGGTCCACAGCTTCGACCCGGACAGGACGTAGGTGTCGCCCTCACGGCGGGCGCGGCAGCGCAGCGACGCCAGGTCGCTGCCGGCCTCCGGCTCGGAGAAACCCTGCCCCCACCACTCGTCGCCGCGCAGGTAGGCCGGCAGGTAGGCGGTGGCGAGCTCGGGGGCGAAGTGCACCACCGGCGGGCCGAGGGTCTCCAGCATCAGGTGCGGGGCGGGGATCGGCAGCCCGGCGGCGGAGAGGGCGTCGTAGAAGATGGCGCGGTGGCGCTCGTCCCCGCCGAGCCCGCCGGCCGACTCCGGCCAGCCGTAGCGGTTCCAGCCGGCGCGGAACAGCACGCCCATGAACCGGCCGTGGTCGGCGATGCGCTCCTCGGTGTTCGGGTAGTGCCGGCCGCGCCACTGGTCCAGCACCGGCTCGCTCGCCAGCCACGCGCGCAGCGCACGGGCGTAGGCGTCGAGGTCGTCGCGCAGGACCGCCGGGTCGATGTCCGCCGGATCGATGACCGTCGGGTCGGCGGCCGTCGCGGTGGTCATGCGGGGCTTCCCGCCGCGGCCGCGCGGGCCTTGGAGCGCTCGAGGAAGCTGCGCACGAGCGCCTGGTGCTCGGGGGTGTCGAAGGAGGCGAACTCCTCGCCGAGGGCGTACTCCAGCACGCCGGCCACCGCCCGCTTGATGTGCATGTTCAGCGCCCGCTTGGTGCTCTGCACGGCCTGCGGCGGCTGGGCGGCGAGCTTGGCCGCGACCTTCAGCGCCTCGTCGAGCAGCTCCGCGTCGGGCACCACCCGGTTGGCCAGGCCCAGCGAGACGGCCTGGTGGGCGGGGATGCGCTCGGAGGTCAGCAGGTACTCCTTGGCCCGCAGCATGCCCATGAGCAGCGGCCAGGTCGGCGCGCCGCCATCGGCCGCGGTGAGCCCGACGCCCACGTGCGGGTCGGACATGAACGCGCTCTCGGCGAGCAGCACGATGTCGCTGCACACCGCCAGGTTGCAGCCCAGGCCCACCGCGGCGCCGTTGACCGCGGCCACCACCGGCAGCGGGAAGTCGACCATCTCGTTGAGCAGGCGGCGGGCGCCGTCGATCTCGGCGCGGCGCAGCTCGCGGTCGTCCCACAGCTCGACGAAGTGCTGGAGGTCGCCGCCGGCGCTGAACGCCCGGCCCGCCCCGGTCAGCACGACCGCGCGCGCGCCCGGGTCCTCCGCCAGGTGGCGCCACACCCTGACCAGGGCGTGGTGCAGCGCTTCGTTCGTCGCGTTGAGCGCCTCCGGTCGGTTCAGGGTGACGAGGCGGACTGGACCCCTCTCCTCGATGAGCAGCTCCGGCGCGAACGGGTTGTCCATCAGTTCTCCTGTCGGTCCTGCTGTGCGCCTGCGATACGTCGGTAGGGTCGGCGGCTGTCCGCGGTGTCCGCCGAGACGGAACCGCAGGCGCGGCGCGCCAGGCCGCGGCGGGGGACGCCCGCGGGCGGGAGGGAAGCCTGCGGGCGGTCGCGTGACCGCCGAGGTGAACCTCTCGTCAACTGTCCACTGCCCTGCCTGGGAACGCCGCCAGTGGCGCGCCACCCCGGCCATGAGACCGTTGTTTGACGGAAATGTCAAGTTCTCCTAGGGTGCAGCTGGTGGGGGCGCCAGCCGCCCCTGAGGTCCAATGTGGGACCTACGGACGACGCCATCGAGGGCGTCGTCCGTCGAGCGCGCGGCCCGGCCGATGCCGTCCACCGCGACGGCGCCGGGGGCCGTGGGAGGAGGCGGCGTGACGGATACACATTCCCCTGCGTACGCAAGGCCCGAGCGACGGCTGCTGCCGCAGCCGACCGCCGAGTCGGCGGCGTTCTGGACCGGCGGGCGCGACGGCCAGCTGCTGATCAGCCGGTGCCGGGCCTGCGGACATTTCTTCCACCCCCCGGGCCCGGTGTGCTGGCGCTGTCGCAGCACCGACGTCGGCCCGGAGCCGGTCTCCGGCCGGGCGACGGTGGCCGCCTACACGATCAACCGCCAGCCGTGGATCCCCGGCTACCCGCCGCCGTACGTCGTGGCGATGGTGGAGCTCGCCGACGAGCCGGACGTCCGCCTCATCACCAACATCGTCGACGTCCCGCTCGACGAGGTGCGCGTGGGCCTGGAGGTAGAGGTGTTCTTCGAACAGTGGCCGGCGCAGCCCGGTCCGGATGACTCGCCGGTGTGGCTGCCGCTGTTCCGGCGGGCCACGGCGACGGTTGGGGGAGCGCGATGAGCGGCGGGCCATTCGACGGCAAGGCGGTCGTCACCGGGGCCGGCAAGTCCCAGGTGGGCCGGCGCCTCGGCCGCACCGGGCTGGATCTGACCATCGAGGCGGTGACCCGGGCGATCGCCGACGCGGGCCTGTCCGTCGACGACGTCGACGGCATCGCCAGCTACCCGGGGCCCGGCGTGCCGGACCTGGGTTTCTCCGGGGCCTCCATCACCGAGGTCCGCAACGCCCTCGGCCTGCGCAGCCGCTGGTACCTGTCCTCGACGGAGACCGCCGGGCAGATCGGCCCGGCGATCGAGGCGTGCATGGCCGTCACCCTGGGGCTGGCCAACCACGTCGTCGTCTACCGCTCGGTGTGGGAGTCGACGGCACAGGCCGGCGCCGGCCGGGCGTCGGTGCTGTTCGGCGGCGGGACGGTGTCCGGGCACCTGGAGTACACGGGGCCCTTCGGCGCGCTGTCCGCGGCGAACTGGCTGTCCATGCCCGCCCAGCGCTACATGCACGACTTCGGGCTCACCCGCGAGCAGCTCTCCGCGATCCCGCTCAACGCCCGCGCCAACGCCGGGCTCAACCCGGACGCGATCTACCGCGACCCGCTCACGCTCGATGACTACCTCAACGCCCGGATGATCTCCGAGCCGCTGTGCCTGTTCGACTGCGACGTGCCCTGCGACGGCGCGACCGCGGTCGTCATCTCCCGGCGCGACGCCGCGGCCGGGCTGCCGCGCCACCCGCTGACGGTGGAGTCGGTCGGCACCGGGATGTTCGAGCGGGCCACCTGGGACCAGCGCGTCGACGTCACCACCATGGCGGCGCACGACGTGGCCGCCACCCTGTGGGAACACACCACGCTGCGTGCCGCCGACGTCGACCTCGCCCAGCTCTACGACGGGTTCAGCTTCCTGACCGTGATGTGGTTGGAGGCGCTGGGCTTCTGCGAGCACGGCAAGGTCGGGCCGTTCATCGAGGGTGGCGAGCGCATCGCCCTGAACGGGCCGCTCCCGCTGAACACCTCGGGCGGGCAGCTCTCCGGCGGCCGGCTGCACGGCATGGGCTTCCTGCACGAGGCGTGTGTGCAGCTGTGGGGCGAGGGCGGCGAGCGACAGGCGCCGAACAGCCCCGAGGTCGCCGTGGTGGGCGTCGGCGGCGGCCCCGTCGGCGGTGCGATGCTGCTCAGCACCCGCTGATCTACCGGGCACCCGCTGAGCCAGCCGGCACCGCCGACCCGAGCATCCGCCGTAACCAGCAGGGAGAACGGACCATGGAGATCTACCGCAGCGCGGCCGACCTGGAGGCCGCGCTCGGCACGGAGATCGGTCCCACCGACTGGCTCACCGTCGAGCAGTCGCGGATCGATCTGTTCGCCGACGCCACCGAGGATCACCAGTGGATCCACGTCGACCCCGAGCGGGCCGCCGGCGGCCCGTACGGCGCGACGATCGCCCACGGCTTCCTCACCGCGTCGCTGGTGCCGTACTTCATGAACAAGCTGCGCACCATCGAGGGCATCCGGATGGGCATCAACTACGGCCTGGACCGGGTGCGCTTCCCCTCGCCGGTGCGGGCCGGCGCGCGCATCCGCGCCCGCGCGACCCTCATCGACCTGCGCAAGCTCGACGACGGAGCCGTCCAGGTCACCAACCGGGTGACGATCGACGTCGACGGCTCCGCCAAGCCCGGCTGCGTCGTCGAGCTGCTGGCCCGGTACTACTTCGCCGACGCCGCCGGTTCCTGAGCCGACGCCGGTTCGTGGGCCGGCGCCGTCCACTCGCGCAGGACCTCGCCGGTGTGCTGGCCCGCCGTGGGCAGCACACCGGCGTCCGGGTCGCCGCCCGTGGCCGGGTCGCCGCCCGTGGCCGGGTCGTGAGTGGCCGGGTCGCGAGTGGCCGGGTCGCCGGCGGCGCGTGGGGCCGGGGCCGGCACGGTCACCGTCATGCCGTCCGGGGTGCGCAGCGTCCGCAGGGCTCGCCGGTGGCGCAGGTGCGGGTCCGACACCACGTCGTGGGCGGTGTTGACGGGCGCCCCGGGCAGCCGGGCGGCGGCGAGGCGTTGCACCGCCTCCGCGCGGTCGAGTCCGCCTGCCCAGATCCGCACCGCCTCGCCGAGTGCCTCGCCGGCGGTCCCGGTCGGCGCGCCGACGACGGCGGCGAGGTCGCGTAGCTGGCGGGGGGTGGAGACGCTCACCGCGAGCCAGCGGCCGTCGGCGCAGGCGAACACGTCGCGCAGCGCCGAGCCCGCGAGCCCACCGCCGAGGCGCCCGGGTGGTTCGGCGCCGGCCGCGAGCTGCGCTGCCGCCGACACCAGCGTCGGACCGACGACGTGCAGCATCGCCTCCACCGGGTTGACGTCGACGACCCGGCCGGGTGCCCCGTTGACCCGCACGTCGTGGCAGGCGGCGGCGACCCCGAAGGCCCCCGCGTAGGCCATCACGGCGTCGCCGAGCGGGACCGAGGGCAGCATCGGTGGGCCGCCCGCGTCGCCGGTCATGTGGGTCAGGCCCGCGAACGCCTCGCCCATCGTCCCGTTGCCCGGTCGCCCCGCGGCGGGGCCGTCGGCGCCGTAGCCGCTCACGTGCGCGACGACGAGGCGCGGGTTGACCGCGAGCATCGTGTCGGGATCCAGGCCGCGCGCCGCCAGCCGCGCCGCGGGCTCGTTGACGACGACGACGTCGGCCACGGCGACCAGGCCGCGCAGCGCCGCCCGTCCGTCCGCGTCGGCCGGGTCGAGCATGATCGACCGCTTGCCCCGCGCGACCAGCGGCCAGAACCCGGTGGCCCGGTAAGCGTCCCCTCCGGGCGGCTCCAGCTTGACCACGTCCGCACCCTGGTCGGCGAGAAGACTCGCGAGCAGGGGCGCGGCGTACAGGGAGGCCGCGTCGAGCACCCGCAGCCCGGCGAGCGGACCGCCGGCGGGGGCGGACGGCCGGGCCGCGGTGCCGCCGCGATCGTCTCGCGGTCCGTCGGGGCCGGCCGCGGCCGGTTCGCCGCCTGCGATCATCAGGTCGTCTCCTTGTGCGGCATCCCTCGGCGCGGTGCGGCATTGCGGTGCGCTTCGTACGGTCCGAGCCCGCAAACCGTACCCACCGCACCGCAACGCGCGCAGCGCGCCGCAACGGCAGGGGTGATCGGACGCCGTCGGAGGCCGATTGCCGGCAGCTCACCTGATATTGACAAAGGATTGAACTTTTTGATGTGGTTGCCCTGGTCAAGCAGAGCATCGTCCGACATCGTCGTCAATCACGGACCCCGCCGCGCCGCCGGAGGCAGCGCGGTCCGCTCGCCGGACCCCGACATCGCCAGGAGGCCGTCATGACGTCCGTGCCGAGCAAGCAGTCCACGGCGGCCGATCCGGTGGCTGCGGCCGATCCGGTGGCTGGGACCGATCCGGTGGCTGGGATCGAGGCGGTGGATCTCGCGCGGGCCGCCGAGCAGTGGCCGTGGCTGCTGACGGCCCCCACGGTCGACGGGTTGGTGGCCCGCCGCTCACAGGCCACCCCCGACGCACTCATGCTGGTCGACGAGCACGACGCGCGGCTGACCTTCGCCGAGTTCGACGCCAGGGTCGACCGGGTCGCGGCCGCGCTGGCGGGTGAGGGCATCACGGCCGGCACCCGGGTCGCCTGGCAGCTCCCGACGCGGATCAGCACCCTGCTGGTGATGATCGCGCTGCGCCGGCTCGGTGCCCTGCAGGCGCCGGTCATCCCCATCTACCGCGAGCGGGAGGTGAGCGCCGCGCTCGCCGCCATCGACGCGGAGGTCTTCCTGGTACCGGGGACGTGGCGGGGCATCGACTTCACGGCGATCGCCCGGGAGGTCGCCGCCGCCGGCGGCCCCGCACCCCGGCTGGTGGAGATCGGCCACGACGCACCGGAGGCCGACCCGCCGCGCGCGGGCGTGCGCCCCGACCATCTCCCCGACGAGGTGCGCTGGATCTACTTCACCTCCGGGTCCACCGGCATCCCCAAGGGCGCGCGGCACAGCGACGGCACCCTGCTCGCACCCGCGGTCTGCTTCGCCGGCCTGAGCGGTCTCGGCCGGGCAGCGGGGGAGGTCGGCGCGGTCGGCTTCCCGGTGGCGCACGTCGGCGGGATCCAGTACCTCATCGCCGCGCTCGCCGGCGGCTTCCCGATCCTGCTGCTGGAGGCGTTCGTCCCCGACCAGGCCGTGGAGCTCTTCCGCGCGCACGGCGTCACCGCCACCGGTGGTAGCACGCCGTTCTACACCGCGCTGCTGGACCTCGCCGCGACCCGTCCGGGGGAGCGGCTGGTCCCGACGCTGCGTTCACTCAAGGGCGGCGGCGCCCCCTGCCCGCCGCACCTGGTCGGCGAGGTGGACCGGGTGCTCGGCGCGGTGCTCGCGCACGACTACGGGATGACGGAGGTGCCGATGGTGGCGGTGGCCTCCATCGCCGATCCGCCCGACGTGCTGGCCGCGACGGACGGCCGGCCGGTGCCGGTCAACCGGCTGCGCTTCGTCGACGAGGGCGGCGCGCCGCTCGCGCCGGGCGCCGTCGGCGAGGTGCAGGTCAGCGGGCACGGGGTGTGCCACGGCTACACCGATCCCGAGGCGACCCGGGCGGCGTTCACCGCCGACGGCTGGTTTCGCACCGGCGACCTCGGCCGGCTGGTTCCCTCCGGTCACATCGAGATCGTCGGCCGGCTGAAGGACCTCATCATCCGCAAGGGCGAGAACATCGCCCCCCAGGAGATCGAGGCCCTGCTTGGTCGCCACCCCGACGTGGCCGAGGTCGCCGTGATCGGACTGCCCGACCTTCAGCGCGGCGAGCGCGTGTGCGCCGTCATCGTCGCCCGCCCCGGCCGGCCGGTGCCGTCGCTGGCGGAGCTGACGGGCTGGCTGCGGGAGGCCGGGCTGATGCGCCAGAAGCTTCCCGAGCAGCTCGAACTGATCGACGTCATGCCGCGCACCGGGCTCGGCAAGGTCGCCAAGGCCCAGCTGCGCACCCGCTTCGAGCCGCGCCAGCCCTGAGCGGCGCCACCGCGCTGAGCGGTGGGCGCGGGCGGCCTCAGGCGGTGAGGACCGCCATGATGAACCCGGCGATGGTGTTGACGACGTCGGCATCGTCGACCGGCAGGCGCTGGCCGTGGCAGTGGTACCAGGTGCGGTCCATCATCGACTGGACCGCGAGGCCCAGCGCCTCGGGGGCGTCGGTGGGCGTGCGCTGGCGGCACCGCAGGTGGACCCCGAGCAGCCAGACCACACGCAGTTGCATCTTGTTGCTCGCGCTGCCGACGGCCTGGTCGTCGGGGCCGGACTGGGCGGACAGGATGAACGCGCCGTGGCGGTCCATGAACGCGAAGTACTGCCACACCCATGTTGCGACGTCCGCGTGGGTGCACGGGCGCGCCATGGTCTCCCACAGGGCCATGACCTGCAGGATCTCGTGGTAGGTGGCCTCGCCCAGAGTGTCGAAGATCTCCCGCTTGTCGCGGAAGTACGTGTAGAAGCCGGCGCGGGAGATACCGCAGGCGTCGGTGATGTTGTTGACGCGGGTGCCCGCGTAGCCGCGCTCGAGGAACAGCCGGCGGGACGCGTCGAGGATGAGGCCGCGGGTGCGGGCCGCGCGGCGGCCCATGCTCCTGCCGTTACCCGTCGCGGAACTCGTCCCGCCACCGGGCGGTGCGGACGCGTCGACGGCGTCGACGGCAGAGGAGTCATCCATAGCTTCTCCCAGTGTAGGAGGGCGTGCCGCGGCCGGGCCTGACGGACCTGTCGATGCTGGTGCCCGCCATCGGTCGAAGTGACCGCGTGACGGCCCACATGTCCGTGTCAGCTACGTTCTGCCAAAGTTGACAGTTTCGTCAAGTCGGCTTAGTGTTGGCTCGCGCAGCAGTACCCGAGACAGCACCGAGGTGGCGAAAGCCCGGTCGCCCACGGCCCATGGCCGGCGGCATGCGGCGGGGCGGCGGGTTCCCCCGGGCAGCGAGGAGCAGCAGCCGTGACGCAGTACACCGACGCGCCGATCTTCGACGCCGACCAGCACATGTACGAGACCCCGGACGCGCTCACCCGGCACCTGCCGGAGCGCTACCGGCGCGCGGTGCAGTTCGTGCAGGTCGGACGGGCGACCCGGATCGCGATCCGGGGAAAGATCACCGACTACATCCCGAACCCGACGTTCGACCGGGTGGCGGCCCCCGGCGCCTGGGAGAAGTTCTTCTCCGGCCAGAACCGCGACGGCCAGTCGCTGCGGGAGATGACCGGGCGGGCCATCGAGTCCCGCCCGTCGTTCCGCGAGCCCGCCCCGCGCCTGGTGGAGATGGACGCCCAGGGCGTCACCGAGGCGCTGGTCTACCCGACGCTGGCGAACCTGGTCGAGCACTCCGCCGCCGAGGACCCCGAGCTCGTCGTCGCCATGATCCACGCGATCAACCGCTGGATGCTCGAGACCTGGGGCTACACCCACGCCGACCGGCTGTTCATGACGCCGGTCATCAGCTGCGCCCTGGTCGACGACGCCCGCCGCGAGCTCGACTACGTGCTGGAGAACGGGGCGAAGGTCGTCCTGATCAAGCCGGCGCCGGTCAAGGGCCTGCGGGGCTGGCGCTCCCCGGCGCTGCCGGAGTTCGACCCGTTCTGGGCGGACGTCGAGCGCGCCGGCATCCCGGTGGTGCTGCACTCCAGCCAGCCGCCGCTGGACGACTACATCAACCGGTGGGAGCCGCCGGACTCCAACGACTTCACCGAGATGAGCGCCTTCCGCTGGGTGACCCTGGGTCACCGCGAGATCGCCGACATGCTCACCAGCCTGATCTGCCACGGCACGTTCACCCGGTTCCCGAAGCTGCGTGTCGCCAGCATCGAAAACGGCAGCGCCTGGATCCACCCGCTGTTCGACGACCTGCAGGCCGCCTACGGCAAGATGCCGCAGGCGTTCCCCGAGCATCCGCTGGAGGTGTTCCGTCGCAACGTGTGGGTCAGCCCGTTCTGGGAGGGCTCCGTCGCCGACGTGATCTCCACGGTCGGCTGGGACCGGGTGCTGTTCGGCTCCGACTTCCCGCACCCGGAGGGCCTCACCGAGCCCCGCGGCTACTACGCCTACGCCGAGGGCATGGACGAGAAGCGGACTCGCGACTTCATGGGTGACAACGCCCGGCGGCTGCTCGGCCTGCCGGTGCGCGACCCCGCCGGCGACCGGACTCCGGTCGCGGTCTGACCGGCCGCCGGCGAACCGAGGAAGGACGACAGTGCAGCTGAACTACCAGTTCCCGACCCGCGCGGTGAAGCACTGGGAGCGGTGGATCGGTGAGCGTGACCTCGCCGACGTGGCGGTCGCCGCCGAGGAGAGCGGATTCGACATCGTCTCCACGACGGACCATCCCTTCCCCTCCAGCGCCTGGATCGAAGGCGGCGGTCACCACTCCTTCGACCCGTTCGTCTCGCTGGCGTTCATGGCGGCGGCGACGCGGCGCGTGCGCCTGCTGACGTTCATCCTCGTCGCCGGCTACCGCAACCCCTACCTGACCGCGAAGTCGGTGGCCAGCCTCGACCTGCTCTCCGGCGGCCGGCTGATCGTGGGCATGGGCGCCGGCTACCAGAAGCCCGAGTTCGACGTGCTCGGCGCGCAGTTCGACGGCCGCGGCGGTCGGTTCGACGCGGCCATCGCCGCGATGCAGGCCGCCTGGACCGGCGAGGTCGTCGAGCGCGACGACCCGCACTTCCCGGCGTCGGGCCACGTCATGCTGCCCCGGCCGGCCCAGCGGCCCGGCCCGCCGATCTGGATCGGTGGCAACAGCCGGGCGGCGATGCGCCGGGTGGCCGAGGTCGCCGACGGCTGGCTGCCCTTCGAGCAGCCCGCGCAGATGGCGGAGATCACCACCACCCCGAGCCTGGCCGCCGACGAGATCGGCGAGCGGATCGCCACCCTGCGCGAGCTGCGCGCGGCGGCGGGCCGTCCGAGCACCTTCGACGTCTGCTTCACCCCGCAGGTCAGCCGGGACCCGGCCCGCGCCGCCGAGGCGCTCGCGGCCGCCGCCCCCGGGTACCAGGCCGCGGGCGTCACGCACCTGTCGGTCGAGTCGCATGCCCGCAGCGTCGACGACTGCCTGGCCGAGATCGAACTGTTCGGCAAGGCCCTCGCGCCCCCGGCGCCCACGCCCACGGCCCTCGCCCCGTAGCCGGGCGGTGGCACCCCCAGACGACGACCGACCATCCGGATGAACGCCGAACGAGGAGAGTTCATGACCACCCTGGCAGCCCCCGGCGACACGGCCGTGCTCCCGTCGCTGGGCTACCCGCTCTACGACGCCGACCAGCACTACTACGAGACGGCCGACGCGCTCACCCGCCACCTGGCGCCCGAGTACAAGCGGCTGATCAAGATTCTGCAGACGCCCGACGGCCGGACCCGGATGGTGATCAACAACAAGCTCTACACCACCAACCCGGACCCGACGTTCCCCACCGTCGCCGCCCCCGGCGTGTTCGAGCAGTACTTCCGCAGCAACAACACCGAGGGCCGGGAGCTGGCGTCCTTCGTCGGCAAGCTGCAGGAGAGCCAGCCCGAGTACACCGACCGCGACGCGCGCATCGCCAAGCTCGACGAGCAGGGCGTCGCCGCGACGATCATGCTGCCGACGGTCGGGGTGGCCGTCGAGGGGCTGCTCACCGACAAGCCCGACGCGCTGCACGCCATCGTCGAGGCGTTCAACCGGTGGATCGAGGACGAGTGGGGCTACTCGTACCAGGACCGCATCATCTCGACGCCGGTGCTGTCGCTGGCCGACCCCGACCTGGCCGTCAAGGAGCTGGAGCGGGTGCGTGACCTGGGCGCGCGGATCGTCGTGCTGGTGCCGGGGCCCGTCCGCGTCGGCGCGATCACCCGCTCCCCGGGTAACCCGGTCTTCGACCGGTTCTGGGCGACCGCGGCCGAGGCCGGCATCGTCGTGTCCTACCACACCGGTGAGGCCGGCTACGAGTGGGTCGCCGAGAAGTGGGGCGAGGGCGCCTTCGAGGGCCTGCGTACCACGCCGCTGCCCGAGATCATGCAGCTCCACGTCGAGCGGCCCATCCAGGACACCATCGCGGCGCTGGTCGGCCACGGCGTGTTCGAGCGGCACCCGGCGCTGAAGGTCGCCACCATCGAGGCCGGTTCCACCTGGGTGCTCGACCTCGTCCGCCGGATCCGCAACGCCTACGGCAAGATCCCGCAGAAGTTCGCCGTCGACCCGGTGGAGAGCTTCCGCGAGCACGTCTGGGTCGCGCCGTTCTACGAGGACGACCTGCTCGCGCTCAAGGACGCCATCGGCATCGGGCACATCATCTTCGGCTCGGACTGGCCGCACCCGGAGGGCCTGCCGACCCCGGGTGCCTTCGTCCGTGACGCCGCGGTGCTCTCCGAGGAGGACCGCAAGCTGATCCTCTCGGACAACCTCAAGTCCCTGCTGCAGCTCTAGCGTCGGCGGGCCCCGGCCGCGGGCTGCCGTCTCCCGGTGGGAGCAGGCAGCCCGCGGCCGCGCTGCGTCCGACCTTGCGGGCCGCGCCCGGGGACCGGCACACCGGTTTACTTTTGACGAAATCGTCAACTACGATGTGCGGGCTGGATCGCACCCCCCGGGCCGCGGTGCGAAGCATCTCGCCGACATCGGTGCGAGCGCCGTCCCGCGGCGGCTGCGCACTCGGAGGAACTCTCATGATCGTCGCCCGCGACGAGGTCGGCTGATGGCCGACCCCCACGACAAGCTGCGCCGGGAGGTCCGCGCGTTCGTCGCCGCGGCCGGCATCGCGGCGCGCAACGACAGCTGGCTGCGCGGCTACGACCCCGACTTCACCCGCGAGCTCGGCCGCCACGGCTGGATCGGCATGACCTGGCCGACCGAGTACGGCGGCGGTGCCCGGTCGAACACCGAGCGGTTCGTCGTCACCGAGGAGCTGCTGCGGGCCGGGGCGCCGGTCACCGCGCACTGGACGGCCGACCGCCAGATCGGCCCGACGATCCTACGGGTCGGCACCGAGGGTCAGCGTGCCGAGCTGCTGCCGAAGATCTGCCGCGGCGAGGTCGTCGTCGGCCTGGGCCTGTCCGAGACCGAGGCCGGTTCCGACCTCGCGGCCGTGCGCACCCGGGCGACGCCCATCGACGGCGGCTGGTCGATCACCGGGGCGAAGGTGTGGACGACGTCGGCGCATCACGCCACCCACCTGTACATCCTCGCCCGCACCGGCGAGGGCGCGTCCAAGCACGAGGGCCTGACCGAGTTCCTCGTCGACGCCGACACCCCCGGCATCACCGTGCGGCCCATCCTCGACCTCGTCGGCGAACACCACTTCAACGAGGTGATCCTCGACGACGTGCACGTGCCCGACGGCCGCGTCCTCGGCACGGTCGGCGCCGGCTGGAAGCAGGTCACCGAGCAGCTCGCCTTCGAGCGCGGCGGGGTGGAGCGCTACCTGAGCACCTACCCCGTGCTCGCCGCGATGATCCGCACGGTCGCGCGCCATCCCGACCGGGCCGCCACCGAGCGCCTCGGCGAGCTGGCCGCGCGCCTCACCGCGCTGCGCCAGCTCGGCCTGCAGCTCGCCGGCGCCATCGACAAGGGAGAGGCGCCGGTGCGCCTGGCCGCGGGGCTCAAGCTCGCCGGCACCCGGTTCGAGAAGGACGTCGTGGAGACCGCCCGGTACGTCTTCGACGTCTGCGAGGGCGACGCCGAGGCCCACCGGCTGCTCGTCGACGGCCTCGCCGTCGTGCCCGGCGCGTCGATCCGAGGCGGTTCCTCCGAGGTCCTGTACACCGTCATCAGCCGGGCGGAGCTACCGCGATGATCTTTGATGCCGATCTGCGTCCCGTCGTCGACGACGTGCTCGGGGCGAACACCGACACCGCCCCCGGCGAGCTGTGGGCGCTGCTGACCGAACTCGGCTGGCCGGTCGTCGGCGTCGCCGAGGACGACGGCGGCGCCGGCGGGGATCTCGCCGCGGTCGCCGAACTCGCCGCCGGCGTCGGCCGCCACGCCGCCGCCGTCCCGCTGATCGAGACCGGCCTGGCCGCCTGGGCGCTGGCCAGCGCCGGGCTGCCCATCACCGCGACCGCCGAGCGCGCCGCCCTGGCGCTGGCGCCCGCCGGCACCGTCGAGGCCCGCCGCGACGGCGCCGACGGCGACTGGATCCTCGACGGCACCGTCCCGCGGGTGCGCTGGGTGCCCGAGGTGCCCACGGTCGTCCTCGTCGTCGAGCAGGCCGACGCCACCGTCGTCGCCATTGTTGACGCCCCGCCGAGCGCCGCGCCGTCCGCCGATCCGACCGCGCCGGGTGGTGCCGCCGGTGCCGCCGGCGGGGTCGAGCGTGACCTGGCCGGCGAACCGGTGGGAACGCTGCGCCTCGACGGCCTGCGGCTGCCCGCCGACCGCGTCGCCGTGGCGCCCGCGGGCCTCGCCGGGGACGTGCTCGCCCGCGTCGCGGTGCTGCGCGCCGCGGCGATCTCCGGCGCCGTCGAGCGGGCCTGCACGCTGACCAAGGACCACGTCAGCACCCGCCAGCAGTTCGGCCGGCCGCTGTCGGCGCTGCCCGCGGTGCGTCAGCTCGTCGCCGGCCTCGCCGTCGAGCGCGACCTGCTCGACGCGGCGCTCACCGTCGCGGTCACCCGTCCGGGGTCTGCCACGGCGGCGGCGGTGCGCGCGGTGGCCGCCCGGACCGCCGGGACGGTGGCCACCGACACCCACCAGTTGCACGGCGCGATCGGCATCACCCAGGAGTACCCGCTGCACCTGGTGACCCGCCGGCTGTGGTCGTGGCGCGACGACGAGGGCACGCAGCGGCGCTGGGAGCGCCTCCTCGGCGACGAGGTGGTCCGCACCGGTTCGGACGAACCGCTGTGGTCGCTGGTCACCGGCGCATCCGCCTGACGGCTCGACCGCTCGACGGCGCGCTCGAAGACTCGAAGGCTCGAAGGAGAGTGGGAATGGCACAGCAGGTACCCCTGGCCGAGGATCTTTTCACCTGGCCGGCGGAGGAACCCGCCCTGATCGGCGGCCGGTCGTCGGACGGCAAGGTCGTCTTCCCGTACCGCAGCCACAAGCTGGTCGGGGGCGTCAACGAGGAGCTGGAGCGGGTGGAGCTGCCGCGCCGCGGCACGCTGTGGACGTTCACCGGCCAGCGGTTCCGCCCGCCGTCCCCGCCGTACGCCGGCGATGACACGCCGAAGACGTTCGAGCCGTTCGCGGTCGGCTACGTCGAGCTGCCCGGCGCGCTGCGGGTCGAGACCCGGCTCACCGAGGCCGACCCCGACAAGCTGCACATCGGCCAGGAGATGGAGCTGCGCATCGTCCCGTTCGGCACCGACGCCGACGGCAACCAGACCATGATCTACGCGTTCGCCCCGGTCGGGGCCGAGGAGGGACACGGCGATGGCTCCGAGTGACGTTGCGATCATCGGCACGGGCCTGCACCCGTTCGGGCGCTACCCCGGCAAGTCGGCGCTGGAGATGGGCGAGGACGCCGTCATCGAGGCCCTCGCCGACGCCGGGGTCGAGTGGTCGGCCATCCAGGCGCTCTACGCCGGCAGCATGGAGGTCAAGAACCCCGAGGCGATCGTCGGGCTGCTCGGTCTGACCGGCGTGCCGGGCCGGGCGGTGTTCACCGGCTGCGCGACGGGAGCGACGTCGCTGGCGATGGCGGCGAACGCGATCCGCCTCGGCGACGCCGACATCGCGATCGCCATCGGCCTGGACAAGCACCCCCGCGGCGCGTTCTCCGACCATCCGTCGGTGTCCGGGCTGCCCGGCTGGTACGGCGAGGCCGGTCTGTTCCTCACCACGCACTTCTTCGGCATGAAGATCAACCGCTACATGCACGACTTCGGCATCACCCCGGTGACGCTGGCCCGGACGGCGGCGAAGGCGTTCCGCAACGGTGCGGCGAACCCGCGGGCGTGGCGGCGCACCCCGATGACCGAGGAGCAGATCCTCGAGTCGCAGTACCTGAACTACCCGCTGACCCAGTACATGTACTGCTCGCCGGACGAAGGCGCCGCCGCGGTCGTGCTCGCCCGCGCGGACCTGGCGTCGAAGTACACCGACAAGCCGATCTACCTGCGCGCCAGCACCCTGTTCTCCCGCCGCGAGGGCGCCTTCGAGCTGCTCAGCCCGTCGCTGCCGCTGGAGACCGCGCCGAGCCCCACCGTCTTCGCCTCCCAGGCCGCCTACGAGCAGGCCGGCATCGGCCCCGAGGACGTCGACGTCGCCCAGCTGCAGGACACCGACGCCGGCTCCGAGGTCATCCACCTGGCCGAGAACGGCTTCTGCAAGGACGGCGAGCAGGAGACGCTGCTCGCCGAGGGCGCCACCGAGATCGGCGGGAAGCTGCCGGTCAACACCGACGGCGGCCTGCTCGCCAACGGTGAGCCGGTCGGCGCCTCCGGGCTGCGCCAGATCCACGAGCTGGTCACCCAGCTTCGCGGCCGCGCCGGGGACCGCCAGGTCGCCGGCACCCCGCGGGTCGGCTACGCCCATCTTTACGGTGCCCCCGGCACCGCCGCCGTCACCATCCTGTCCACCTGACCGAACCGACTGCGAGGGCGAAGGCGTGAGTGTCGAGAGCGGGAAGCTGGCGGAGCTCGTCGAGCCGGGCAGCCGGGTGGCGCTGGCCGACGGGATCGGCGCGCCGCGGTCGGTGTCCGGCGAACTCGCCGCCGCGGCCGCCGCGGCGGGCGGGGTGCGGCTGCTGCTCGGCTGGCTGCCCGTCGCCGACCGCGACCTCGACCTCACCGCCTTCACCGACGTCCGCGCGGTGATGTCCGGCTGGGGCCTGCGCCGCCCGGTGGACGACGGCCGGGTCCACTCGCTGCCGGTGCGGCTGTCGGCGGTGCCGGCGCTGCTGCACGGCCCGCTGCGCCCGGACCTGCTGGTCGCCACGGTCGTGCCGGCTGTCGGCGGCGGGTACGCCTTCGGTACCGAGGTGGCGTGGATGCACGCCGCGATCGCCGCCGGCGCCCGCGTCGCCGGCGTCGTCGCCCACGCCACCCCGCACTGCGACGCCGGCCCCGCGCTGCCCGCCGACCGCCTCGTGCTGGTGGGGGAGACCGACACCCCGCCGGTCGCGCTGGAGTTCAGCGCCCCCGGCGACGAGCACCGGGCGATCGCCGAGCGGGTCGCCGCGCTCATCCCGCCCGGCGCCCGGATGCAGGTCGGGCCGGGGGCGCTCGGCGTCGCCGTGCTGGAGGCGCTGCGCACCCCGGTGCACATGGACTCGGGCCTGCTGCCCGAGGGCGTCGTCGACCTCGACCGCCGCGGCCTGCTCGCCGGCACCCCGGTGACGACCTATCTGGCCGGCGGCCCCGCCCTGCTGGCCTGGGCGGCCGGCCGCCCGCTGCTGCATCCCATCGAGCACACCCACGACCTGGGCCGGCTGTCGAGCGGCCTGCCGTTCGTCGCCGTGAACACCGCGATCGAGCTCGACGAGCAGGCCCAGGTCAACGTGGAGGGCTTCCCCGGTGCGACCGTCGGCGGCGTCGGCGGACACGCCGACTACGCCGCCGCCGGCGCCCGCTCGCCCGGCGGCCTGTCCATCATCGCGATGCCGGCGACCCACCGGGGCCGTCCGACCCTCGTCGAGCGTCTGTCCGCGCCGGTCAGCACCCCCGGCCACGACGTCGACGTCGTCGTCACCGAGCACGGCACCGCCGACCTGCGCGGCCTGGACCGCCGCGAACGCGCCGCCGCGCTGCACCACCTCTGGGACCGCGCCCCGACGAGCTGACTCCGCTATGCGGTGACCGGGTGGGCGCTCTCCCACGTCTGCGCCCCGACCCGTCGCCCGTCTCGCGATCCGCTCAACCACACCACCAGATGTCGCGGAACGTGGCAGCCGGCCAGGGCGGCGAGCATCGGCGCGTCCAGCCGCTCGCGGGCTATCATGGCCGCACCATGAAGCTCTGACACCACCCACGCCCGTGGCCGAGGCAGCGTCCCGGCGGGCGAGAGAAGCGATCCTCTCGGTGGTGTCCGCATGGCCCAGCCCGCGCTGTCCGCGCACGATCTCGTCCGCTCCCTCGGGGGGCGCCGCGTCCTCGACGGGGTGTCGCTCACCGCGGCGCCGGGGCGCCGCATCGGGCTCATCGGTGAGAACGGAGCTGGCAAGAGCACGCTGTTGCGCCTGCTCGCCGGTGTCGACGAACCCGACGGCGGCGCCGTCATGCGGCCCGCCGACCTCGGATTCCTGCATCAGGAGATGCCGTTCGATCCGGCTGCGACGATCGCTGGCGTGCTCGACGAGGCGCTGCGCGAGGCCCGCGAGGACCTCGCCGAGCTCGACCGGCTCACGACCGCACTCGCCGAGACCCCGCCGGACGGCCCCGACCATGCGGCGTTGCTCGCCGCGTACGGCGCGCGGCTGGACCGGGCGCAGGACCATGTGGCCTGGGACGCCGACCGGCGCGCCGAGATCACCCTGGCCGGTCTCGGGCTTGACGGGATCGGTCCGAGCCGGGCGCTGGCGACGCTGTCCGGGGGCCAGCGGGCCCGCCTCGCTCTCGCCGCGCTGCTGGTGCGCCGGCCCACCGCGCTGCTGCTCGACGAGCCGACGAACCATCTCGACGACGACGCCGCCGCCTTCCTGGAGGAGCAGCTGCGTGCCCTGCCCGGCGTCGTCGTCGCGGCCAGCCACGACCGGGCGTTCCTCGACGCCGTCTGCACCGATCTGATCGACCTCGACCCGGCCGTCGACGGCCCGACCCGCTACGGCGGTGGCTACACCGCCTACCAGGCGGCGAAGCAGGCCGAGCGGGACCGCTGGGAGCGGCGCTTCGCCGAGGAGCAGGCCGAACTCGCCGCGCTGCGCCACGCGGTCGCGACCACCTCGCGCACCATCGCGGCGAACCGCGGGCCCCGCGACAACAACAAGATGAGCTTCGGCCTGCTGACGAACCGGGTGGAGCAGCAGATCTCCCGGCGGGTGCGCAACGCCGCCCGCCGCCTCGACGACCTGGAGCGCCACCAGGTCCGCCGCCCTCCGCAGCCGCTGCGCTTCGCCGCCCCGGCGCTGACGAGCCCCGCACCGGACGGGACGCTGCTGGCGCTGCGCGACGTCCGCGTGCCCGGCCGCCTGGCGCTGGAGCGGCTCGACCTGACCGCCACCGACCGGGTTCTCGTCACCGGTCCCAACGGTGCCGGCAAGTCGACGCTGCTCGCCGTGCTGGCCGGGCACCTCGCAGCCGGCGGCGGTGAGGTCCGCCGCCGCGCCAACCTGCGGGTCGGTCTGCTGGCCCAGGACAGCGTGTTCGACCGACCGGAGCGCACCGCGGCCGACACCTACGCGCGAGCGGTGGGGCAGCGCCGGGCCGAGACCGTGCCGCTGGTCGAACTCGGCCTGCTCGCCCCGCGGGAACTGGGCCGCCCGGTGGGGGAGCTGTCCGTGGGTCAGCGCCGCCGCCTGGCCCTGGCGATTCTCGTCGCGGACCCGCCCGACCTGCTGCTGCTCGACGAGCCCACCAACCATCTCTCGCCGCGCCTCGCCGACGAGCTGCAGGACGCGCTGGGCCCCGGCCCCGGCGCGATCGTCGTCGCCTCCCACGACCGCTGGCTGCGTTCCCGCTGGCCCGGCCGCGAACTGCGCCTGCCCGCCCCGGCCTGAGCGGTCAGCGGCGGCTGTCCGGCTTCGGTGGCGTCGGTCGCAGGTGCAGCATGGCGCGGTACATGGCGGTGCGGCTCGGTGGTGGGGGCAGTTCGGCGTGGGCGGTGCCGCTTGCTCCGTCGACGGCGAAGGAGCGCAGCAGGTGGCCGACCAGGCGTCGGGAGGCGGTCTCGGCGGCGGGGCCGCTGGCGGCGACGACGCCGGCGTTGGCCATGAGGATCACGACGAGATCCTGGTGGGCGAAGTCGGGTCGCAGCCGGCCGGCGGCCTGGGCCCGGTCGATGAGCCGGCCGAAGTCGGCCGCAACCTCGTCGCGCTGCGACTCCAGTGCCCGGGTGGTGGGGAAGGTCCGGGTCAGGACCTCCGTGAAGCCGAGGTCGGCGACCTGCATGCCGCAGACGGTCTCGAGGAACCGGGTGAACCCGTGCCAGGGGTCGGGGTCGGCGAGGGCGGCGGACGCGGCGGCGCGGTAGCCGGCCATCTTCGGGGAGAAGACCGCGCCGACGAGGTCGTCGCGGGTGGGGAAGCGGCGCAGCACGGTGGCGATGCCGACGCCGGCGTGCCGGGCGACCTCGTTGGTCGACACCGACAGCCCCTGCCGGGTGAACAGCTCCCGGGCGGCCTCGACGATCCGGTCGCGGTTGCGCCGTGCGTCGACGCGGATCCGCTGGCCGTCATCCGTCACGGCTCCGACCGTACCGCACCATCTGGAGCGCCTTATCCGGTTATCCCGTAGGCTGCGCACATGCTCGAACTCGGGGTGCTTTCGCTCAGTGACACGCAGATCCGGCTGGGTACCGGGGAACGGGTCGGCCACGGCGAGCGGCTGGACGAGATCGTGGGCCACGCGACGCTCGCCGAGCGGGTGGGACTCGACCTGTTCGCCCTGGGGGAGCACCACACCCTCGACTTCGCGGTCTCCTCGCCGGCGGTCGTGCTCGCCGCCATCGCCGCCCGGACCAGCCGGATCCGGCTCACCAGCGCGGTGACCGTGCTGCCGATCCTCGACCCGGTGCGGCTCTACCAGGACTTCGCCACCCTCGACCTGCTCAGCCACGGCCGCGCGGAGATCATCGCCGGGCGCAGCGCGTACGCCGAGCCGTTCGAGATGTTCGGCGAGCACCTCGCCGACGCCGACGCGCTGTTCGACGAGAAGCTCCGCCTGCTGTTGACCCTGCGCGAGCAGGAGCGGGTGACGTGGCGTGGCCGCTTCCGCCCGCCGTTGACCGACGCGCCGATCACGCCGCGGGCCGAGCCCGGTTCGCTGCCGGTGTGGGTCGGGGTCGGCGGGTCGCCCACCAGCGCCGAGCGGGCCGGCCGCCTCGGCCTGCCGATGGTGCTCGGCTACATCGGCGGCCCGCTGAGCCACGCCCGGCGCGCCGTGGACATCTACCGCGCGGCCGGCGAGCAGGCGGGCCATCCCGAGCGGCTGAAGGTCGGCATCTCGACGCACTTCTACGCGGCGGCGTCCGAGCAGGACGCTCGCGCCGTCCACCCGTACTACCACGAGTACCTGCGTCCCAAGACCCCCGGCGGGCGCGGCTTCATCGTCTCCCCGGAGGCGTTCGCCGACGGGATGCGCCGCGGCAACGCCATCATGATTGGCACGCCGGCCCAGCTCATCGAGAAGATCCTCGACGCCCATCAGACCCTCGGCCTGGACCGTTTCTACGGCCAGATCGACTGGGGCGGCCTGCCCCGCGAGCAGGTCGGCGAATCGATCCACCGCTTCGCCGAGGCAGTCGCCCCCGTTGTGCGCGCCCACACCGACAGCCACACCAGCGCCGCCCGCTGACCGTCGCCGCCGAAAGGCGGCTGGGTAGTACCGCGGACCAGGCCGGTCGGGCTCCGGGGCGCGGTTCCGCGGAACACCAAGATCGCCGGGCGGTCGGCGGAGCGGTGATCAGCGCGGCTCGGTGAGGGTGGCCACGAGCTCGCCGATCAGGTTCTCGTCGACGGGTTGGCTGGTGGCGAGGATCCGGTACCAGATGACGCCGAAGACGATGTCGGCGACGGTGCCCGGGGACGGGATCTGCGGCAGGTCGCCTCGGGTTCGGGCGCGGTCGAGGATGATCCCGAGCGCGTCGCGGCGGCGTTGCAGGAACGCGGAGCGGAACCGCTGCTGGAACTCCTCGTCGATCTGGGCGTGGGCCATCAGGGCGCGCAGCGTGTCGACCACCCGCTGGTCGCGGCCCAGCCGGAAGCTGGCGGTGAGGAAGGCGCGCAGGTCGGCGGTGTAACTGCCCTCGTCCGGGATGGGCACATGCAGGTCGGCCTTGATGGCCAGGGCGTCGAGCAGCACGTCCGCCTTGGACGGCCACCAGCGGTAGATCGTCTGCTTGCCTGCGCCGGAGCGGGCGGCGATGCCCTCGATTGTCAGGCCGGCGTAGCCGACCTCGCCCGTCAGCTCGATCGCCGCGGCAAGGATGGCAAGCCGGCTTTCCTCGCTGCGCCTTCGCCCGGGCCGGGCTGGCATGGGGTGGTCGGTCACGGAAACCATGCTAGCCTCAATTCGAGACGAGACGTCACGGTTCGATTTGGGAGATCACATGAGTGAGCGCACCGCACTGATCGTCGGCGGAACATCCGGCATCGGGCTGGCGACTGCTCGGCGGCTGCACACCCTCGGCGCGACGGTGCACGTCGTCGGCCGCGACAAGCAGCGCCTCGACGACGTCGCGGCCACCGATCCGGGGCTGATCGGCCACCGGGCGGACGGCGGACACCGCGCCGAGATCGCCGCCGTCCTCGCCGCCGTCGGCAGCGTCGACTGGCTGATCATCACCCTCAGTGGCAGCGATGGCCCGGGTGCCATCGCCGACCTGGACCTCGATCTGCTCCGCGGGGCGTTCGACGCGAAGTTCTGGGCGCACCTCACCACCATCCAGGCGGCCCTGCCGTACCTCACGCCGACCGGTTCCATCACGCTGCTCGGCGCAATCAGCGCCCGCGTCGGGATGCCGGGAACCGCGGGTATCGCGGCCCTCAACGGCGCCGTCGAGGCCCTGGTCAAGCCGCTCGCCGTCGAACTCGCGCCGATCCGGGTCAACGGCGTTTCCCCCGGTCTGGTCGACACCCCCTGGTGGAGCGGCATGCCCGACGACGCACGGCAGTCGTACTTCGCGCAGGCCGTGCAGGCTCTGCCGGCGCAGCGGATCGCGACCGCGGACGACATCGCCGAGGTCACCGTCGTCGCGGCGACCAATCCGAATGTCACCGGCACCGTCATCGAGACCGACGGCGGGGCGCGGCTGGTGTCGATGGGGTGAGCCGGGGCTCGTCCTCAGCGGCGGGGGCCCCAGGGGGTGTCGGCGCGCAGGCGGGCCTTGTCGACCTTGCCGGCGGCGTTGCGGGGCAGTGGCTCGGTCAGGATGGCCACGAACTGGGGAATCTTGAAGTCGGCGAGGCGGCCGGCGGCATGGGTGAGCAGGGCGTCGACGTCGACGGTCGTGCCGGGGCGGGGCACGATCGCCGCGGCGACCCGCTGGCCCAGGCGCGGGTCGGGCACGCCGACGACGGCGACCTCGCCGACGCCGCCGAACGCGGCCAGCACCCGTTCGACCTCGATGCTGTAGACGTTCTCCCCGCCGCGGTTGATCATGTCCTTGATCCGGTCGAGCAGGTGGATGCGCCCGGCGTCGTCGATGCGGGCGAGGTCCCCGGTGTGCAGCCAGCCGCCGTCGAGGACCTCGGCGCTCACCTCGGGCCGGCGCCAGTAGCCGCTCATGAGCTGCGGGCCGCGCACGAGGAGCTGGCCGACACCCGCCGCCGCCCCGGGGCCGTCGAGGCGCAGCTCGGTGGCGGCCACCGCGGGCCCGACCGTGTCGGCGTGGGCGAGGACCTCGTCGTGGTCCAGGCCGCTGACGCAGGCGGCCTCGGTCAGCCCGTAGCCGGGGCCGAACCGGGCCGCGGGGAACGCGGCGAGCAGCTCCGCGACCTGGCTCGGCGGGGTCGGCGCCGCGCCGTAGCTGACCAGTCGGACGTGGGAGACGTCGGTGCGGGGGAAGTCGGGGTGGCGCAGCGCCTGCCAGTACATCGCCGGCACGCCGTTGAGCACGTCGATGCGCTCGTCGCGGATCGCCCGCAGCCAGGCGCCGGTCTCGAAGTGGGTGGCGATGACGACGGTGCCGCCGGCGAGCAGGGCGGGCAGCCACTGCATGCCGAAGGCGAGGACGTGGAACAGCGGCGCGGCGACGAGCGTCCGGGTCACCTCCGTCGGGCCGAGGTGCAGGGCGCGGCGGCACTGCTCGGCCGCGGACAGCAGTGCCCGGTGCGACAGCATCGCGCCCTTGGGCACACCGGTGGTGCCGGAGGTGTAGAACAGCGCCGCCAGCGCCTCCGGGTCCTCGGCGAGGCGGACGGTGGCCGGGCCGTCGGGCAGCGCGCCCGGGTCGTCGACGACCAGCGTGGCGCCGGAGTCGGTGACGATGTGGGCGACCTCGGCCGGGGTCAGCCGGGTGTTGACCGGCACCGGGACGGCGCCGGCGAGGATCGCGCCGAGCACCGCCGCGCACCAGGGGGCGCCGTTGGGCAGCCGCACGGCCACCCGGTCGCCCGGGTCGACGCCGGCGGCGACGAGGCCGCCGGCGACCCGGGTCGCGGCGTCCCACAGCTCGCGGTAGCTCAGCCGCCGGCCGGTGGCGAGGTCGACAAGCGCCTCGGCGTCGGGCACCCGCTCGACGGTGGCGCGTGCGCCGTCACCGACGGTCGCCGCGAGGCCGGTGAAGCGCAGCCCCGCCGCGGTGCGCACCGTGCCCGCGACGTCCGGGCCGGGACCCGGTGCGGCAAGCCCCGGACCCGGCTGCGGCGCGGTGGGTGGGACGACGGTGCCCGTCCCCGCGCCGGGCGCGGTGGCCGGATCCGGGGCGGCGCTCACACGCCGGCCTTCGCCAGCAGCCGCTCGTAGTAGACCGCCGGGCCGCCGAACAGCAGCTGGGAGGCCTTCGCCCGCCGGTAGTACAGGTGTGCGGCGTGCTCCCAGGTGAAGCCGATGCCGCCGTGGACCTGGATGTTCTCGGTGGCCACGGCGAGGAACGCCTCGGAGCAGACGGCGTGCGCGACGGCCGCGGCCACGCCCGGGTCGGGGGCGTCGGCGACGCCGTCGACGGCGCGGGCGGCCTCGCGGGCCGCGGCGTCGGCGACCTGGACGCGGGTGAGCATGTCCGCGGCCTTGTGCTTGACGGCCTGGAAGCTGCCGATCTGCCGGCCGAACTGGACGCGGTCCTTGGCGTAGGTGGTGCTCGCCTCCAGGCACGCCCGCGCGCCGCCGACCTGCTCGGCGGCCAGCGCCGTCGTCGCCACGTCGAGGACCCGGTCGAGGATCGCCGCCGCGCCGCCGGCCGCGCCGACCAGACGGGCCGGGGCGGCCGCGAAGCTCACCTTGGCGATGCGGCGGGTCAGGTCCAGCACGGGCAGCGAGGTGCGGGTCAGCCCGGCGGCGCCGGCGTCGACGGCGTACAGGCCGGGCCCGGCCGGGCCGCCCGCGACGACGAGGAGCACGTCGGCGCCGGCGCCGTCGAGGACGAGCGGCGCGGTGCCCTCGAGGGTGACCTCACCTGTGCCGGCGCTCGCGGTGACGGCCAGGGCGTCGCCGGCGCCGCGCCCGCCGAGCGACCAGCCGCCGTCGACGGACGGCGGGGCGAGGGTGGCGGTGGTGGTGCCGGCGGCGATGCCGGGCAGGATCCGCCCGGCCTCGTCCCCGCCCGCGGCGACCAGCGCGGTGCCGGCGAGCACCACCGAGGACAGGAACGGCGAGGGCAGCAGCGCCCGGCCCATCTCCTCCAGCACCACGGTGAGCTCGACCAGGCCGTAGCCGTCGCCGCCGTGCTCGGTGGGCAGGGCGAGCGACTGCAGGCCGAGCTGCTCGGCCATCTGCGCCCAGACCTTGTCGTCATAGCCGCGCTCGGAGTCGATCGCGGCGCGCACGGCGCGCTCGTCGGCCTTGGCGGCCATGAAGTCGCGTACCGCCGAGCGCAGCTCGTCCAGCTCGGTGCTGGTGGTGTCCTCGGTGCTCATTCTCCAGACCTTCCCGATCCCGTGGAACCGACCGACCGACGGAGCTCCCGGAACGGCGACCTGGTGTCGATGCCGGGCTCCTTGGGCAGACCGAGCACCCGCTCCGCGAGGATGTTCTTCATGATCTCCTCGGTGCCGCCGAGGATGCGCAGCGCCGGGGTGGACAGCAGCAGCTCCGTCCACGAGTAGGTGCCCCACTCGCCGGTGTCGGCGATCAGGCGGGGGCCGATGATCTCGGCGGCGAAGTGGGTGCCCCGGGTGAGGTTCTGGGCGTACATCAGCTTGGACACCGACGCCTCGGGGCCGGGCTGCTCACCCGCGCGGAACTTGCGGATCATCTGGTGGTTGAGGTACTCGGTGGCGAGGGTGTCGGCGTGCAGCTCGGCGAGGCGCCGGCGGGCGGCGCCGTCGTCGAGGCGGCCGTTGGCACGCAGCAGCTCGGTGAGGAACGGCAGGGCGACGGCGCGGCCGACGGGGCCCGCGCCCTCGCCGCCGACGCTGGCCCGCTCGTTCATCAGGGTGGTCAGAGCCACCCCCCAGCCGCCGTCGACCGGGCCGAGGCGGTGGTCGTCGGAGACGTGGACGTCGGTGAGGAAGACCTCGTTGAACTCGGAGCCGCCGCTCATCTGGCGCAGCGGGCGGATGTCCACCCCGGGGGCGGTCATGTCGACGATGAACGCGGTGATGCCCCGGTGCTTGGGCTTGTCGGGGTCGGTGCGGCACAGCGCCAGCCCGATCGCGGCGTGGTGCGCCACCGACGTCCAGACCTTCTGCCCGTTGAGCACCCAGCCGTCGCCCTCGCGCACGGCCTTCGTCTCCAGGCCCGCCAGGTCGCTGCCCGCGGCCGGCTCGCTGAACAGCTGGCAGGCGATGATCTCGCCGCTGTAGAGCCTGGGCAGGTAGCGCTGCCGGAGCTCGTCGGTGCCGTGGGCGAGGATCGTCGGGCCGATCATGCCGAGGCCGATGAGGGAGAGCACCCCGGTCTCGGGCACCTCGTAGGCGGCCTCCAGGCCGTCGTAGACGAGGTCGTGCAGGGTGGTCAGGCCGCGCCCGCCGAACGCGGTCGGCCCGGTGAGCCAGCCGAAGCCGTTGTCGTAGCGGGTGCGCTGCCATGCCTTCGCCGCGGCGACCTTGGCGTTCTCGACGTCGGGCGGGTCGGTGCTGAAGTAGGTGATCCGGTCCTCGCCCTCACCCCAGGCGACGTCCTCGGCCGCCCGGGCGCGGCGGGTGGCATGTGTGTCGAGGAACGTGGTGACCTCGGCGACGAACTGGTCCATCTCGCTCGGCATGGGCAGTCTCCTCGGGGGTCGGTGGGGTGCCTGCGCCGGCCCACCGGAGGCGGCCGCGGTGCCGGAAACCCAGATGCCGACTGGGGTGTCAAGTATGGCGGAAAATCCCGGCTTACAGGGGCACGCCGGGGCGGCATGAGCAAGGATTATGGCCTCATGACACTAAGGTTTGACGAATATGTCAAGTAGCCCCTAGAGTCGCCAGCGTCGCCGTGCGGACTGACCGGGCAGAGGAGCTTACGGGTGCAGCAACAGGGTGAGGGTCTGCTGGCGGGACGCGTCGTCATCGTGACGGGCGGGGGCCGGGGAATCGGTCGCAGCCACAGCCTCGAACTGGCCGCGCACGGGGCAACTGTCGTGGTCAACGACCTGGGCGTCGGCGTCCGCGGGGAGAACTCGCAGGAGGAGCCGGCCGACGCCGTCGTCGCCGAGATCGAGGCCTCCGGCGGGGTCGCGGTGCGCGACACCGGCAACGTCACCGACTGGGCGGCGGTGCGCTCCCTCGTGGCGAACACGGTCGAGCGGTTCGGCCGGCTCGACGCCATCGTCAACAACGCCGGAATCCTGCGGGACGCGACGATCACCTCGCTCACCGAGCAGGACTGGGACGCGGTGATCGGCGTCCACCTCAAGGGCACCTTCGCCCTGACCAAGCACGCCTGCGACTACTGGCGGGCCGAGTCCAAGGCGGGCCGCCCGGTCGCCGGGCGGATCGTCAACACCACCTCCGGCACGGGCCTGGCGGGCAACGTCGGCCAGGCCGCCTACGGCGCCGCCAAGGCCGGCATCGCGAACCTGACGCTCACCACGGCGCTGGAGGCCGGCCGCTACGGCGTGACCGCCAACTGCATCTCGCCGGTCGCCGCGACCCGGATGACCGCCGGCACGGGCCTCGCCCAGCCCGGCGCCGCCGAGGGGTTCGACCGGTTCGACCCGGCGAACTCCTCCCCGGTCGTCGCCTGGCTGTGCTCGCAGGCGTCCGGCTGGCTGACGGGGCGGGTCCTGCGCATCGACGGCAACACCGTGCATCCGGTCGACCCGTGGAGCGTGCGCCGCGGCTACAGCGCCGCCCGTGGCGGGCGCCTCGACGCCGCCGAGCTCGACGCCGGACTGCGCGTCGTGCTGGGCACCGCCCCGGCGGGCCTGGCCGGGCTGAGCATCGTGTCCTGAGCGGTGGGCGCGGCGAACGGTCGTGACCCGAACGGTCGTGACCCGAACCGGTCGTGACCCGAGCGGTCCCGGCCTGATCGGCGAAAGTCCTGGCTGGCGGCGAGAGGAGAAACGCGATGACGACGGTGGCCGCTGTCGGTACGTATCTGCCCCCCTGGGGCAGCGCGCGGGGACGGGTCCTGGGGCCTGATGAGGACGCGCTGACGCTGGCCGTCGCCGCCGCCCGGGCGGCGCTGGCGGGCGCCGGCTCGGAGCCGGACGTGCGCCGGGTGGTCTTCGTGACCCGGGAGTTGCCGCTGCTCGTCGGCGGCAACGGCGCCGCGCTGCTGGCCGGCATCGGGCTGCCCGACGACGCCTCCGTCGTCGAGCAGGTCGGCGGTGGGCCGGCGGTGTTCGACGCGCTGGCCGGCGCCGAGGCTGGCACGCTGGTGGTCGGCGTCGACGCGACCGAGACCGGCGCGGTCGGCGCGGCCGCGGCGCTGGTCGCCGCCGGTGACGGCGTCGGCGTGGAGCTGGTCGGCCGGGTCGTGCGCAGCCTGCCGGTGCACAGTCGCGAGACCGGCGGTGGCGTGCGCGACTACTCCGACGCCCGGCTGGAGCGCGAGCGCGGCGTCGGGGTCGCCATCGAGCGCCTCGACCTGCCCGACAAGCCGGTCGTCGTGGCGGGGCTGCCCGCCAAGCAGGCCCGCGCGCTGTGCGCCGGGGTGCCCCCGACGCTGCCGACGACCGGCGCGAGCGCGGCGCTGTTCGCGCTGGCGGCGCTCGCCGAGGTCGGCGCCGGCGGGCTGGTCCTCGCCGTCGAGCAGGGCTCGGCGACGGCGCTGCGCGTCGACGGGGTGCCCACGGTGCACCGCGACGAGCCGGCGCTGCTGGCCCCGGAGAAGCTGACCCGCACCCCCGGCCCGGACATCGCGATCTCGCTGGCCGCCTACGAGCGGGCCTTCGACGCGAAGCTGCGCTGGGACGCGGGCAAGTGCGACGCCTGCGGCACGCTGGCGCTGCCGCCGCGCCGGCGGTGCATCACCTGCGGCTCGGAGGACGGCTGGTCGCTGACCCCGCTGCCGCGCACCGGCGAGGTGTACACGACCGTCACCGTGCACGTCCCCGTGCCGGGCCTGCCGACGCCGTACTCGCTGGCGATCGTCCAGCTCGACGGCGTCGAGGTGCGCGCGCTGGTGAAGGTGACCGGTGCCCCGGCCGGAACGGTGCAGATCGGCGACCGTGGCCGGCTGGTGCTGCGCCGGGTCGCGGTCCGCTCAGGAATTCCGGACTACGGATATGCGCTGTATCCGGATACGGCCGACGCGGCCGCGGGTGCGGGTGCGGGTGTGACCGAGGGAGCGGTGCGATGAGACGGGTGGCGGTGGTCGGCGCCGGCATGACGGCGTTCGGCGAACATTTCGACCTGGGCATCAAGGAACTGCTGCCGATGGCGGTCTCCGAGATGGCCGCGCACGTGGACAAGGGACTGGACCGCGCCGACATCCAGGCGGCCTGGTTCGGCGAGCTGACGACGTCGGACGGTTTCCCCACGGGCATCCTCGCGGACACCTGCGGGCTGCTCGACATCCCCGTCACCCGGGTGGAGAACGCCTGCGCGACGGGGAACGACGCGGTGCGCAACGCCTTCTACGGCGTCGCGTCCGGGGCGTTCGACGTGGTGCTCGTCGTCGGCGCGGACAAGGTGCGCGAGTCCTCGGCGCGCAGCACGTTCTGGGAGTGGGCGGGGCTGACCCGCGACATGGCCTGGGACTACCCGCTCGGCCTGGTCGCCCCGGCGAACTTCGCCCTGCACGTCGCCCGCTACCTGCACGAGTCGCCGGCGACCAAGGAACACCTCGCGATGGTCGCGGTGAAGAACCACAAGCACGCCGTGCCGAACCCGAAGGCGCAGCTGCGCTACGAGATCACCGTCGAGCAGGCGATGAACTCGCCCGTGGTCGTCGCCCCGTTCAACCTCTACGACTGCACCCCGCAGAGCGACGGCGCGGCGGCGCTGCTGCTCGTCTCCGAGGACGTCGTCGACCGTTACACCGACCGTCCGGTCTGGGTGCGCGGTGTCGGGCTCGGTCTTGACCGGGTCATGCACCAGCACAAGAAGGACATGACGACCTTCCCGCCGACGGTGAAGGCGTCGAAGGCCGCCTACGCGATGGCCGGGATCGGCCCGGCGGACATCGACGTCGCCGAGGTGCACGACTGCTTCACCGGTGTCGAGCTGATCAGCTACGAGGACCTCGGGTTCGCCGAGAAGTTCGGCGCGTACAAGCTCATCGAGAACGGCGTGACCTCCGTCGGCGGCGCCAAGCCGGTCAATCCCAGCGGCGGTCTGAAGGCGAAGGGGCACCCGCCGGGCGCCACCGGCGTCGCGCAGTGCGTGGAGCTGTTCGAGCAGCTCCGCGGCGAGGCGGCCAACCAGGTCGACGGCGCCCGCACCGCGCTCGCGCACAACATCGGTGGCCCCACAGCGGTGTCCGCGGTGACAATTCTGTCGTCCCAGCGGGGCTGAACGACACACAGACGGGAAAGGGACCGGATGGAACTGGCAGGCAACGTCGCCCTGGTGACCGGCGGCGCCGGCGGCCTCGGCGAGGCCACGGTACGGGCGATCGTCGCCGCGGGCGGGTCGGCGATCATCGCCGACCTCAACGACGAGCGCGGCGAGAAGCTCGCCGCCGAACTCGGCGACGCGGTGAAGTACTCGCGCACCAACGTCCTCGACGACGACTCGGTGCTCGCGACGATCGAGGCGGCCGGCGAGCTCGGCACGCTGCGCTTCGCGGTGGCGTCCCACGGCGGCTTCGGCGTCGCCGAGAAGGTCGTGCAGCGCGACGGCTCGCCGGCGTCGATGGACGGCTTCCGCAAGACCGTCGACCTGTACCTCAACGGCACGTACAACGTGCTGCGCCTGACCGCCGCGGCGATCGCGCGCACCGAGCCGGGCGAGGACGGCGAGCGCGGCGCGGTCGTGACCACGGCCAGCATCGCCGCCTTCGAGGGTCAGATCGGCCAGTCGTCGTACTCGGCGGCCAAGGGTGGCGTCGTCGGCCTCACCCTCGCCGCGGCCCGCGACCTGGGCTCGCTCGGCATCCGGGTGGTCTGCGTCGCCCCGGGCACCATGCGCACGCCGATCATGGAGTCGGTCGGGCCGGAGGCGCTGGCGAAGTTCGGCGCGGCGGTGCCGTTCCCGAAGCGCCTGGGTCACCCGTCGGAGTACGGCGCGCTGGTCACCCACATCCTGACCAACCCCTACCTCAACGGCGAGACGATCCGCCTGGACGGCGCGCAGCGCTTCGGGCCCCGTTAGGGCCCGCGGCCGCGGGACCGCCCGCCGCGCCCGGCCCTGCCCGGGTCCGGGCGCGGCGGCGACGGCGTTCCCGCGGCCGGTCCATGTTTCATCCGAGCCTGAGCCGAGCCTGACCCGGGCCTGACACGGGGAGTGGCGATGATCAGAGCAGGCCATCCCGGCCATGGGCCGCGCATCCCGGCGGCGGCCGCCCCCCGGCGCCGGCCGGGCTCGATCCGGCGTACCAGTACCGTCGACATCGCGGGCGGCCGGGCGCTGTCCGGCCCGCTGGTGCTGCGCGGGCGGGGCCGTGACCTGCTCACCGATCCGTCCGGGACCGGGTTCGAGCGGGCGCACGCGGCGGTCGAGGTCGAGATCGACCGCGCGGCGCGCCCCGCCGTCGCCCGCGTCACCGCCGACCCGCCTCTGCCCGGCGTCGAGGCGCTGGTCGGGGCGAGCGTGCCCGGCGGTTTCCGCAAGGCCATCGCCGCGGCCCTGCCGGCCGAGGCATCCTCGCTGGGGCACCTGCTGCTCGACGACGTGCCCGGCGCGGTCATCATCTCCGGCTACGCCTGGGCGGTGGAGCCCGGCGAGAACGGGCCGCATCCGGGCGGCATGGCCCAGGCCGACATCTGCTCGGGCTGGCGCTCCGACGGCACGATGATGATCTCCATGCGTACCGAGGGCGGGTTGCCGCCGATGGCCGGCCCCGTGGCCCCCGACCTCGCCGACCCCGACGACCCGGCCGCCTGGCACGAGCTGCCACCGCTGGGCGTGAACGGGGTGCGCCGCCGTCGGCGCCTCGACCTCACCGTCCGCGACGGGCTGCTCGACATCGACGCGATGTTCCGCGACACCTACGTCGACTCCGACGGCGACGAGACCGTCGTCCACGAGTACGGCCTGACCGCCGAGATCGACGCCGCGACGTTCACCGTCGTCACGGTCGCCGCGCAGCCGCGGGTGCTGCCGTGGGTCGAGTGCCCGCTGGCCGGCGCGAGCGCGGACCGCCTCGTCGGCACCGACGTCCGCGCCGTGCGCGGGCTGGTCGGCGGCGCCTTCCGTGGCATCTCCACCTGCACGCACCTCAACGACCTGCTGCGCTCCCTCGGCGACGTCGAAGCCCTGGCCGCCGCGCTCGCCCCCACGCCGGCCGCCAGCTCCTGACCCGGCTGGTCTCCTGACCTCCTGGCCCACGGGGCGGAATGAATTCCGTGGTGGTGTCGCCGCGGTATTCTTGTAGTACCGTCCAGGAATGGTCAGGGATATTCGTGAAGTCACCCCGGAAGAACACTGGAAGCAGTTCGAACAGGCCTGGACGGCCTTGCTCAGCTACCGGTATCTGGGAAAGCTGAGCCCCGATCTCGACAGTGCCGTCGAACTCGAGACGATGCCGCTGCGCCACGACATGCGCAACTCCACCGGCGGCATCATGGCGGCGCCGCTGTGCATCGCCTCGCCCGAGCCCTACTGGCTGGACAGCCAGTGCGTGCCGGCGCCGGTGGTCATGTCCTACGACATCCTCGACAGCGCCCGCGACGTCCGCGGTGTCGTCGTGCACCGCGACGTCATCCATCTCGGCCGCACCATGGGCTTCAGCCGGTCGCTGACGGTCGACGCCGACGACCCGAGCCGGGTGATCGCCGTGTCGTGCGGTACCGGGGTGAGCCTCGGCGACGTCCCCGAGGACTACCAGAAGGTCGCCAATCCGCCGGTCCCGGTCGTGGACTCGCCGTCGCTGCCGCCGCTGCACCAGGTGTTCGGGGCGCGCCGCGGCGAGGACGGGTTCTGGCGGCTGCCCGAGGTCACCCCGGAGCTGTCCTCGCCGCACGCGGCTCTGCACCTCGGACCGATCAACATCGCTTTCGAGGCCGCGGCGATGGACGCCGCCGCCGCGCACGCGGGCACCGACGCCCTGCAGGTCGACAGCTGGATCGTCATGTTCGTCCGTCCCGGTGTCGCCGGGCCGTTCCGGGTCGAGGCCGAGGTCGTCAGCGGGCGCTCCGAGCGGATCGCGACGCAGCTGACCCTGCGCGACGAGGGCCGCGCGGATCGTGTCGTCAGCGTCGCCCGTGCCGTCTTCCGTCGGGTCTGATCCTGTCGCGGACACACGTCGAGTAAGCGGGCTGCTCCGGGGCGTCCCGTCATTGACGCTACTTGCGACGGTTTCATAGAATAACGTTCTACGCTCGGCGAATTGGTGTCCTCCGTATCCTGCGCCGGGATTCCTCCGCCATTCGCGGGAATCTCGTCTGCGTCGGTTCCACCTGCCGAGGCGCATCGAGTTCGAGGGGTGCTTCGCGTGCCGGTCTCCGTCATCAATGACGCCGCCACCTGGTGGGAGTTGATCGAGCGCCGGGCGCGGGCGACCCCGGATCTGGCGATGCTCGTCGACGCGGGCGGGCGGCGGCTGACCCACCGCCAGTTCCGCGATCTCGCCGAGCGGGCCGCCGCCGGGCTGTGGGAGCTGGGAGTGCGCCCGGGGGAGACGGTGAGCTGGCAGTTGCCGACGACGATCGAGGCCGCCGTGCTCATGTCCGCGCTGGCCCGCCTCGGCGCGGTGCAGAACCCGCTCATCCCGGTCCTGCGCGAGGCCGAGGTCGACTTCATCGTCGGCCAGCTCGGGACGCGCTGGATCGTCGTCCCCGAGCTCTTTCGCCGATTCGATCACCGGACGATGGCGGAGAAGGTCGCCGCCCGCCACGACGCCCGCGTCCTCGTCTGCGATCCGGGCGCAGTGCCGGCCGCGGCGTCGACCGCGATGCCGGGGGCGGGGTCGGGCGCCGCGGCGGGGATCGCGATCGCGTTGCCGCTGGGCGATCCGGCCGTGCTGCCGCCCGCCGGCGCCGACGGCGACGCGGTGCGCTGGGTGTTCTACACCTCGGGCACCACCGGCGTGCCCAAGGGTGTGCGGCACACCGACCGTTCGGTGCTCGCCAGCTCCAACGGGATGGTCTACCAGCTCGGGTTCACCGACGCCGACGTCGCCTCCATCCCCTTCCCGCTGGCGCACATCGGCGGCCCGGGGATGCTGGGCCTCATGGCCAGGGTCGGGTGTTCCGGCGTGCTCGTGGAGACCTTCGACCGGGAGACCACCCCGGGGATGCTCGCCCGCCACGGCGTGACGATGCTCGGCAGCGCCGCCCCGTTCTTCCACGCCTACCTCGACGCGCAGCGCCGCCACGGCGCCGAACCGCTGTTTCCCCGGCTGCGGCTGTGCGTCTCCGGCGGGGCGCCCAACGAACCGGGTCTGCACACGCGGATCCGCGCCGAGCTCGGCGGCGCCGGGATCTGCAACGGCTGGGGCCTCACCGAGCATCCGGTCGTCGGCTACGCCGCGCCCGGGTCCCCGGACGACCGGATGGAACGCACCGCCGGCCGCCCGGCGCCGGGGGTCAGCGTGCGGGTCGTGCGCGCCGACGACACGCCCGCCGCCCCGGGGGAGGAGGGCGAGCTGCGCCTGCGCGGCCCGCAGCTGTTCGCCGGCTACACCGATCCCGCCCTCGACGCGGACGCCTTCGACGAGGCCGGCTACCTGCGCAGCGGCGACCTCGGCTATGTCGACGCCGACGGCTGGCTGCACCTGACCGGGCGGCTGAAGGACATCATCATCCGCAACGCGGAGAACATCTCGGCGCTGGAGGTCGAGGCGGTCGTGCTGCGCCATCCGGCGGTCGCCGAGGTCGCCGTCGTCGGGCTGCCCGACGCCCGCACGGGCGAGCGCGCCGTCGCCGTCGTCGTGCCCGACCCGGACCAGCCGGCGCCGACGCTCGCGGCGCTCGTGGCGTTCTGCCGCGCCGAGGGCCTCGCCCCCTACAAGATCCCCGAGCAGCTCGAACTGGTCGCCGAGCTCCCCCGCAACTCCATGGGCAAGGTCCTCAAGCGCCAGCTCCAGCTCGCCTTCTGACGCGGTTCCGCGGAACACCATGATCATCGGGCCGGGGCTGGTGTCAGGCGACCTGGCGCGGACGTTACGCATCATGACGCTGGCGATGCCGATCGGCACATCGACGGCGCGGTCGCCGGAAATCATGCGAGTGTGGATATCGACCCCACCGCAACCGACTCGCAATCCGGTCGAGTCCCGCGGCGGGGATGGTGTCCTGGCCTACAGGGTGACAGCGCGGATGCCGCGGGCGGTCCTTGTGCTCCCCGGCGTACAGGTCGTCAGCACCGTCGAGCACCGCCAGGCGCCGGACGCGGTGGGGAATACGTGTCCGGTGTTCGACCTCGCCGTCCTGTCTCCCACGGCCCGGTCCGACGTCTGGAAAAGCTGGCAGCGCGAGCATGGTTCGTCATGAGCCGCGGTGCCCGTCCGCGCCTGACTCGCGTCCATGGGGCGTCGAGAACTGACTGAGCTGCATGAATAGACGAATTAGGGTGGGCCGTAGGGCGATTTCGGTGGAGACTTCGGCAGGAGGGCATGGGATGAGCGGCGCGTATGACGGCGTGCGGGTCCTCGACGCGAGCGGGGCGATCGCGGGCGCGATGGCCGCGATGTACCTCGCTGACCAGGGCGCCGACGTCGTGCGATTACTCCCGCCGGGGCGGGGCCCGCTCGACGATGGCCCGGGCCGGCTGTGCTGGGACCGCAACAAGCGGCTGTGCGCCCTCGACCGGACGAGCCCCGCCGGGGCGGCGCAGCTTCGCCGGCTGCTCGGCGCCGCCGACGTGCTCGTCGTCGACGGCACCCCCGACGACCTCGACCGCGACGGCCTCGACCCGGACCGCGTGCGCGCCGCGCAGCCGGACCTGATCCACCTGTGGCTGCCGTTGCTCGCCCCGGCGGCGCCGTGGGGCGGGCTGCCGGCCGACCCGCTGCTCGCCGACGCCGTGTCCAGCGCGTCGGGTGAGCACGGCTCCTACGACGGTCACCCGCTCGCGCTGGTCACCCCGATCGTCGCCTACGGCCAGGCCATTCTCGGTGCGACCGCCGCCGCGGCCGCCCTGCTGGGCCGCGACGGTGCCGGCCGCGGGCGGGCGGTGCTGGTCAGCGGGCTGCACGCGACGGCGGCGATGGAGGCCGCGAGCCTCACCGACGCCGAGGGGATCATCCGCGCGAGCCAGCCCGGCGGCGGTGGCTCGTCGGCGAACTACCGGCTCTACCGCTGCTCCGACGACCGCTGGCTCTACCTCGGCGCGCTCACCGAGCCGCTGTTCCTCACCGCGCTCGACGTGCTCGACCTGTTCGAGGTACTGACGATGCCGGGCGTGGACGGCTTGATGCTGAACATGCTGCGCCCCGGGGTCGGCGCCCCGGTCGTCGAACGGTTCGCGGCGAGGTTCGCCGAGCAGCCGCTGGCCCACTGGGAGCGGGTGCTGACCGAGGCCGGGGTGCCCAACGCCCCGGCGCAGACCCGCGACGAATGGTGGACGGGCGACGTCGTGGCGTCGAACGGGATGCGCCGGGTGCACGTCCATCCTGACCTCGGCTCGGTGGAGATCCCCGGTGATCCGATCCGGTTGAGCCGCACCCCGGGGGCGTTCTCCCACCTACCGAGCGCGCAGGCGTTCGTCGACGTCGCGCGGGTCTGGACCGATCCCCGCCCCGCCGCGGCCGGGGCGGCCGGGGCGGCCGGGGCGCAACCGCCGGCGCCGCTGGCCGGGCTGCGCGTGCTCGACCTGGGCAGCTTCGTCGCCGGGCCGTTCGGCTCGACGCTGCTGGCCGACTACGGCGCCGAGGTCATCAAGGTCGAGGGGCCCCACGGCGATCCCTACCGGATCTACACCGTCTCCTTCCTCGCCTTCCACAAGGGCCAGGACGACATCGTGGTCGACCTGAAGACGCCCGCCGGCCGGGAGACCTTCCACGACCTGGTGCGCAGCGCCGACGTTCTGCTCGACAACGTTCGCCCGGGGGTACGCGAGCGCATCGGCACCGACTATGCGACCCTCGCCGCGATCAACCCGCGACTCGTGCGCGGCACGGTCACCGCCTGGGGCACCGGCAACCCGCTGAGCGCGACCCCCGCCTTCGACCCGCTGCTGCAGGCCCGCTCCGGGCTCATCGCCGCTCAGGGCGGCGCCGGCGCACCCTGCCAGAGCGCCATGCTCGTGCACGACATCGGCACCGGGTCGCTCGTCGCGTTCGGCATCCTCGCCGCGCTGTACGCCCGCCGGCGCGACGGGCTCGGGCAGGAGGTCGTCACCACGATGGTGAACTCCTCGGTGATGATGCAGGCCGGGGAGTTCGTCCGCTACACCGGCCGGCCCGCGCCGGCGGTGGGCGGCCACGAGTACGTCGGCGACACCGCCGTGCACCGGCTGCACCCGTGCAGGCAGGGCTGGGTCGCCGTCGCCGCCACGACGCCCGAGCACGCCGCCGCCCTCGCGACCGCCCTCGACCTCGATGCCGTGCCCGACCGTGGCGGCGTGGGGCACGGGGGAGGGGAGGTCGGCGCCGCGGCGTTGCTGCGGGCGCCGGCCGCGGGGCCGGTGGCCGACCGGATCACCGCGGCGCTCGCCGGCCTGACCGGTGCAGAGGCTGCGAGTCTGCTCGCCGCCGCGGGCGTGCCGGCCGCCCCCGTCCTCGACCGCGGCGGGTTCCTGACCGATGCCTGGTTCGCCGCGGCGGGCATCCTCACCCGCATCGACGAACCGGACCTCGGGCCGTGCACGGTCGTGCGCCGCTACGCCGACTGGTCCGGCAACCCGGTCGAGATCACCGCGGCGGCTCCGCCCCCGGGGGCGGGCACCCGCCGGATCCTCGCGGGCCTGGGCTACTCCGGCGACCGCATCGCCGAACTCCTCGCCGCGGGGGCGGTCCGGGAGCACGCCGCGCCGTGATCCAGCCTCGGGGAGGCCCGACGCCAGGGCGGTGCCGCGCGGTTCCGCGGAACATCATGATCGTTGAGCTGGCCGGCGTCAGGCGGGGTTCGTCCGCGGCAGGTCGCCGGCCTCGCTCAGCGCGAAGACCGTCCGGGAGTGGTAGGTGTCGTTGAACTCCCACAGCCGGCCGATGCGCTCGCCCGAGAACTCGAACAGGAAATGGTAGGCCTGGTCGTAGCGCTTGCCGGCGACGGTGACCGCGTGGCCCTCGGTGAGGGCTGCGACCCGGTCGTCCTCGGCGGTGAGCGTGGTGACGGTCTGCTGGATCGGTGCCCGCAGCAGCTCGGTGTTGACCCATTCGATCGACGCGCGCATCTGGTCGCGGTCGGAGAACCGCCGCGTCGACAGGCTGAACCAGGTGGCGTCGTCGGTGAGCAGATCGAAGGCGCCGGCCACGTCGCCGGCGTTCATCCGGTCGAAGAACGCCCGCACCGCCGCCTTGTTCCGCGCCGCCGTACCGGTCTCGACCACCTCGGGATTCCTTTCGTCTGGCCGGCCCTATGCTGAACATTCGTTCAGCTGGCTGGACGGCGATGTGAGAGGGGATGGGGATGTCAACGCAGTTGACCGGGCCGGAGGATCTCACCGCGAAGGCGCGCATCCGGGGGGCGGCCTTCGCCCTGGTCGCCGAGCGGGGGGTGCACGCGACGACGGTCCGCGCGATCGCCCAGCGCGCGGGTGTCTCGCCGGCGCTGGTGATCCACCACTTCGGGTCGAAGCAGGGGGTCGTCGACGCGATCTCGACGTGGATCGTCGAGTACCTGCACCGCAACACCCGCGAACTCGATCGCGGCGGCGACCCGGCGCAGGCGCTGCAACGCCGGCTCGTCCGCTTCGAGCGGATGGTCGCTGAGGTGCCGCTGCTCGGCGCCTACGTCCGCCGGATGCTGCTCGACGGTCAGCCCGACGGCCTGGACTGGTTCCGCCGGGCGGTGGACCTGTCCGCCGAGGAGCTCGCCCACCGGGAGCGCATGGGCAAGGCCCGCCCGTCGACGGATCTGCGCTCCGAGGCGGCGATGCTGCTCATCCTCGGCTTCGCCCCGGTCCTGCTCGGGCCGTTGTTGGAACACGCCCTGGACGTCGACTTCGACGACGAGCGGTCCTGGACGCGGTGGCGCGACGCCGAGTCCGAGCTGCTGACCTCCGCGCTCTACCCCGGTGCCGCCGCCGACACGCCCTGAGCGGCAGCCCCGCGCGGGCCGGGTGGCTCGCGCGGGGCAGGGCCGCTCAGGATGCGGAGTTCGCTAGGAGCGGAGTTCGCTCAGAGGCCGGAGTTCGCTCAGAGGCCGGAGTTCGTTCAGGAGCGGGGGAAGTTGAGCATCGTGCGGGCGTTGGTCTCGGTGATCTTCACGACCTCGTCGTCGGGAATGTTCGCGAGAACCTCGGCGGCACGCTTGCGGCTGTTCGGCCAGTTCGAGTCGGAGTGCGGGTAGTCGATCTCCAGCATGATCCGGTCGATGCCGACCTTGTGCCGGTTCTCCAGGCCGAACTCGTCGTCGATGAAGCAGCCCCAGAAGTGCTTGCGGAACAGCTCGGAGGGGCGGGCGTCGAAGTCGATCGGCTGGTAGTAGCGGTGACGCTCCCAGACGAAGTCGGCGCGCTCGAGGATGTAGGGAATCCAGCCGATGCCGCCCTCGGCCAGGGAGAACTGCAGCTTCGGGTGCCGCTGGAGGACCCCGGAGAACAGCAGGTCGGTGGCCGACCACATGAGGTTGGTCGAGAAGATGGTGATGGCGACGGCGAACGGGGCGTCGGGGAGAACGACCTCACCGGGGATGGCGCGGGTGGCGGCGAAGGAGAATCCGGGGACGTAGCTGCCCGAGCCGAAGTGCAGCGAGATGACCATTCCGGTCTCCTCGCACGCCTCCCACACGGGCTCCCAGGCGGCGTTGTGGAAGGAGGGCAGCCCCAGGGGGACGGGGCTGTCGGGGAAGGAGATGGTCCGGGCGCCCTTGGCTGCGGTGCGGCGGATCTCCGCCGCGGCCAGGTGCGGGTCCCAGGTGGGGATCAGGGCGAGGGGGATGAAGCGGTCCGGCGCGGACGCGCACCACTCGTCGATGTGGAAGTCGTTCCACGCCTGCACGCACAGCAGTGCGAGGTCCTTGTCGGGCGCCCGCTGGAACACGCCGCCGCCGAAGCCGGGGAAGGACGGGAAGCACAGGGCGGCCTGGATGCCGTCGAGGTCCATGTCCTTGACCCGGGCGACCGGGTCGTAACAGCCGGGGATCATCTCCTCGTAGCGGACCGGGTCGATGCCCCACTCCTGCGGCGGGCGGCCGGCGACCGCGTTGAGCCCGACGGTCGGGAAGACCGAACCGTCGTAGTGCCAGACGTGCTTGCCGTTGAGCTCCTCGATGCGCGGGCCCTGCTCGCGCAGCGCCGCCGGCAGCCGGTCCTGCCAGACGCGCGGATGTTCGATGAGGTGGTCGTCCACCGAGACGATCTGATGATGATCCTGCAGCGGCATAAGACGCGCTCCTCGTCGGTGTAGCGGTTTGGCGCGTAGCAGCGTACCCAATGTTGACGAAAGCGTCATCTGATGGCTGTCCGCTGATTACGCGGTTGCGTAGGGCATCCGGGTGCCGACGGGCCGTGCCTGCAGGGCGTTTGTCGCGAGTAACCGGGAGTGGCGCTCGGGCGGCTCGGCAGGCTGGTCTGTCCGGTAGTCCGCCGGGGCAGGTCGTTGGCGGTGCCGTCAACTACCGTTGTACTCCCTTGGGTCGCCGTCGGGACGTCCCTCGCTCGCCGTAGAGTGATGTTCCACGCGCCGTGCCTGGCTGCCCGCCTGCGCCGACGAAGGGAACGTCGATGGCGAGTCCGCTGCGCTACCTCGACGATCCCGTCGCCCTGGAGCGGGAGCGCCAGGCGTTCATCGCCGCGGCCCTCGATCTGCTCGCCGCGACCGACACGGTCGACCTGCGGGTGAGCTGCATCGTGGCGCGCGCCGGGCGGCACAACGCCGCCTTCTACCGGGTGTTCGGGTCGAAGGACGGGCTGACCCTCGCCGTGGTCGAGGAGGCGACGCGGCGCACGGCCGTGGTGGTGGAGCGCCGCGTTGCCACCGCCGGGCCGCCGGTCGAGGCGGTGCGGACCTGGGCGGTGGCGCTGCTGTCGCTGGCGCGGGGTGAGGCCGCGCGGGCGATCCGAGCCCTCGCGCTGGACCGCTACCGCCTGTTGCACCGCTTCCCCCAGGCCGAGGCCACGCTCACCCTCCCGCTGCGCCAGCCCCTGGCCCACACGTTGCGACACGCCCGGCTTCCCCGGGCGGAGCTTCTCGCCGACGCCGCGTTCGAAATGGTCATGAGCCGTCAGGCGGCCTGGATCGCCCTCGACCACCAGCCCGACGCCGACGAGGTCGCCGCCTACGCCGAGCTGGTCCTGGACCTCGTCGGCCTGTCCCGGCGCGGCGCCGTCCGGTAGCCGGCGGGCGAACGCAGAGGTGCCCCGGGGCCGATGGCCCCGGGGCACCCGTCTGCGTGTGCTGCCCGCTACCTGGCGGGCGGGACCGTCAGCTCGCGCCGAGCTTGAAGATCCCCGTGGTGTCGAGGGAACGGAAGTTCGTCAGCGTGCCCTCCTTGTCCGCGTCCGCGATGAATCCCGTGGTGGAGCAGATGTTCGGCGAGACCGCGTTGGCCTTGCCGTTGCACTGGAAGGTGGAGCCGCCGCCGAGCGGGTACGTGGTGGCCGGCATGGTGTGCAGCGCCGTGGCGATGGCCGCGGGGGTGACATCCGTGCCGGGCGCCGCGTTCACGCCCCGCACCAGGCTCAGCATGCCCTGGTAGCCGCTCATGCTGATCGCGTCGAACTTCAGGCCCTTGCCGTAGGCGCTGAGCACGGCGTCGAACAGCTTGAACTCGGGCGTGGAGGGGTCGACGTTGGCCTGCGCGATGATGTTGACGCCGGAGTAGCCGCCGGGGATCGACGCGCCGTGGTCGGCGCCGATGCAGCGATCCAGCGCGGTGATCGGCTGGGTGATGCCGAGTGCCTTGATCGCCTTGATCGCGCTGGAGCAGAACGTCGGGTCACCGATCACGTGGTACATCGCCGGCTTGTTCTTCAGCGCGGTCTGGACCTGTGGGGTCATGTCGGCGGTGCCCGGCGGGATCGCGATCACCTGGGTCTTGGCGCCGGCGTTGGCGAAGAACGGCGGGACGAGCTGCTTGGCCGGGTCGCTGGCCGCGGGCACGTCGATGACGAACACGGCGGCGCTGGTCAGCTTCTTGTCCCGGGCGAAGGCGGCCGGCGTGCCGAAGGAGGCCAGGGGGTTGCCCCAGATGAACACGTTCTTCGTCGACAGGGTGGCCTGGGTCGCGACGAGGTTCATGCCCACCGGGATGCCCGCCGGTGCGACGATCTTCAGCCAGGGGTCGGTCTGCCCGGGGCTGCCGGCCCCGACCGCGGCGACCTTCTCCCGCAGGAACTGGTTACCGCAGGCCTGCGCGTTGGCGGGGACGGACTTGTCCTCGCAGGTGACGAGCTCGATCTTGTGGCCGCGCAGGCCGCCGAGGTGGGCGTTGGCGTAGTCGGTCACGGCCTGGGCGGCCCGGATCTCGCCGGAGGTGTCGACGGCCTGCGTCTGGCCGGTGCTGACCCAGCCGATCTTGACCGGGGTGCCGGTGGCGGCCTTCGCGGGGCCGAGCAGGCTGACGTCGGCCTTCGCCGCACCGTTCGTGCTCCCGCCACCGCCGCCGCCGTCGCTGCCGCTGCTGCCGCAGGCCGCCACGCCGGTGGCGACCGCCACGGCGAGCGCCACGGCCGACAGACCGGCGCGGGCGCGCCCGCCTGATCGGGACAGGTGACCGTGGGGACGGGTCGGACATGTGCGCCGAAGCGGTAATCGCGACCTGGAGATATGCACGCTGGAACTCCTCGTTGTGTTCGGGAAATGACCGGGGGTTGGCCCGGGTGGTGCTGGAGGGGCTCGTGGGCGACGCGGCGGGTGGGTTCGTCGAACCTCCGACGCTTCTCCCGGCCGGCGGGCGGCGTGGTCCGCGTGAGAACGGCGCGCGGGACCTGTGGCTGCATCCGGACGCCAGTAGGCCGACGCCCGGTCGCGATTGTGGCTTAGGTCACGTTGAGTTGTCAATCGACTGTTGTGATCACTGTTGTGGGCGTCCGGTCGGCGCGCGTGCCAGGATGGGGAACACCGTTCCCGACCGGTGGGCGCGGGACTCGGCGGCAGGGGCGGAACCGTCTCGGAGGAGAAGCAGGCTGTGGACCTTGGCATTCGCGATCGGGTGGCGCTCGTCGTCGGCGGCAGCAAGGGGATCGGGCTCGAGGTGTCGAGGATGCTCGCGGCGGAGGGCAGCCGCGTCGCCGTCGTCGCGCGCACGCAGCGCCACATCGACTCCGCCGTCGAGTCGATCGCGCAGGCCGGTGGCGAGGCGGTCGGGGTGTCCGCGGACATGAGCACCGCCGAGGGCATCGAGTCCGCCGTCGCCGAGGTCACCGACCGCCTCGGGCCCCCGCTCATCGTGGTCACGCAGGCGGACTTCCACGTGCGCGGCTTCTTCGCCGAGATCACCCGGGCGGAGGACTACGTCGACTCCTACCGGGTCTACACGCTCAGTCAGGTGCACATGCTGCGCGCGGTCCTGCCGGGGATGCAGGAGGCCGGGTTCGGGCGCTACGTGCACATCGGCTCGGCGACCGCCAAGGAGCCGCAGAGCAAGCCACCGCACACGGTGGCCAACGCCACCCGGCCCTCCACCGTCGGCCTGCTCAAGAGCGTCGCCGACGAGTACGCCCGCCACGGCATCACGATCAACACGATCGCCCCGGGCTGGATCGCCACGAAGACGACGAACTGGTACCTGTCGACGCACGAGGGCCTGACCGAGCCGGCCGCGCGCCGCGAGTGGATGATCGACACGGCGGGGGTGCCGGCGGCCCGGCTCGGCGAGCCCGAGGAGATCGCCTCGTCGATCGTCTACCTGTGTTCACGCCAGGCCGGCTACCTCACCGGGCACTACATCGCCGTCGACGGGGGCCACCACCGCTCGGCCTTCTGACGGCGCTCGGGCCACCCGCGCGGGGCGCTGCGGACGCAGCGTGACGGGGGCCGCGTCACGGGGGGCGCAGCGGCCCTGCGCCGGGCCGCGAACCCCCCGTTTGCCGGTCGTTCTGCCGCAGGTCACGGCATCGCTTGACAGGCTGTGAAGTAGCACACAACAATCCAATGAGTTTAACTCAATCGGGGGGCTGGCAAGATCCGTCACGCGCCCCGACGGTCCTGTCGAGGCGCGGTGATCCGTGACCTGCGCAGGCCTGAGCGCCCCTCCCGCTCTGGGACGACCTGCGGAGTGACTTTTGAGTCAACATATTGTTTTCCTGCTCCTCGGCCTCGGCAACGGTGCGGTGTTCGGTGCGCTCGCGCTCGCCCTCACCATCACGTACCGAAGCTCGGGGATCATCAACTTCGCGACGGGCAGCATCGCGCTGCTCGCCGCCTACATCTATGCCTACCTGCGTTCCGGCGAGCTGATCAACCTGATCCCCGGCACGCCGACGACCATCGACATCGGTGGTGACTTACCGATGGGTGCCGCGCTGCCGATCGCGGTGGCGCTCTCCGCCCTGCTCGGCCTCGGGCTGCATCTGGCGATCTTCCGGCCGCTGCGCAACGCACCGCCGGTCGCGAAGGCGGTGGCCTCGCTCGGCGTCTCGCTGGCCATCACCGCCCTGATCGCGGCGCGGATGGGGACCACCGCCGTCGCGGTCGACCCGATCTTCCCGACCGACCTGTGGAAGGCCGGCTCGATCAACGTCCCGGGCGACCGGGTCTATCTGGCGATCACGGTGCTCGTGCTCGCCACCGCGGTATCGATCGTGTTCGCCCGCACCCGCTTCGGCCTCGCCACCCGCGCGACGGCGTCGAGCGAGAAGGGCGCCTACGTCAGCGGCATCTCCCCGGACCGGGTCGCCGCCGGCAACTGGATGATCTCCTCTGCGGCGGCCGGGCTGGTCGGCATCCTCATCGCGCCGATCGTCCCGCTGATCCCCGTCTCCTACACCCTGTTCATCGTCCCCGCCCTGGCGGCGGCGATCATGGGTCGGTTCCAGCACGTCCTGTGGGCGACGATCGCCGGCATCGTCATCGGCGCCCTGCAGTCCGAGGCCCAGTACCTGCAGAACAGCTACGGCTGGCTGCCCTCCTCCGGCCTGCCGGAGCTGGTCCCGCTCATCCTGATCCTCGTCGTCCTCGTGGTGCGCGCGCAGCCGCTGCCCGGCCGAGGCGCGGTGATCACTCGTAACCTCGGCCGTGCTCCTCGACCTCACAACGTGGTGCTGCCGACCGTGGTTCCGACCGCGCTCGGTGTCGTGGGCCTCATCGCCTTCACCGGCGACCTGCGCGACGGGCTGATCTCCACGTTCGTCTACGCCGTCATCGCACTGTCGGTCGTGGTCGTCACCGGCTACGCCGGGCAGGTGTCGTTCGCGCAGCTCCCGCTGGCCGGGGTCGCCGCCTTCCTGGTCGGACCGATCTCCGAGCACCTGCACATCGCCTTCCCCTTCGCACCGATCGTCGCCGCGCTCGGCGCGACCGTGGTCGGCGTGGTGATCGGCCTGCCCGCGCTGCGCATCCGCGGGCTGACGGTCGCGGTGGTGACCTTCGCGCTGGCGTTCGCGCTGGAAGCGCTGTGGTTCCGCAACCTCGACTTCGTCGGCTCGTCGGGCGCCTCCGTGCCCAACCCGGAGATCTTCGGGTGGAACCTCGGCGTCGGCAGCGGTTCGGACTTCCCCCGGGTGACCTTCGGGGTGCTCTGCCTGCTCGTGCTCGTGCTCGTCGGGCTCGGCGTCGCCTGGCTGCGCACCAGCACGCTGGGCTCCCAGATGCTCGCCGTGCGCGCCAACGAGCGCTCCGCCGCCGCGGCCGGCGTCAACGTGGTGCGGGTCAAGCTCGCCGCGTTCGCGCTGGGGGCGTTCATCGCCGGCATCGGCGGGGCGCTGCTCGCCTACAAGTTCGGCAACGTCACCAACGACCCGTTCACCGCCATCGTCGGGCTGACCTTCTTCGGCACCGTCTACCTGGCGGGCACCACCTCGGTCTCCGGCGGCATCCTCGCCGGGGTCACCGTCGTCAACGGGCTGCTCTACGCACTCGTCGACAAGGTCGTCTCCACCGGGGTCTGGTACGAGGCGGTGGCGGCGCTGCTGCTGATCCTCACCGTCATCCTCAACCCCGAGGGCATCGTCGGCCCCGCCCACCAGGTGATCGAACGCCGCCGCTCGCGGGCCGCGGGCACCCGGTCGGACGCGCTCGTCGCGCCCGAGGACGCCGTGGTCGCTCAGGCCGGCGAGATCGTCGCCGACGCCGCGGCGGCCTCGGGGCCGGCCATCGTCTTCGACGACGGGGCCGAGCCTGTGCTGACGGTCCGCGACCTCACCGTCCGCTACGGCGGTGTGCTCGCCGTCGACAACCTGTCCCTGTCCGTGCCACCGGGGCGGATCGTCGGCCTCATCGGCCCGAACGGCGCCGGCAAGACGACGGCGATCGACGCGATCAGCGGGTTCGCCCGGGCCACCGGCAGCGTCGCGCTCGCCGAACAGAACCTGTCGGTACTGCGCCCGCACGAGCGGGTCCGCGCCGGACTCGGCCGGACCTTCCAGGCGATCGAGCTCTACGAGGACCTCAGCGTCCGGGAGAACGTCAGCGTCGGGCTGACCGCGGGCGCCTCGCGGCGCCAGACCGGCAGTTCCAGTTCCGAGGAGGTCGCGGCAACCCTCACCCTGCTGCGGCTCACCGCCGTCGCCGACCGTCCCGCTGGCGAGCTCTCCCAGGGCCAGCGCCAGCTCGTCTCCATCGCCCGGGCCCTCGTCGGGCGCCCCCGCGTGCTGCTGCTCGACGAACCCGCGGGTGGCCTCGACACGGTCGAGAGCCACTGGCTCGGCCAGCGGCTGCGCGACATCCGGGCCAGCGGCGTCACGATCCTCATGGTCGAACACGACATGAGCCTCGTGCTCAGCCTCTGCGACGAGATCCACGTGCTCAACTTCGGCAAGGTCATCGCGCACGGCACCCCGGCGGACATCCGCAGCCATCCCGCGGTCGCCCAGGCCTATCTCGGCAGCACCCACGCGGAGGAGGTGTCGGCATGACCGCGACGAACGAGCCGACTGCGACGGACAAGCCGATCGTGAGCGAGCCGGCTGGGACGAAGGACGCGGCGGCGACCAGTGAGCCGGCTGCGGCGGACAAGCCGATCGTGAGTGAGCCGGCTGCGGCGGACAAGCCGATCGTGAGTGAGCCGGCTGCGGCGGACAAGCCGATCGTGAGTGAGCCGGCTGGGACGAAGGACGCGGCGGCGACCAGCGAGCCGGCCGGCACGACCGAACCGGTCCTGGTGAAGGAGCCGGCCGCGGCGAGCGGACCGGTCGCGGTGAAGGAGCCGGCCACACAGAGCCCGGTGACGGGCACCGCCCCGTCCTCTGCCGGGGCGGGCGCGGTCACCCCGCTGCTGGACGTGCGCGGGCTGGAGGCCGGCTACGGCGCGGTGCGGGTCGTCCGCTCGCTGGACCTGACCGCCGACAGCGGGACCGTGCTGGGTGTCCTCGGCCCGAACGGCTCCGGCAAGACCACGATGATGATGACCCTCGCCGGGCTGCTGCCGCGGCTGGGCGGCGAGGTGCTGGTGGACGGCACGCCCGTGCCCGGGGGGCGGCCGGCGGCGGCGAACCGGGCCGGCGTCGTGCTCGTCCCCGACGACCGGGCGCTGTTCTCCGACCTCAACGTCCGGGAGAACCTCGTCGTCGCGCGGCGTTCCGGCGGATACAGTCTCGATGACGTCATGGAGCTGTTCCCGAGTCTGGGCAAGCGGCTCGACGTTGCGGCGGGTGCGCTGTCGGGTGGCGAGCAGCAGATGCTCGCCGTTGCCCGGGCACTCGTTCAGAAGCCGCGCGTGCTGCTCATCGACGAGATGAGCATGGGTCTCGCGCCGGTGATCGTCGAGGGGCTGCTGCCCGTGGTCCGCCGGATCGCCGACGAGACCGGGGCCGTCGTCATCCTTGTCGAGCAGCACGTCCAGCTCGCGCTGGAGGTCGCAGACCAGGCCGTCGTGCTCGTCCACGGCGAGGTCGTCCGCAGCGGGCCGGCCGCGGACCTCGCCGCCGACCGTGCGGGCCTCGAGGCCGCCTACCTGGGAGCCGAGGCGGGCGCTTCCGCCTGACTCCCCATCTTCTTTCCGGCCCGCAGCACGCACCATCCGCGCGGTCCGTGGGCCGTCTGGTCCACGGACCGCGTAACCATGTAGTGATCAAATGACTAAGGAGCACCACCGTGCGTTTGTTACCGCTTCGTTTCACCGCGGCCGGCCGGCTGGCCGCGCGACCGCGTACCCGCACCGCGCTGACCGGCGTCCTGCTTGCCACCTCGCTGGTGGCCGCCGCCTGTGGTGGTGGTAGCAGCGGCGGTGGTAGCAGCGGCGGCGGGACGGTGAAGGCCGACTCGGCCCTGCTCGGTCCGGCGAAGGCCGCCACCGGCACCCCGGTGAAGATCGGCTGGATCGGCACCGGCCGCACCCAGGCGGTGGACGCCTCCGCGGAGGAGAAGTCGGCGCAGGCCGCCGCCGACTACGCCAACGCCCACCTCGGCGGGCTGCGCGGGCACCAGATTCAAATCGTCAGTTGTGAGGACAAATCTGTCCCCGCGGACGCCCAGGCATGTGGCAACACGTTCGTCCGGGAAAAGGTCTCCGCGGTGGCCGGCGGTAGCCCGGGGCAGGCCGACCCCTGGATCAAGATCGTCTCTCCCGCCGGGATTCCGACGGTGCTGAACCTCGTCGCGACGCAGACCGCGCTGTCGACGAAGAACGTGTTCCTGCTCGGCAACCCGCTCGGGCCGTTCGGCACCGCGGCGGCGTACGCCCGCGAGGCCAAGCTGTCCAGCGCGGTCGTGCTCGTCATCGATGTGCCCGCGGCCAGTGGCCCGGCCAAGGCGCTCTCGCCGATCTTCTTCGCCAACGCGGGGAGCAAGGCCAAGGTCATCGCGATCCCGCCGGGTACCGCGGACATGACCCCGCAGATCCAGTCCGCGCAGAAGGACAAGCCCGCGCTGTACCACGTCACGGGTGACCCGACCTTCTGCGCCAGCGCGATCAAGGCGATCAAGGCCCTCGGCATCAAGGCCACGATCACCGCGCTGGACCGCTGCGTCGGCACGGACAAGGGGGCCTCGATTCCCGGTGGCTTCGAGGGCGTGAAGATCATGGGTCAGGCCAACCAGGACCCGACCACCGCCGAGTACAAGCTGTACTCGGCAGTGGTCGACGCCTATGGCAAGGGCCTGAAGACCAACGACGCCTACACCATCAGCGGCTACCAGGGCATGCTCGGCCTCATCCGCTCGGTCAACGCCGTCGCGGGCACCGACGTGACCCCGGCCGGGGTCGCCAAGGCGATCCAGACTGCGCCGGCCACCCCCTACCCGATCGGTGGCGGGGCGACCTTCCAGTGCAACGGCAAGGCGAGCCCGGTGTCGCCGAACATCTGCTCGACCACCGGATTCGTCGCCGACGCGTCCAAGACCGGGACGTTGTCGAACTTCCGCACCATCGACGCGACCGGAATCTACAAGCTCGGCGCGAACTGACCCGCTCGTGAGCTGACCGCCGAGGGCGTGGGCCGCGTGACCCGCGGTTCACGCCCTCAGGCGAGCAGGTCCAGGGTGGCGGCGTTGCGGCCGCCCCCGTCGAGGTAGGCGGCACCGGCGCGCAGATGGCGCCGCCACAACGCCTGCGCGCCCGCGGCGTCCCGCTCCTCGAGCAGGTCGACCAGGGCGTGATGCGCCCGAACCGCCGCCCGCTCGGTGTCGGCCTGCACCGACGTCCCGAGGTCGCTCTCGACCGCGGACCAGGTGGCGCGGTCGACGATCTCCCTGAGCATGCCGACGAGCAGCTCCAACGTCTCGTTGCCCGCCAGCCGGACGACGAGGGCGTGAAAGTCGTTGTGCAGCCGGACCGTCTCGGCCGGATGGGCACCGCGGCGCTCCACCGCCGCGCGCAGCAGGCTCAGGTCGGCACGGGTGCGCCGGCGGGCCAGCAGCCCCGCGACCGGCGGCTCCAGATACAGCCGCGCCTCCCACACGTCGGCGACGGTCGTGCCGCGATGCTCCAGCACCAGCCCCGCGTAGCGAGCCGCGACCCGAGGGCTCGGCGTCTGCACCCGCGCCCCGCCGCCCGCGCCGCGGCGCACCGTGATCAGCGACTCCGCCTCCAGGATGCGCAGCGCCTCCCGCAGCGTCGGCCGGGACACCCCGTACTGCGCGACGAGCAGTGCCTCCGTCGGCAGCGCCTGCCCCTCGACCAGCTCGCCGCGCACGATGCGCTGGCGCAGGTCGGCCGAGACCAGCTCGGCCATCTTCGGCACCCGCATCCGC
>NZ_JAMPTM010000130.1 GCF_025403375.1 Frankia gtarii
CGGGCCCGGCGGGGGGCCGGGCGAAGGTGGTGGCGGGCCGGCGGACCAGCCGCCTGCCGAACCGACTGGGCGCCCGACGTCCGAGCCGACACCGAGGCCGCGGACCCCGGACCCGCGGCCGACGCCGGAAACCAGGCCGAACGGTGGCATCGTCGCAATCGAGCTGTCAGCGGCGCGTGTTTCGGTCGACGAGGCCGTGACGATGCGGGTGGTCGCCCCGGACGGGGGGCGGCTGAGAGCCGTGCGCTGGGCGTTCGGCGACGACTCCGAGGACACCGGTGCCGAGGCGTCGCACAGGTGGCGGACAGCCGGGCAGTACACGGTCTCGGCACAGGTCACCCTCGCTGACGGGCGCCGTGCCATGCCCACCACGCGGATCACGGTCGTCGGCGGCCCGGTCGACGATCAGACGACGGAGGAGCAGAACAACGGTGACCCCCAGGATCCTCGTGACCCTCAGAAGCCCGATGACCCTCAGAAGCCCGGTGACCCCCAGAATCCCGGTGACCCTAAGGATCCTGGCGACCCCCAGGACCCTGGCGACCCGGACCAGCGGCGCCCGACCGCACGACTGACGCTGTCCTATGAGGCCGGTGGATCGGCGGTATCGGCTCTCGACGTTGTCGCCGACGCCTCCCGGTCGACTCCGGGTTCGGCCGACATCGCCAGCTACGCGTTCGACTTCACCGGCCAGTTCGGGAACGCACAGCCGGGCGCCACGGCGAACCACACCTACGACGAGCCGCCGGGCTCCATCACCGTCCGGGTCCGGGTCACCGACCGCAACGGGCAGACGTCCGAGGCCACCGCGACCGTTTCCGGGCAGCGCCACCGGCTGGAGGTCGCCTTCACCGGCGACGGCGGTCGGGTCAGCGGCCCTGACCAGCTGTTCTGCCCGGACGCCTGCGGCGCCACCCTGCGTGCTGGGCAGTCGGTGACACTGACCGCCCAGGCGGACAGCGATGCGACGTTCGATGGCTGGACGGGGGACTGCGCAGGGCAGTCCGGCACACAGTGCCATCTCACGATGGACGGCCCGCGCAACGCCGGTGCCACCTTCACCCGACAGGTGCGGAACAGGACACTGTCGGTCACGGTCAGCGGGCCGGGGCGGGTGACCGGCGGCGGGATCTCCTGCCCGGGTACCTGCTCGGTCACCATCGCGGCGGGGGAGTCGGTGAACCTGACGGCGACCGGCGACGGCGGCAACTTCGACGGCTGGTCCGGTGACTGCACCGGTGCCGCCGCGTGCACCCTCACCATGGACGGCGACCACGCGGCGGGTGCGAGTTTCACCGACCCGCTGACGGCCGCGCTGCGATGGCAGGACGCCGCCGGCACGGCGCCCAGTCCGCCGATCTCGGCCATTCTGGACGCCTCCGGATCGCGCGGCGCCGTGTCCTACAACTTCGACTACGGTGACGGCACCTCCACCGGCTGGCAGTCGAGTCCCCGGACACCCGCGCACAGCTACCCCCTGCGAAACGGAGGTTTCGACCGGAACTCCACGTGGACCCCGCGGGTCACCGTCCGCGACGGCCAGGGGCGGGAGAAGACCGCGCAGACATCGATCACCGTGCACTGCTGCTGACAGCAGAGGGCGATCATGAGGTGCCCCGGTGGGCGGTTGGCGGCGGACGGGCGGCGGTCAGCCGCCGTCCATGGTCAGATCGCGCAACAGGCCCTCGCAGCTGCGCCGGATCACCGCGGCGGCGCGTCGGGTCGAGCGTCCCGCCAGCCGGTTCTCGGCGAGCCGCCGATAGCTGTCCAGGGCCGTCCGCAGGGCCGCCCGGACCTCGCCCGTGGGGGTGCCCGCGGGTAGGCCGAGGCGGGTCCGGACGCCGGCACCGGCCGCGCCGAGCATCCGTTCCATCGCGTCGCGCCGTGCCTCGTCGAGTCCGCGCAGCTCGGCCGTGCCGGTGCGCAGCTCGCCGAGCAGGCGCAGCTCGGCGAGTTCGTGCGCGCCGGCCTCGACCCGTTCCCGACGGGCCCGCAGGGTGGCGACCGTGCCGTGCGGGTGCTCACCGAACATGCCGTCGAGCACGTCGTCGAGTACCCGCAGCGCGTGCTGCGCCTTCAGCACGTCGGCGCGGTCGGTGAACTGCCCGCGAAGCAGCGCCTCCAGCTCGGGCAGTCCGCTGCGGGCGGCCAGCCCGGTGGCGAGGCCGGCCGGGTCGTGCGCGTGCCCGAGCCGGGCGAGCGCCACGGCCAGGCGCACGCCGGCCAGGCCGAGCCGGTCGAGTAGCAGCTCACGCAGCTGCGCGGGGACGGCCGTCGCCGCCGCCGCGGCGACGAACCGGTCGGCGGACAGCAGCAGGTCGTCGGTGTCGGCGGCGGGTTCGCCGGCCAGCGCCAGCAACCTGCCCAGCTCGTCGTCGGACAGCCGGCTGCCGGCCTGCGCGAGCAGGCCCGCGACCGGGACCACGGTCTGCACCAGTGCACGGACCCGCTCGTCGCGGCCGATTGCAGTCGCGACGCGGCGCGCGAGATCCACCGACTCGGTCCGCCCGGGCGCCAGCTCGTCGGCGCGGGAGAGCACCCCGATCGCATGCGCCGGCGCCGCCTCACCGAGCCCGGTCCGGCGGAACGACGCGAGGAAGCCGACGTCGGCCGCGTGCAGGTGGCGCAGCAGGTAGATGACAGCGTCCGCGCCGGCCAGCGCACCGCGCTCCGCCGGGTCCGCCGCGCGGGAGGCCCGGGCCGCCGCCGGCCGGTGCGCGCCCGGTGTCAGGAAGCTCTCGGTGCGCAGGGAGAGCTCGGTGGTCAGCGAGGCGATGCCCGGTGTGTCGATGAGCGTGAGATCGCGCAGCCGTGCGCTGGGAAGCTCGACGCGCAACGCTTCCACGGCCGATGCCTGCGGTGCCCCCGGCGATCCGGCCGTGCCGGCCGTGCCTGCTGGGCCGGCCGCGCGCTGGAACGCGTCGAGATCGACGTGTGCGCTGCCGGCCGTGCGGTGCAGCGCGGTCTCGACCACCGAGCCGTCGCGCAGGTAGGCCCAGGCCGCCTCGCGCGTACCCGCCGCGTAGGACGTCACGAGCCGGGTGCACTCCGTCGCGTCGGTCGCTGCGACCTGCTCGCCCGCGAGGGCGTTGAGCAGCGTGGACTTGCCGGCCTTGACCCGACCGGCCAGGGCGACCCGCAGCGGTCCGTCGAACCGCTGGAGCTCGTCGCGCAGCACCGCCTCGGCGAAGGTTCCCCGGTACGCGTCGAGCGCGTCGAGCAACAGCGCACGGACCTCGTCGCGCAGCCGGCCTGGCCCGGCGAAGCCGGTCACCGTGCCGGTCGCGCGTCAGGACCGGGCCCGGGGACAGCGACGGCGTCGACCGCGGCCTGCAGCCGGGCGATCTCCGCCTCGACGGTCGCCAGTCGGGCCCTGCGTGACTCGTGGGTCGCCGCGATGGCACGTGCGGAGGCCTTCAGGTTGCGTTGAGCCGAGGTCGCCAGCTCCGCCGCCAGCTCGGTCAGGGTGTCGCGCAGACCGCGGTAGAGCTGCTCCCGGGTGATGGCGGAGTCCTGCGCGCCGACCTGGCGGGCCTGGGCGAGGTACTCCTGAGCGGCACGCAGCGCGTTCGCCTGGTGGGTGCGGCGCTCGCTGTCGCGGACCGAGGCGATGGTGCGCCGGCCGAGTACCACCAGCACCCCGATACCGACGGGTGCGAGCATCGCCGACGCGGCGATACCGGCGATGCCGGTCAGCGCCCCGACCGCCGAGACGATCACCATCCCGACGCCGCCCCCCCGCGCACCCTGCATGATCAGGTCGATGCCGGTCAGCTGGATGAACTCGGGGCTGCGCGCGTCGTCGACCGCGGTCAACGGGCGGTCGGCGGCCGCTTCGAGCAGGGCCTGGATGTGCTCCGAGGCGGTCTCGAACGCGCTCGTGACGGCCGCGACCAGCGCCTCCCCCTCGGAGCGGATCACCAGCTGATGGGTGAGCAGGGCGTCGTTGGTCTGCCCGAACAGCCAGCGACGCAGGTCATCCCACTCCCGCGCCGGGTCGCTGGCCCTGATCCTGGCCTCGGCCGCGACCTCCAACGCCCGCATCCTGGTCTTGAGGTCCTCGTTGCACCGCGCGGTCATGTCCTGGGATCGGTCCGCCAGCTCCCGCCGCCAGCTCGCCGCCGCCTCGTCCATCCGTTTCGCGCCTCGTTCGGCGTCGTCGAGGCTAGCCTTCAACTCACGCCCGCCCGCCGGATCGGCGAGGGCCGCCCGCTCCGTCTCCAGCTCCGTGAGCAACTGGTGCAGCGCGTCGGTGGCCGCGACGGCCGCCACGCGTTCGAGGCGGGCCCGCCGGCGGCCGACGATCTCGTCGCGCAGGTGGGCGGCGAGCGGCGGGTAGCCGGACTCGGCGTCGAGGTCGGGACGATCCGAGCGCAGTCCGCGATGCCGCAGCGGCGCCGCCAGCGGGAAGATCGCCGGATCCAGCCCGGCACGGCGCAGATGGGCGCGGTCGGTCTCGACGATGCGCCGCCATGCCGGGTAGACGTCGATCTTGGTGATCGCCAGCAGCACCGCGGGCCCCTGGCGGGCAAGCCTGCGGATCAGCTCCAGTTCGGGCGCGGTGAGCTCCTGGCTGGCATCGGACACGAACAGCACGGCGTCCGCCCCACTCGCCGCGCGCAGCGTCGCCGCGCCCGCCCCGTCGCCCAGCCCGCCGTTGAGCCCGGGGGTGTCGAGCAACGTCAGGCCCTGCGCCAGGAGCTGGCGCGGGAGACCGACCTCCGCCCCGGCCACCGAGATGTCGGCGGCCGGGGCAGGTGTTCGCGGGGCCGTCGTCGGCACGCCCTGGACGAGGTCGTGCAGCGCGTCGAGCTGTGCGGCGTCGACGGGTTGTGCCCAGACGTCGCTGGTCCCGCGGACGGGGCCGTTGTGGCCGTCCAGGGAACCCCGGGCGGCTCCGGCCGCGGGCAGCAGCACCGCCGTGGGGTGCGGGGCGAAACCGACCGCGGTCGGCACCAGCGTGGTCGACACCGGGTCGACGCCGCACACCCGAGCGCCCAGCAGCGCGTTGACCAGCGTGCCCTTGCCCTTCTTGAACTCCCCGACGACGACCACCAGAGCCTCCGGAGTGGCCAGCCGGCCGCGTTCGCGGGCGAGCCGGGCCTGGAGGTCCGCACGGCCACGCCGGCCCGCCTCCGCGGCCACCGCCTCGAGGAGGCGCGCCGCCGGCGAAGGCGCGGCGGCCTGGGGTTGAGCCGGGCTTGGGCCGGCGCCGAGCGCCGTCATGAGTCTTTCTTGAGTGGCCGCTGACGTGGAGCGGAGCTTGAGAACACTGTGCGATATGTGGGGTGTCCTGACGAGGAGGAGGAACCATGCCCCACCCCATCCGTGTGCTGGTCCGTGCCGGCGACCCCATCACGCAGGCCGGCCTGGCAGCCCAGCTCGGCGGCTGCCCGGACATCGAGATCGTCACCGGGAACCGCGCCGGTGCCGCCGGCGCGGGTGTGGCCGTGGGCGCTGTCCTGACCCCGGTCGCGGCCGGCGGTGGTGGCGGTCCGGCGGTTCCGGCCCGGCCGGCGGGCGCCGCTCCCCGCGCGCCACACCTGCGTGTCGCCGCCGGGGTCGCCCCTGCTGCCGCGGTCCGCGGCAGGCCCGCCGGCGGCCTGCCCGGCAGCGCCGACGCCGCCGCCCCGGTGGCCGTCGTGACCTCCGGCGACGCGGACCTGGCCGACGTGGCCCTGGTCAGTGCCGAAGCGGTCGACGAGCGGACCCTGCACGCGGTGCGCGAGCTCCAGCAGTGCGGCGTGCCCACCGTCCTCGTCGTCGCCGAGCTCGATGCTCATGACCTGACGGCGGCCGTGGACGCGGGCGCCGTCGGCCTGCTGCGTCGCGCCGGCGCGACGCCCGAGACCGTGCTGGCGGCCGTGCGGGGGGCGGCCACCGGCGAGGGCTACCTGCCGCCGGACCTGCTCGGCCCGCTGCTCCGACAGGTCCGCCAGGTGTCCACGCAGGTGCTGGCACCGCGTGGGCTGACGTTCTCCGGACTCTCCGAACGCGAGCTGACGGTGCTGAGGCTGGTAAGCGAAGGGCTCGACACCCGCGAGATCGGGCTGCGGCTCAGCTACTCGGAGCGGACGGTGAAGAATGTTCTGCAGGACATCACCCGGCGCTTCGGTCTGCGCAACCGGTCCCATGCTGTCGCCTACGCCTTCCGTCACGGCCTGCTCTGACCGTCGCCGTCGCCGTCGCCGTCGCGCCGCGGCAGGCGGCTGCCAGCCGGGAGCCGGGCAGCGCCTCACAGGTGGGAGCCGCCGTCGAAGCCGGCGCCGGGGGGATGGGAGGCGTCCAGACCGGTGCCGTCGGCGGTGTGCAGGTTCGCGTCATGGCTGGAATGCGGCTGCGCGTCGGCGTCCGCGGCCCGCAGGGAGCTGACGTCGTCGAAGGCCAGCGGATCGAGACCGGCCCCGTGCTCGGCACCGTCCGTCAGCCCGTCGCCGTCGCTGTCGGCTCGGGCCGGGTCCGTGCCCAGTACCCGTTCCAGGGCGTCGGTGAGCCCGTCACGGTCGCTGTCGAGCGTCGCCGCGTCGCCGGTGGCACCGTCGAGGTGCCCCGTGCCGAGACTGTCCGGGTTGATCAGGCTGGTCCCGAGGGCGACCTCGAGGGCGTCGGCCTGCCCGTCGTGGTCGGAGTCGGTGGAGCTCGCGTCGGAGTGGGTGGTCAGCAGCTCGTAGGCGTCCGACAGGCCGTCGCGGTCCGTGTCGACGGCGCCGGTATCCGTGCCGAGTGTGGTCTCGAGGGCGTCGGTGAGCCCGTCGTCGTCGCTGTCGGCACCGTTCGACCCGGTGCCGGCGGCCACGGCGTCGTACCCGCCGGGCGGCACGCTGCCACCGACCGGGCCGGACAACCCGGGCAGCACCGCCGCCCGGTTCAGCCAGTCGCCGCGGTGGTCGAACACGCCGACCCCGGCCCGCGAGTTGCGGGCCTCGATCGTCCGGCCGTCTCCGAGACTGATCGCGACATGGCTGATGTAGCCGTTCGGATCGGCATGGAACAGCAACGCCCCGGGGGTACGCAGCGCGTCGTCGACCGAGATCTCCTGGCCGTGCGTGCGCAGCTCGTCGTACTGGGCCGCGGCGCCGTCGGGGATCTGGACGCCTGCCTGCGCGGCTGCCCACTGGGTCAGCTCCGAGCAGTCGAAGGCGTTCGGGTCCGGGTCGTCGAGTTCCGCCTCGGCGCCGTAGACGTACTGGTCGCCGGCCTGGGCGAGGGCCGCGTGCAGGAAGCGGGCGGTCGTCTCGTCGAGCTGTCCGGCGGTCGCGCCGTCGCCGGTGGCGGCGAGCGGGTGGCCGTAGCCGACTGTCCCGGCCCAGTTGCCGTGCGCGGCGCTCTCGCCGGCCTGGATCGCCGCCCGTTCGGCCTGGGCGCGGTACTCGAGGTAACGGGCGTCGTGCTGGCCGTGGGTGGTAGTCCACGGGGACACGTCCCGGCCGCTGCGGGAGACCTCGTACGCCAGCCGTGCGTTCACCGCCGGGTCATATGCGTCCAGCCCCGTCCACTGTCGGTGGGCGTCCATGTTGATCTGCCAGAGCCCGCGGGAGTCCTCGCCCCGGGTCGCGTGCGCCCCACCGTTACCGCCCGACTCGGCCAGGGCGATGGCGGTCATCGTCACGGCCTGGTCGGGAGTGAAGCCCGCGGCGCGGGCGTAACCGTAGATCGCAGCGGCGCTGTACGTCGCCATGATCCCGAACGTACGCCGGCCGCGGCGGCTGCGGAACGGCCGCTCGCGCAGACGTTCCGCCCCCGGCTGGCTGCCCGAATGTGCAGTCAGCCAGGTCCGCTCGCATCCTTGCGGCGGACCGCGCCCGGGTGCGACCGTCGGGGTGATGATCCATGACGTGGACGCGACGCTGGCCGCCCTGCTCGCGGCGGAGGGCGTGGCGGGCGGTGACACGGAGGTCCTCTTCGACGCGCCCAGCCGGGACTGGGCCGCCCGGCGCAGCGGACCGTGCGTCGATGCGTTCCTCTACGACATCCGGGAGGACATCGGCCGCCGGGAGATCGCGTTCGAGCAGGTGCGTGACGACGCGGGCCGGATCGTCGCGCGCCGGCCGCCGCCGCGCCGGCTGAGGCTGTCCTATCTGCTCACCGCCTGGACGAGCCGGCCGCAGGACGAGCACCGGCTGCTGTCGGTCCTGCTCGCGACCCTGCTGCGGCACGACGTCGTGCCCGCCGCCCATCTGCGCGGGGCGCTGGCCGAGCAGTCGATCCCGGTGCTGCTCCAGCTCGCGTTGCCAACCGGTGGCGACCGCGGCATCGCCGATGTGTGGAACGCGCTCGGCGGTGAGCTGAAGCCGTCGCTGGACCTGGTCGTCATTGCCCCGTTCGACCCGGCCCGGGTGGAGACGGTGCGCACCCTGGTCGAGGCGGGTCCTGAGGTGCGCCTGGGTGCCTCGGATCCCCACCGGGCTCGGCCGGAGCAGCTGTCCGGACAAGGTCGGCGGCCGGGGCCGGCCGGCCCCGGCCGGGAAATCTGAACGTGGGGGCGCTGCGCGGAGACGACTCGCTCGCCGACCTGCTCGGCCAGCTCGCCGTCGTCGAGGAACAGGTCCGTGCGGCCGTCGCCGCACGCCGTGCCGTCGACCCGGAGCCCGACGACGCCTTCCGTGGCCTTTACCTCAGCGACGAGCACATCGACGTACTCTTGCGCCGCGGCGTGCCACAGACCGGGGCGCGGGCCCCCCTGGACGACGCTGCTCACCCTGATGGATTTCGTGACGCTGGCGAACCTGAGGATGCTGGCGAACCTGGAGATGCTGGCCATGACGGTGCTGGCGAACCGGACGCGCCGGACGCTGTCGACGCGACCCGATCGCGCGCGGCGTCCGAGGAACTCGCCAGGAGGGTGGAGAACGCGGCTGCGGCGGCGCGGCAGCGGGGGAGCCGGCTGCGGCTGCGCGAGCTGGCGCGGCGCTGCGGGCTGACCGATCTCGACGTCCACATCCTGCTGGTCGCCCTGGCGCCGGACCTCGACCCCCGGTTCGAGAAGCTCTACGGCTACCTGCACGACGACGTGACCCGGCGGCGTGCCAGCCCGGGGCTCGCGCTGGAGTTGTCCGGGCGTTCGCCGTTCGACCAGGCCGCACGGGCTCGGTGCACGGCTGGCGGCCCGCTGGTCGCCGCCGGCCTACTGGTCGTGGAGGACGTCGACCGGCCCTTTCTGACCAGGTCGCTGCGGGTGCCGGACCGGCTCACCGGACACCTGCTCGGCGACGACAGGGCAGCCCCGGCCCTTGCCGGTGCGCTCGTGGATGCTCCGGACGTGGGTGGGCCACAGGTGGAATGGCTCGCCCGGGTGGTCGCGGCCGTCCCCGGGCCGGACGAGGCACCACTCGTCCACCTGCGCACGGCTTCCGGCGGCGATGCCCTGGCGGTCGCGGTGTCGGCCGCCCGGCGCGCCGGACGGCCGTTCGTCGCGCTTGACCTGCGGGTTGGTGCGGCACGCCTCGCCGGAACCGGCGAGGTCGGCGCCGGGGCCGGGGGCGGCGCGGCGCCCACCGAGGGGAGCGGAGCGCGGGCGGGCGACCGGGATGACACGCCTGGTGCGGGCGCTGCGGCGTGGCTGGTGCGGGCGGCCGTTCGGGAGGCACGCCTCGCCGGGGCGGTGCTCGTCATCGGCCCGGCCGAGGCGATCGATGCTGGTGAACTCGCCGCCGTCGTGGCGGCTGCGACGCCGGGCGGGCCGGTTCCGCCGGTTCCGGTCGTGCTGCACGGCCGGGCGGCCTGGGATCCGCAGACGCCGGGACCGGTTGCGCGGGTGGCGGACGTCCACCCGCTCGGGGCGGCCGAGCAGGCCGCGGTGTGGGCCGCCGAGCTGGGGGACGTCCCGGTACCGGCAGAGCTGGCCTTGCTGCGCCTGACCCCGAGCCAGATGCGCCGGGCGGTCGCCGGCGCGTGGGCGACAGCCAGAGACTGCGAGACCGAGACCGAGATCGAGACCGGGACCGGGACCGGGATCCGGGCAGGGGCCGGCGGGCTGGCGGGAGCCAGGCCCGTGCCGGACGCGGGCCGGCTGGTGGCGGCGGCGCGCGAGCAGAACGCCACCGGGCTCGAGCGGCTGGCCCGGCGGGTGAGCCCGGCGGTCGGCTGGGACGACCTGGTGCTTCCGCCGCGCACCTTCTCGACGCTGCGTCACCTCGCCGGGCGGGCCGCGCACCGCGGAAGGGTTCTGGACGACTGGGGGCTGCGCCGGGGTGGTAACCGGGGGGAGGCGGTGACCGCGCTGTTCGTCGGTGAGTCCGGTACCGGCAAGACCATGGCCGCCGAGGTCGTCGCGGGCGCGCTCGGCGTCGACCTCTACGTCATCGACCTGTCCACCGTCGTCGACAAGTACATCGGTGAGACCGAGAAGAACCTGGAACGCATTTTCGTCGGCGCCGAAGGACTCAACGCGGTGCTGTTCTTCGACGAGGCCGACGCGCTGTTCGGGAAGCGATCCGAGGTCTCCGACGCCCGCGACCGCTACGCCAACGTCGAGGTCGCCTACCTGCTGCAGCGGATCGAGTCGTTCGACGGGGTGGCGATCCTGGCGACGAACCTGGCGGCGAACCTCGACGACGCGTTTCGGCGCCGGCTGTCGGTGGTGGCGGAGTTCGTCCGCCCGGACGCCGAACAGCGGCTTGCGCTGTGGCAGCGGACGTTCGCCGGGGTTCCCCTCACCACCGGCGTGGATCTGGAATTCTGCGCGAAGGCGTTCGGGCTGGCCGGCGGCGACATCCGTAACGCGGCCGTGACCGCGGCCTACCTCGGCGCGGCCGACGGCCAGGTGAACATGCGGGAGGTCATCACGGCTGTTGGCCTGGAATACCGCAAACTCGGCCGGCTCTGTCTCGCCGACGAGTTCGGTCCGTATTTCGACCTGCTGTCGCGTTGACCCTACGATGCTGCCCTTTGGGGCAGTCTCGATTTTCCCGGGCCACTGCGTGAAAACATGTCGGTGGCCGCTCGCAGGCCAGCACGTCCGTCTTCCGGGAGGTCGATGATGGAACACGACCGGTTGGACGGCCGGGTACCGGCCGTCCTCGCGCCACGGCTTGTGCCGCAGGCCGCAGATCCACGGGGGAGAAGCCTGCCGGCGATGGTCGGCAACGCGGCGTTCGGGAGGATCGCGCGGATCACCACGGGTTCGGAGACGGCCGGAGCAGGGACCGGGGCCGGGGCGACTGCTCTGGCTGTCGGTGCTGTCGGTGCTGTCAGTGGGGTCGGTGTCGCGGGCGCGGCGGTGCTGCGCAGCGCTCTGCGGTCGCAGGGGGCCGGCCCGTTGGACCCGGAGATCGGCGCGGCGATCGAGGCTCGCCGCGGTGCCGGCGCGCCGCTGCCCGAGCCCGTGCGAGCCGAGATGGAGGGGCATCTCGGAGCCGATCTGTCGGCCGTGCGGATTCACACCGACGGCCAGGCCGCGACCCTGAACCGGGCGGTGCAGGCGGAGGCGTTCACCACCGGGACCGACGTGTTCTTCGCACCCGGCCGCTACAACCCGTCGTCGTCCACCGGCCGCGGCCTGCTGGCCCACGAGCTGACCCACGTCGTGCAGCAGTCGGCGGGCGCCGGCGGCCCGGGCGGGACGGTCAGCCACCCGGACGACCCGGCCGAACTGGAGGCCGCCGCCGTCGGCGTCCAGGTCGCCCGCGAGGCCGGGCCGGCACCGGAGGAGGAGGAACCCGCGGAGGGGATGTGACCGGCACCGGACGAGGAGCTGTGATGCGGGCGCACCGCCCCGCCACGGACGGCCGGGGACTGCCCGACCGCGGTCCGGTGCGCGGGAACCGGGCCCGCCTGGCCGCGATGCCGTTACCGACGAGCACGTTGCCGTTGATCGGTCTGCAGCGCGGCGCCGGGAACCGGGCGACGGCCGCGGTGATCGATGCCGTGGCCGGTTCCGCGGTTTCCGCCGGTGTGGCACGTGCCGCGGGTGGCGACCCCTCGGCGGCGCCGGGCCGGATCATGCCGCTGGCCGGCTCCGGTTGTCATGTGCCGCCTGCTCTCGTCCGGTCGGTGGCCCTGAACCGGGCGTCGACGCGCCCGCGGGTGGTGGCACCGTCCGCTGCCGCGGCACCGGTGGCGCGCGGCCTGCTCGACGACGTGTCCGCCGGGGTGTCCGACCTGGCCGCCGGGGCACGCGACCGGGCGCTGTCCGGGCTGACCTCCTACGCGCATCGCATGCCCGGATACAAGCTGCTCGGAGTCGTGCTCGGCCGCGACGTCCTGACCGGGGCCGAGGTCCCGCGCACCGCCGCGACCCTGGTCGGCGGGTTCCTCGAACTGGTGCCGCGAGGCCAGGAGGTCTTCGAGAACGTGAACCGGTCGGGCGCCCTCGACCGTGCCTCCGCCTGGTTCGAGGCCGAGGTACCGAAGCTCGGGCTCAGCTGGGAGACGATCCGGGGGCTGTTCAGCCGGGCGTGGGATGCGTTGAGTGTCACCGACCTCGCCGATCCCGCCGGGGCCTGGGCGAAGATCGCGAACATTTTCGGGCCGCCGCTGGGGAGCCTGCTCGGCTTCGCACGGTCGGCGGTCGGCAAGGCCATGGAGTTCGTCTTCGAGGGCGGGCTCGCACTTGCCGGCGGCGCCGGGGAACAGGTTATGGCGATCATCCGTCGGGGCGGCGACGTCCTCGGGACGATCGTGAACGATCCGGTGCGCTTCGCCGGCAACCTCGTCACCGCCGTGCGGACGGGGCTCGGGCAGTTCGCCGCCAACATCGGGACGCACCTGCAATCCGGGCTGATCGGCTGGCTCACGGGTGCCCTGCGCGCAGCGGTACGGCTTCCGGCCCGCCTCGATCTGGGCGGCATCGCCTCGGTCGTGCTCGACCTGCTCGGGCTGAGCTGGCCGGCACTGCGCACCCGGCTGGTCCGGTTGCTCGGGGACCGGGTCGTGCGCGCGATGGAGACCGCCGTCGACTGGGTGCAGCGAATCGTCACGGGCGGGTTGGGTGCCGTCGTCGACAAGATCCTGGAGTCGGCGACCGGGCTGCTGGACACCGTCCTCGGTGGCATCCGCGACTGGGTCGCCCGTTCGGTGGTCGGTGCGGCGGTCACCAAGCTGATCTCGATGTTCAATCCGGCCGGCGCGATCATTCAGGCAGTCATCGCGGCTTACAACACCGTCCAGTTCTTCCTCGAACGGGCCCAGCAGCTCGCTGCCTTCGCCTCGTCGGTGTTCGACTCCATTGCCAAGATTGCCACGGGTTCCGTCGGGGACGCCGCCAACGCGGTCGAACAGGCGCTGGCCCGCAGCGTCCCGGTGGTTCTCGGCTTCCTCGCCCGGCTGCTCGGCCTGGGTGACATTGCAGCCCCGGTCCGCGACGTCGTCGGCCGAGCGCGGGGCATCGTGGACGCAGCACTCGACCGGGTCGCCGACTGGCTCGCCTCCCTCGGCCGCCGCATCCTCGGCCGACGGTCCGGCAGTGGGCCGAGAGAGCAGGACGCGCCGACGGCAGGGGCCGTGACTGCGGATGGGCCGGGCTCTCGCGATCCGCGAGTGAAGCAGGACGCGTTGGCCGAGGCGCACCGCCGCCTCACGCAACGACGCCATTCGTCACCAGGCCAGATCGCGGAAACGATCTCCGCGGTGTTCAAGCAGTACGCGCCTCGCGGTCTGACGTCGCTGCGATTCGACGTCACGGACGAAGAAACGATGGACAGCCGCCTGCTGGCGACGGCCAGTCCATCCGACGAACGTACCATCCGCTGGAGTGAGATCTTCGAACCGTTTGACATGGAAAAAGAGACCTTCAGTGTCCAGTCACGCAACGAGACCTACGCCGCAATCTCGCTGAACGGCGTTCGGTACGGAGAAGTACAGGCCAGCGGCGGAGGCCGGCACGCCGAGGACAATCTCCTCAGGGCCTACTGGCAGCCAGTCATCAATGCCGCGAAGGCGAGCGTGGCGGCGGGTAGGGACACCACTGTCGCCATCGCGATCAACCGGGCACCCTGCCACATGAACTGCACTCCGACTCTCGTCGGAAAGCTCAACGCGGTGGAGCCCACACTCAAGAGGAAGATTCGGTTTGTGCTCGCGCCGACCGGCATCTACGAACCGACAAGAAAACTCACCGAAGAAGAGATTTCCGGGCAGCGGAAGGAACTTCTTGTGGTCGCCAAGCGGCTAGGCAGGCCGGCGTCCGAAGTCATCAGGAATCAGCTCAACCGCGTCGCGCTGACCGATGACACCACCACGTTGGGGGACCTGCGCGAGCTTGTCGAGGCGGGATGGGACGTTTCCCAGCTTGACACCGGATCGCCGATCAAACCATACGGGAAGATCCTCGCTGAGGCAGCCCACACAGTCGCGAAGGAAGCGGAGATGGCGAAGGCGGGGTCCGGCTGAACCGGACTGCTGGCCATACCGCATCCCAGGGCGGCCGCGGTTCGTGTCCCGGGCTGCACGATCGGGCGAGCACCGGTGCCCGTGGTTGTGCGCCGTCGGACGTTGGCCGGCCCGCCTCTGCCAGCGGATGATCCGGATATCCCGAGCGAGGCGAGGAGGACACGGCATGCCGACGAACTACCGGTCGCCCGGCGTTTATGTCGAGGAGGTCGAGGCGGGTTCCCGGCCGATCGAGGGCGTCGGGACGGCGGTGGCGGCATTCGTCGGATTCACCGCGCGCGGACCGCGGGACACCGCGATCCGGCTGGCGAACTGGGGCCAGTACGTGCAGACGTTCGGTGATTTCATACCCGGCGCGTATCTGCCGCTGGCGGTGTTCCAGTACTTCAACAACGGGGGCGGCGCCTGTTACGTGGTGAGCGTCGGCTCCGGTGGGGAAGGTGCCACCGCCGGGCCGGTCGCCGAGCTGACCAGCGCGACTCGCCCGGGAGTCGGCGTCTACCGGATCGAGGCGATCGACCCGGACGCGCGGGGCAGTCTGGCCGTCGAGATCACGCCGGTCGAACGGCCCGGCGCGGACGCGTCGAACGGGGCCGACGGCGACAGCGCCGGTGGCGGATCCGGCAACGGTGGGAGCACCGGGCACGGTGGGCCCGGCGGCGGTGGGGACTCCGCCCGCGTCTTCACCGTGACCGTCACCCAGGACGGCAGCCAGGTCGAGAGCTTCGAGAACGTCACCTCGCGGCGCGGCAAGCGGAATGTGGCGACCGTCGTCAACGAGCAGTCGCAGCTGGTCCGGGTGACGGAACTCGACGGTGTCACCGCCCTGGACCGGGCCCCGGCACCCGGTGTGGTGGCGCTGCGCGCGCCCGCGCCGGCTCCCGCGCCGCGGGCCAGCGCCGAGGATTTCGTCGGTGACGTCGCGGCACGTAGCGGGGTGGGGGGCTTGACCGCCTGCGACGACGTGACGATGGTGCTCGCCCCCGACCTGATGTTCTGTTACCAGCAGGGCCAGATCGGCCTCGACATGGTGCAGGCCGTCCAGCAGGCAATGATCGATCACTGCGAGAAGACCCGCGACCGGATGGCCATCCTCGACCCGCCGCCGGGTTACAACGCCCAGCAGATCAAGGACTGGGTCAAGGAGAAGGCCCACTACGAATCCAAGTACGCGACCTTCTACTGGCCGTGGGTGTCGGTGTTCGACCCGGTGGAGGGCGGAAGTCGGTTCGTCCCGCCGTCAGGGTCGGTCGCCGGTATCTGGGGTCGCAGCGACGACACCCGCGGTGTGCACAAGGCACCGGCGAACGAGGTCGTCCGCGGTGCGCTCGATCTGGAGACCAACATCACCAGATCCGAGCACGACGACCTCAACCCCGAAGGCATCAACGTCATCCGAGCCTTTCCTGGCCGCGGTATCCGGGTGTGGGGTGCGCGCACCCTCTCCGCGGACCCGGCCTGGCGCTACGTGAACGTCCGCCGGCTGTTCAACTACCTCGAGGCGTCGATCCTCGGCGGCACCCAGTGGGCGGTGTTCGAACCGAACGACCTCGACCTGTGGCAGCGGCTGCGGCGCACCGTCTCCGCGTTCCTACTCGGCATGTGGCGCGACGGCGCGTTGTTCGGCGTGACTCCCGACCAGGCCTTCTACGTCAAATGCGATGCGGAGACCAATCCGTCCGACGTGGTCGACGCCGGGAAGGTGATCGTCGAGATCGGGGTCGCGCCGGTCAAGCCGGCGGAGTTCGTCGTGTTCCGCATCGCGCAGATCACCGCCGGTGCCGAGTAGCCGATCAGGTTCGCCGGACCGCCGCCGACCGACCAGTTTCCGGAGAGGGGATAGCCGTGCCCATCGGCGAGGACGCGCTCGGTAACTACGCCTATCAGATCGAGATCGACGGCGTGACGATCGCGCAGTTCAAGGAGGTCTCCGGGCTCAGCGCGGAAATCCAGGTGATCGAGCACAAGGAGAACAAGAAGGGCGGTATCCCGGTCATCAAGAAGCTGCCCGGGGCCCGTAAGTGGGGCGACATCCAGCTCAAGCGTGGCAAGACCGACGACCCCGGCTGGTGGAGGTGGATCAAGCTGGTGCAGGAGGGGAAGATCGACCAGGCTCGCAAGAACGGCTCGGTGGTCCTCTACGACTACACCCGCGGCGAGAAGGCGCGCTTCAACTTCCACAACGCCTGGCCGTCGAAGGTGAGCATCGGAAGCCTTCAGGCCGGTGGCAGCGAGATCGCCATCGAGGAGGTAACGCTCGTCCACGAGGGGCTTGAGCTGGCATGACCGCGGACGCGTTCACGGCGCACGCCGGGTACGGCACGGCCGGGCCGGCACCAGCGACCGGCCTGGTCACCGAGTTCGCCTTCGTGCTCCCGCGCGGCTATCTCGACACCGGCGGGCAGCTCCACCGCGACGGCGTGATGCGTCTGGCGACCGCCCGCGACGAGATTCTCCCGCTGCGCGACCCCCGGGTGCGGGACAACGAGGCGTACCTGACCGTGCTCCTGCTGTCCCGGGTGATCACCCGGCTGGGCTCGGTGTCGGCTGTCACCCCGGCCGTCGTCGAGAGCCTGTTCGCGCCGGACCTCGCCTTTCTCCAGGATCTCTACCGCCGGGTCAACCAGGAGGGGCACACCCACGCCGCGGTGACCTGCCCGTCCTGCGAGCACGGCTTCACGGTGGACGTGGCAGGTGGTGCGCCGGGGGAATCCTGACGTACGCGGCTGACGACCTGCTCGACGAGGTCGCGTACCTGGCCGCCGGCTTCCACTGGTCGCTTGCGGACATCCTCGATCTCGAGCACCCCGACCGGCGGCGGTTCGCCGCCGCCCTGCAGACGATGAACGACGAACCGGAGGGCTGGACCAGGTGATGCTGGGCGCACTGAGACGCGGCCGGTCGCGTCGCCAACCACCGTCCGCCGACGACTCCGCCAGGCCCGAAGCCGCGGGACCGTCCGTGCCGGCCGGCCAGCCGCCACTCGCCGGCCAGCCGCCACACGCCGACTGGCGCGCGCTGCCGTCGATGTGGCCCGCCACCACCGGCCATCCGCTCACCTCCGACGCCGCCGCCTTCGCCCGCGGGCTCGGAGCCCGCAGGCCTGCACCGCTAGTCCTGTGCGCCCCGGAGCACGATGTCAACCCGCTTGCCACGCCGGGCATCTTCCGGGCGGGCCGGACGGGGTCGGCGACCGCCGTCCGATCGGCCGCCGGGCCGGTGCGGCCGAGCCCGACGGCGGCACGCGGCTGGCGCCTCGCCCGGTCGCGCGGTATAGCGTCGGCGGCGCCTCGCCCGAATCATCCGCACGAGTTCGCGCTCCCGGCCGCGGGATCCGGCACGGCGCCGGGCGGCCTACCTGCGGACCCCACGTCCGTCGATCCGTCGTCCGCCGGCGCCGCGGTGGCGGACCTGCCGCTCGCGCCGGTCCCGCGTCACCTGACCGCCACCGCCTCCCCCGTCTCCGACCTGCGCGAATCCGGCAGCGGCGACGGCCCATCGGCCGGCGTTTTCCCGTTTCCCATGGCAGGCGCCGTCCCCGCCCCCGGTC
>NZ_JAMPTM010000131.1 GCF_025403375.1 Frankia gtarii
GGGGTGCCAGGGGCGGAGGGGACTGCGCCCGCGGGTGGTGGAGCGGGGTGCAGGGGCGTGAGGGTGACCATCGCGCCGGGTAGGGGCGCCTTGCTCGTGGTGGCGGCAGGTTCTGGCGCCACCACCAGGGCCTGACCGATCGTGTCGTTCGGCCCCGATCCCTGCCAGGCGCCGGTCAGGAGGCCGCCGTCGAGTTCTGTACCTGGTCGTGGGCTGGCCGGGCCAGGGGTGTGCGCGGTGATGGTGGCGGGCGGCCCGCTTCCGCGCGGGTTGATCGGGACCCTGGTGGGCCAGCCGACGGCGATCAGCAGTGCGATCGCCGGAATGATGAGCCAGAGTGGATCGAAGCGGGGCAGTCTGGGCATGGCGGTACAACCTCCGGGGTCGAGGGAGGCGCGGCGGCCGGGAGCGTCCGGGTAGCGGTCCCGGCCGCCGCTGGGTCGGTCCGCGAGAGCAGCGGATCGCCCGGTTCCACGGTGCGGTGTTTCGGCCCCGTTGGGTAGTCCAAAGTTTCTGATTGTGGATAACTTGCTTTGGCGTTGACTTTGGATGGGTTGCTGGCCTGCGGGTCTGGCGCGGCGCCGGGTCGTGGCGCGTGTCCGCGCGGCTGAGGTCGGGCTGTGGACAGTGCCCGGGCGGATGGGTGTCGGACGTGGTCCCTGGGCCGGGTGCACCCACGATTGCGGTGACTTCAGGGGCGTCGCACCGGTCCGGGCGAAGATCGGCGGGAAATGATCCTCCCGGTGGACCTGTTGCGACGGCGCGCGATCCTGAGGGATCGGGGCAGCCGGGTTTCCCGCTGGGCCGTAGCGTGGGGCCGGGTATCATCTTCCACAGGGTCCGCATAGCGGGCCCAGTTCGCACGCCCGCTTCCGAGGGTCTCCTGAGGCCGTCGGAAGGGTCTCCTCGGTCCGTCGCGTTGCGGCGGCCACGACCACTCCGGGCGTCAGGGGCAGCCGCCGTCAGGCGGCGCCGTCACAACCGAGGCGTTCGGCTGCGGCCGGACGGAGAGGAGCGACGCGCCATGGCCGTCGTCACCATGAAGCAGCTGCTCGAAAGCGGCGTGCACTTCGGGCACCAGACCAAGCGCTGGAACCCGAAGATGAAGCGGTACATCTTCACTGAGCGTAACGGCATCTACATCATCGACCTGCAGCAGACTCTCTCGTACATCGACCGCGCCTACGACTTCGTCAAGGAGACGGTGGCGCACGGTGGGACGGTGCTGTTCATCGGGACGAAGAAGCAGGCTCAGGAAGCCATCGAGGAGCAGGCCGCCCGGGTTGGCATGCCCTACGTCAAGGAGCGTTGGCTCGGCGGCATGCTGACCAACTTCTCGACGGTCTACAAGCGTCTCCAGCGGCTCAAGGAGCTCGAGGAGATCGAGGTGACCGGTGGCACCGAGGTCCGTACGAAGAAGGAGCAGCTCGTGCTGACCCGGGAGAAGGCGAAGCTGGAGCGCACCCTCGGCGGCATCCGGGACATGAGCCGGGTGCCGAGCGCGGTGTGGGTCGTGGACACGAAGAAGGAGCACATCGCGGTCGGTGAGGCGCGCAAGCTGGGCATCCCGGTCGTGGCGATCCTCGACACCAACTGCGACCCCGATGAGGTCGACTACCCGATTCCCGGCAACGACGACGCGATTCGCAGTGCGGCGCTGCTGACCCGCGTGGTTGCCGACGCGGTCGCGGACGGACTCATGTCCCGGGCCGGCGCCTCGAAGGCCGCCGACGCCAAGCCCGAGCAGTCCGCGGGTGAGGAGCCGTTGGCAGAGTGGGAGCAGGCGCTGCTGCGCGGCGAGGCTGCCGCGCCCGCCGCACCTGCCACGCCCGCCGCACCTGCGGAGCCCGCCGCACCTGCGGAGCCCGTCGCTGCGAGCGAGGAGCAGCCCGCCGAGGAGCCGGTGCCGGCCGCCGTCGAGGCCCAGTCCGACGCCGCGGTTGGTACTGCCGTCTGACCTCGTCGCACCCCACGCGCTGGGCCTTCGTGGCGCCCGGCGCGTGGCGGCCCGCGGCCCGCTTGGTTGCGGGCCGCGCCAGAGCGGCAGCCCGCGGCGGTCGACGGAGTTGGGGGCGGTGCCGGCGGCGCTCCCAGCCAGCTGGAAGGCCCGGTGCCGTGCCGCGCATCCAGGACCGTGCCGCGCCGTCAGGATCGCGCGGTGCCTTTCAGGACTAACGACAGCATCCGACCCACACCAACGAGAAGAGCACCATGGCAGACATCACAGCCGCCGACATCCGCAAGCTCCGGGAGCTGACCGGAGCGGGGATGAGCGACGTCAAGAAGGCGCTGGTCGACAACGACGGCGACTTCGAGAAGGCGAAGTCCTGGCTGCGGGAGAAGGGTAAGGCGCAGGTCGCGAAGCGTGCGACGCGCAGCGCCGCCAACGGCTTGGTCGAGTCCTACCTGCACCGGACGGACCCGCAGTTGCCGCCGACCCTCGGCGTGCTCGTCGAGCTGCGCTGCGAGACGGACTTCGTGGCGAAGACCGAGGACTTCAAGCAGCTTGCCCGCGACCTCGCGCAGCACATCGCCGCCGCGGATCCGCTGTACGTCACCGCGGACCAGATCCCCAACGAGGTACTCGAGGCCGAGCGCAGGATCTACGAGGCGGCCGCCCGCGAGGAGGGCAAGCCCGAGCAGGCGATCGCGAAGATCGTTGACGGCCGGGTCAACGGCTACATCAAGATCAGCGTGTTGCTGGACCAGCCCTGGGTAAAGGATGGCAAGGTAACCATCCGGGCCCTGCTCGACCAGGCGGGTGCGTCGCTGGGCGAGAAGATCGAGGTCGGCCGGTTCTCCCGGTTCAACATCAAGCAGGTCTGAGCGCAGGTTCACGGGCCGGCGGGCGGACAGTGGTCGCCCGCCGGTTTCGTGTTCCCTCGGGTGGCCGCCGTGGCAATGCCACGAGCGTCACGCGCCGAGGCGGCGATGCGACGGTTCGACGTGCTCGGCGTGGCGCGTCCCCCCGGACTCCGGGGGAGCGGCCTCGTGCGGGACACTGCATGTCACGGCTGTGCGATCATCGACGGGGCAGGGGCCCCGGCACCCATGGGCAGCACGTGTCGTGCTGCGGCTCGGAAGGCGGCCGTGTCCGGAGGGTGGCTGACGGGGAAGCTGCCGTCGGAGCCGGACGGGCGCCGGCAGGTCAGAGCGGACGGAAGGAAACGTGGTGATCGACGACACACTTCTCGATGCCGAGGAGAAGATGGAGAAGGCCGTCTCGGTCGCCAAGGAGGACTTCGCGAACATCCGCACCGGCCGCATCACGCCCGCGGTCTTCTCCAAGATTCTGGTGGACTACTACGGCGCGCCGACACCGGTGCAGCAGCTGGCCTCGTTCCACATCCCCGAGCCGCGCATGGTGATCATCACCCCGTACGACAAGTCGTCGCTGCCCTCGATCGAGAAGGCGGTGCGCGGCTCCGACCTCGGGGTCAACCCGAGCAACGACGGCACGATCATCCGCATCGTCTTCCCGGAGCTGTCCGAGCAGCGGCGGCGTGACCTGGTCAAGGTCGCCCGGTCCAAGGCGGAGGATGCCCGGGTGAGCATCCGCAATGTGCGACGCCACGCCAAGGACGGGATCGACCGCATCGTCCGGGACGGTGACGCCGGCGAGGACGACGGCCGGCGCGCCGAAAAGGACCTCGACGAGGCGACCCATCGTTACGTCGGCCAGGTGGACGAGCTCCTCCGCCTCAAGGAAGCGGACCTGCTGTCGGTCTGACCATCTCCGCCACCGGAGCCGCCGCGGTCCGTTCGCCCCACGATCCGAGCCAGATGATCGTGACAGTGCGCGAAGGGCGGCGGCGGGATGTGCCCGCCATTCCTATCCGCTTCTGTCGAGATATAGGCATCCATGACGGCAGTCGACGGCCGCGCCGTGGTTGACGGCGGGCCATCCGGAAGTGCCGATGCGACCGAGGCGGCAGCGGTCCCGCCGCGCCGTTCCCGTGCCGGCCGGAACCTACCGGCTGCGATCGGGGTCGGCGCCCTGCTCGGCGCGAGCATCCTCGTCCCGCTGTTCACGGTGCGTGCGGCGTTCGTCGGCGTCATCAGCGTCGCGGTCGCCCTGGGCACCTGGGAGGTGATCCGGGCGGTCTGGCTCACGGGCGTGCGGGTGCCGCCCGTGCCGCTGGTCGCCGGGGCGCTCGCGATGCCGGTGGTGGCCTATGTCGCCGGGACGACGGGCCTGCTGTTGACGCTCGCCGCCACCGTCGGTGTCGGGGTGGCGGTGCGCGCCGTCGGACCGGCTGGGGGCCTGGTCCGGGACGTGAGTGGCATCGCGTTCGTCGCCGGTTATGTGGGCTTCCCCGCGGGGTTCGCGGCGTTGCTGACCGAGCCGTCCGACGGTAGCTGGCGGGTCCTCGCCTTCCTCGGCACGGTCGTGGCCAGCGATGTCGGCGGCTACACCGCGGGGGTCCTCTCCGGGGGGCGCCACAAGATGGCCCCGAGTGTGTCCCCCGGCAAGTCGTGGGAGGGCTTCGCGGGCTCCGTGGCGGCCTGCGTGCTGGTGGCGGGGATCCTGGTGGCGTGGCCGCTGGGAGCGCACGCGTGGCAGGGCGTCCTGCTCGGCTTGGCGACCGCCTGCACGGCGACGATCGGGGACCTTGGCGAGTCGCTGCTCAAGCGGGACATCGGCATCAAGGACATGAGTAACCTGCTGCCCGGGCACGGCGGCGTGATGGACCGCCTGGACTCGCTGCTGTGCACCGCCCCCGTCGCCTGGCTGCTACTCGCCGCCTTCCTCGCCTGAGTGGGTGGCAGCGGTGGCACCGGTGCCCGCGCTGCCGGCCCGCCCGTACCGGCGCTGCGATCGACCCGGTCGGGGGCGCCGGGCGGTGCGCGCCGCCCGCGCGGGCGATCGTCGCATTCGTCTACGCGCCGGCCTCCTGGCACACTGGATTCGCGATGACTCCCATGACCGTCGAATCCGAATCCCCGGACGGCCCGATGTCCGCCGGGACCGGCCGGCCGGTCCGCCTGTCCCTGACCCGGCGCGCCGGGCGGCCTGCGCGGCACCTGGCGGATCTTTCCCGAGATGAGCGCCGTCAGGTTGCCGTCTCGTTGGGCCAGCCTGCTTTTCGCGCCGACCAGCTGTCGCGCCACTACTTCGCCCGGCTGGTCGATGCCGACGAGACCGAGGCGATGACCGACCTGCCCGAGGGCGGACGCGGACCGCTCCTCGAGGCCCTGCTCCCGCGGCTGCTCATGCCCACCCGGACGCTGAGCTGCGATGACGGCCTGACCCGCAAGATCGCGTGGCGGACCGCGGACGGTGCGTTGCTCGAATCCGTGATCATGAGATATCCGGATCGGGCGACGGTCTGTGTGTCCAGCCAGGCGGGCTGCGGCATGGGTTGCCCGTTCTGTGCCACCGGTCAGGGGGGGCTGACCCGTAACCTGTCGACGGCGGAGATCGTAGAACAGGTCGTGCACGCCGCTCGCGTCCTGCGCCGCCGGGAACTCGCCGGGGGCGAGGGCCGGTTGTCCAACGTGGTCTTCATGGGCATGGGCGAGCCGCTGGCCAACTACACCGCGGTGACCGCGGCGCTGCGCCGCCTGATCGCGCCGCCGCCCGAGGGGCTGGGGCTGTCCGCGCGTGGGCTGACGGTGAGCACCGTCGGACTCGTGCCGGCGATGCGTCGGCTGGCCGGCGAGGGCCTGCCGGTGACCCTCGCAGTGTCCCTGCACGCCCCGGATGACGAGCTGCGCGACGAGCTGGTACCGATCAACACCCGGTGGCCGGTGGCCGAGGTGCTCGCCGCGGCCTGGGAGTACGCCGAGGCCAGCGGCAGGCGGGTGAGCATCGAGTACGCGCTGATCGACGGGGTCAATGACGACGTGGCCCGCGCCGACGCGCTCGCGACCCTGCTCACCGGCCGCCTCGCGCACGTCAATCTCATTCCGCTGAACCCGACGGATGGCTCGTCCTGGCAGGCCAGTGCCCCTGCCGGCCAGCGTGCGTTCGTCCGCCGGCTGCGGCAGCGGGGAATCGCCACCACCGTGCGTGACACCCGCGGCCGGGAGATCGCGGCGGCCTGCGGGCAGCTCGCCGCCGAGCCCGCCGGACGTGCCAGGCACGTCGAGTCCGCGACGACCGTCGAGGCCGCCGGCGCGGCGGACGGCTCGCCTGCGCACGGCAACCGTGTCCTTCGGTAGCCCGGCGAGTCGACGGCGCGGTTCCCTGCGGCACCGCGCGCGGACGACGAACACAGTCTGGTTGCCGATCACCGCCGCAGTCGGCGTGCTCCTGCTTCTGCTGTGGTACGCCATCTCGCGGGACTCCGGCCCGGAGCATGCCTCGGGGCCGTCCTCGGCGTTCGGTCCCGCTGGTGGGCGTGAACCGCGCGCGGCGGCCGTCTCGGCGTCGCCGACGCCCACCGTCCCCCCGCTGCCACCCAGTGGGTGCATCACCGGGAAGACCCTGCCGTCCGGGGTGAGTACCCGCACGTTGCGGGTGGGTGGCGCCGACCGCACGTATGTCCTGGCAGTTCCCGCCGCCGGCTCGCAGGCCCGGGCGCTTCCGCTGATCCTCACCTTCCACGATCTCGGGCAGAGCACCGACGATCTGGAGGCTTACACCCGGCTGGCCGACCAGGGCACCAGGGCCGGCTTCGCGGTCGCGGCCCCGATCGGGGCGCAGGATCGGTGGAACTTTCCTCGGTCCACCGCCGTCGGCCCCGATGACGTGCTGTTCGAGGGGATGCTGGTCAACGAGCTCACGGGCCGGATGTGCCTTGACGCGAAGCGCATATTCGCCGTCGGTTACGGAGACGGCGCGAACATGGTGCTCACGGCGGCCTGCGCGCTGCCGGGCAGATTCGCGGCGGCGGTCACGGTCGGCTCGAGTGTGTTGCCGGCCTCCTGCGCGGCGCCCACCACGAACCTGCTCGAGATCCACGGGACGGCCGACCAGGTCGCGCCGCTCGAGGGCGGGGGCGCCCCTCGTCCGGCACCGTTCGCGGGCGTGGCCGCCCAGTCGACGCCCGACTGGCTCGCCCGCTACGCCTCCGCACTTCGGTGTAGCGGCGCCACCCAGGTCTCCCGGGACACCGCGGCCTGGCAGCGCACCGTCTGGACCGGCTGCCCGAGCGGCCGGGACGTCGGATTGCTGGCCATGCAAGGTACCGGGCACACCTGGCCCGGCGCGCAGGCCCGCCCGGTGCTCGGCCCGACCTCGGACGCCTTCAGCGCCACCGTCGTGGCATTGACCTATTTCGGCTACACCCCCGCATCCGGGGACGTCGGCGGCGGCACCGGGTCGCCGGGCTCAGCCGGGGCGTCCCCGCTGCCCGGCCCGCTTGCCCCGAGCGGCTCGCCCGCTGCCTCGGCCTCGCCGGCCGCACCGTCGTCGACGGCGAACGCGTCGCCCTCGGTGAGTGCGAGCCCGAGCGCCGGCACGGGCGGTCCGGTCAGTCCTACGCCGTCGACATCACCGTCGGTGACCGGCACGCCATCGTCGGCGGCTGCGGACGGATGAGCTCCCCCGTTTGGGTGCGAGACCGGCGACCCCGCCGGGTTGAGGTCGACATCGCCGCGACGGGGAGAGGATGAGGTCACGAAAGGTAGTGGCCGTCAGACCCATTGCACATCTACGGGTGGCACCTGTCATGAACCGAACAGGGCGGCGCCCAGGCGCCGACGGGCCTGAGAGAATGGAGATGTGGTGGAGGCTTCGAACCTGCGTGAAGTTGTTCTGCTCGGGTCCACGGGCTCGATCGGAACCCAGGCCATAGACGTCATACGCCGCAATCCTCAGCGCTTTCGCGTGGTGGCGCTGATGGGCGGCGGGTCCCGGGTGGACCTGCTCGCGGCCCAGGCACTCGATCTCGGTGTCCAGGCGGTGGGCGTGGCGGCGGCATCGGCCGCCCAGGATCTGCAGCTCGCCTTCTTCGCGGAGGCGACCCGGCGGGGCTACCGCCGGGGCGAGTTCGCCGTGCCGAAGATCCTGGCGGGGCCCGATGCGGCCAGTGAAATCGCCGAATGGCCCTGTGACATTGTTCTCAACGGCATCACCGGGTCGGTCGGTCTCGCGCCGACGCTCGCCGCGCTGGCCGCCGGTCGGACGGTGGCGCTGGCGAACAAGGAGTCGTTGGTCGCCGGCGGGCCTTTGGTCCTGGACGCGCTCGGCGGCAACCCGGACCGGCTCATTCCGGTGGACTCCGAACACTCCGCGTTGGCGCAGTGCCTGCGCGGCGGCCGCCGGGACGAGGTGCGCAAGCTCGTTCTCACGGCCAGCGGCGGGCCGTTTCGCGGGCGCCGCCGCGACGAGCTCGCCGCCGTCACCCCGCAGCAGGCGCTGGCCCATCCCACCTGGGACATGGGCCCCGTGGTCACGATCAACTCCGCGACCCTGATGAACAAGGGCCTGGAGCTGATCGAGGCGCATCTGTTCTTCGGAGTGCCCTACGACGACATCGACGTCGTCGTGCATCCCCAGTCGTTGGTGCACTCGATGGTCGAGTTCACCGACGGGTCAACCCTGGCCCAGGTGTCGCCGCCCGACATGCGTCTGCCCATCGCACTGGCCCTGGGCTGGCCGGAACGGGTGGCCGAGGCGCAGCCGCCGATGGACTGGACCCGCGCCCAGGCGCTCACCTTCGAACCGCTCGACGAGGTGGCCTTCCCGGCCGTGGAGCTCGCGCGTACGGCTGGTCGCCGGGGTGGCACCGCACCCGCGGTGTTCAATGCGGCCAACGAGGAGGCGGTGGCGGCCTTCCTGGCCGGACGCCTGCCCTTCGTCCGTATCGTCGATCTGGTGGCCGAGGTCATCGCCGAACACGAGGTTGTGGACCACCCGTCACTCGACGAGGTGTTCGCCACCGAGCGGGCTGCTCGGGACGCGGCGCAGCGGTTGATCCAGCGCGAGAGCGAACGGGAATCGGTGTGAATCACGCTTCGTCCGGGGTGGGCGGCGGATCCCACCCGACCGGTTCCCGTTGCGGGGTCGGTGCGACCCGTCCGGGCCGAGCCGGGCGTGGCGGTTCGCGGGGTCCCGGGGCTCACCCGGGTACCTCCGACCGGTGTCCCACCGGGCGGAGGCCGGCCTGATGGCGATTCTCGGCATCGTGGCGTTCGCCGCGGCGCTGCTCGTGTCCGTGGTGTTGCACGAGGGCGGGCACTTCGTGACCGCCCGGCACTACGGCATGAAGGCCTCGAAGTTCTTCGTGGGCTTCGGGCCGACGATCTGGTCCCGCCAGCGAGGCGAGACCGAGTACGGCATCAAGGCCATCCCCGCCGGCGGTTTCGTCAAGATCGAGGGGATGACGCCGCTGGAGGAGATCGATCCGGCCGATGAGCCTCGGGCGTTCCACAACGCCCGGGCGCGGGCGCGGCTGGTGGTCATGTCTGCCGGCTCCTTCGTGCACTTCGTCATCGCCATCGTGCTGATCTACGGGGTGCTGGTCGCACTCGGCACCACACAGGTCAGCGAGTCGAAGATCGGCGCGACGAGCTGCGTGGCCACGACCGCGAACTGTTCCGGCCCGGGCCCGGCCGCCGCGGCGGGTATGCGGCCTGGCGACCGGATCGTCAGCTTCGACGGGGTCGCGGTGCACACCTGGAAGGACTTCACCCACCGGGTGCGCGAACACGGCGCCGGGTCCGCCCCGCTCGTGGTGGAGCGGGACGGACGGCAGCTGACCCTCACCCCGGACCTTGTCGAGGTCCGCCGCAACCGAGTGACCGGCGAGTCGGGGAACGACCGGGTCGGTGCGCTGGGCGTTCGGCCCGGTCTCGAGACGGTGCACTACAACCCGATCGAGGCCGTTCCGCACACCTTCGACGTGATCGGTTCCGGCTTCACCGGCATGTACAACACGCTGACCCACCGAATCGGCGATGTCGACAAGATCTTCAGCGACGATCGCGATCCCCAGGGCTTCATCAGCGTCGTGGGTGCGGCGCGCATCGGCGGTGACGTCGTCTCGGCGCCCGACAGCTCGGTGCTCGACCGGGTCCGCCAGTTCCTCATCCTCGTGGCTGCGATCAACCTCGCGGTCGGCATCTTCAACTTGTTGCCCCTGCTGCCCTTGGACGGCGGCCACATCGCCGTACTGGGCTTCGAGCAGGCCAGACATGGTCTGCGCAGGCTTCGGGGCTACCGTGGTCCGGTACAAAAGGTGGATTTCGCCAAGCTTTTACCAGCCACGTACGCCACGGTTGTCGTCCTGCTCGGGTTCAGCCTGCTCCTCCTGTCCGCCGACATCTTCAACCCGATCCGCCTGAACCAGTGAACCCGCACGGTTGCGCGAGACCGTGTGCCCTACTGCCCTGCGTCCCGCAGCCGACAGGCCGAATCAGTCGCACGTCGATCCATTTTTCCGATTCGCCAGTGAGGACAACGTGACCGTTACTCTGGGCATGCCAGCCGCTCCGGCCCGACCGCTCGGCACTCGGCGGCACAGCCGGCAGATCAACGTGGGCAACGTTCCGGTCGGGGGTGACGCTCCGGTCTCCATACAGTCGATGTGCACCACGTTGACCTCGGACGTCAACGCGACACTGCAGCAGATAGCCCAGCTCACCGCCTCGGGCTGCCAGATCGTCCGGGTGGCCGTCCCCAGCCAGGACGACGCCGACGCGCTTGCGGCCATCGCCCGAAAGTCGCCGATCCCGGTGATCGCGGACATCCACTTCCAGCCCAAGTACGTCTTCGCCGCGATTGATGCCGGCTGCGCCGCGGTGCGCGTCAACCCCGGCAACATCAAGGCGTTCGACGACAAGGTCGGCGAAATAGCGCGCGCGGCGAAGGCCGCCGGCACCCCGATCCGGATCGGGGTCAACGCCGGCTCCCTCGACAAGCGGCTGCTCGCCAAGTACGGCAAGGCCACGCCGGAGGCGCTCACCGAGTCGGCGCTGTGGGAGTGCTCGCTGTTCGAGGAGCACGACTTCCGCGACATCAAGATCTCGGTCAAGCACCACGACCCGGTTGTCATGATCCAGGCCTACCGCCTGCTCGCCCAGTCCTGCGATTACCCCTTGCACCTCGGCGTGACCGAGGCGGGTCCGGCGTTCCAGGGCACCGTCAAGTCCTCGGTCGCCTTCGGCGCGTTGCTCGCCGAGGGCATCGGCGACACGATCCGGGTCTCGCTGTCCGCGCCGCCGGTCGAGGAGGTCAAGGTCGGCGCCGCGATCCTGGAGTCCCTCGGACTCCGGCAGCGTAAGCTGGAGATCGTGTCCTGCCCGTCCTGCGGCCGGGCCCAGGTCGACGTCTACACCCTCGCCAACCAGGTCAGCGCCGGTCTCGAAGGCATGGAGGTCCCGTTGCGCGTCGCCGTGATGGGCTGCGTGGTCAACGGGCCGGGCGAGGCTCGGGAGGCTGACCTCGGCGTCGCGTCCGGGAACGGCAAGGGCCAGATCTTCGTCAAGGGCGAGATCATCAAGACCGTGCCCGAGGCTCAGATCGTGGAGACCCTCATCGAGGAAGCCATGCGGCTGGCCGAGCAGATGTCGGCGGACGGCACCCCGTCCGGCGAGCCTTCGGTCACCGTCAGCTAGGCGGCGTGACCGGATGGGCCTGCCGCTGCGCTCCGCGTCGACGCGCCTGCTCGATGATCGGGATCTTCCCGCCGTGCGCGAGCTGCTAGCCCGTAATCCGGTTGCCGACGTGTTCGTTGCGTCCCGCGTCGAGGCCGCCGGGCTTGACCCGTGGCGCCTCGGCGCGGAGATGTGGGGGCACACGGTCGACGGTCACCTGGCCGCGCTGTGTTACTCCGGCGCCAACCTCTGGCCCGTGGCGGCGGGCCCCGCTTCGGCGAAGCTGTTTGCCGAGCGGGCCCGCCGGCAGGGCCGCCGCTGCTCCTCCGTCGTCGGCGTCTCCTCGTCGGTCATGGCGATGTGGCAGCGGCTCGAGCCGACCTGGGGACGTGCCCGCGAGGTCCGGGCCGACCAGCCGTTGCTCGTGATCGACGGGCCGCCACTCATCGCGCCCGACCCGGCCGTGCGCCCCGTCCGGCCCGACGAGCTGGACATCCTGCTGCCGGCCTGTATCGCCATGTTCACCGAAGAGATCGGGGTGTCCCCGGTCCTGGCCGACGGCGGGGCGCTCTACCGGGCCCGCGTCGCGGAGTTCATCGGTCAGCGGCGATCGTTCGCACACATTGTCGACGGCCGCGTGTTGTTCAAGGCCGAGATCGGCGCGGTCGCCGGGGATGTCTGCCAGATCCAGGGCGTCTGGGTGGATCCGGCGCTGCGCGGGCGTGGGCTGGGTGCGGCCGGCACTGCCAGCGTCGTCGCGCTCGCGCGGACGGCGTTCGCCCCGCGGGTGAGCCTGTATGTCAACGACTTCAATCATGCCGCCCGCCGGGCCTATGAGCGGGTTGGATTCCAGCGCGTGGGCACCTTCGCCTCGATCCTGTTCTAGCGCGCGTCGCTTCCGCTTTCTAAGCCCCGACGCTGCCCCCACCCATCGCCCGCCTCGCTGCCGTCGATCTCGCTGGGCAGGTCCCTGACCTGGTCCGCGGCATGCTCCGGATGGTCCGCGGGGGACTCGTCGACACCATCGACCGCTGTCCGTTTTGTCCAGATCTGCGGCGAAGTTGGCAAATTTTATTGCGCAACGATGTCTGGACCATGGGGGCACATAGTCAGGATGCAGGGCATCTGGCATGCTTACCATCCCGATGACTTCGATTGACTTGCATGGCGTGGGCTTCAGCCTGCGCGAAGGGGGTTTTGATGAGGGTGAGCAGACTGTGGCGCGCCGCGGCGCCACTGATCACCGCGGGGGCGCTGGCGCTGGCGGTGGTGGGCTGCTCGAGCTCGAGCGACGGTGACAGCGCCTCGGCGAGCACGGCGCCCGGCCAGGTAAGCGGGACGCTCCGTCTCGGGTACTTCCCGAACCTCACCCATGCGCCCGCGCTCTATGGCGTCGAGAAGGGGATCTTCGCCAAGGAACTCGGTTCCGGCGTCACCCTGAAGACGTCGACGTTCAACTCCGGCGTCCAGGAGGCCGAGGCCGTCCTGTCCGGGGCGCTCGACGCCGGATACATCGGGCCGAACCCCGCGGTGAACAGCTTCATCAAGTCGAACGGCGAGGCTGTCCGGATCATCTCCGGTGCGACGTCGGGTGGCGCGGCACTCGTGGTCCGCCCGGACATCACCTCGGTGGCGCAGCTCAAGGGCACCACGCTCGCGACGCCGAGCCTCGGCAACACCCAGGACGTGGCTTTGCGCTACTACCTGAAGAAGAACGGTCTGAAGACGGACAACCAGGGCGGTGGCGACGTCTCGATCAAGCCGCAGGACAACTCCCTCACGGTCGACGCCTTCACCAACAAGGCGATCGACGGCGCGTGGGTGCCCGAGCCGACGGCGTCCCGGCTGGTCGCCGCGGGCGGCAAGGTGCTCGTGAACGAGGCCGACGAGTGGCCTGAGACCAAGGGCCAGTTCGTCACGACGGTGCTGCTGGTGCGCACCGCCTACCTGAAGAAGAACCCGGAGATCGTCCGCCGGCTCGTCAGCGCCAACGTGGCGTCGATCAACGGCCTCAACGCCGACCTGGACGCCGGTGCGAAGGTCACCAACACGGCCCTGGGCAAGCTCGCCGGCAAGCCGCTGTCGGACAAGGTCCTGACCTCGGCGTGGAAGTCGTTGACGTTCACCCCGGACCCGATCGCCGCCTCCCTGCTCACCTCGGCCAAGCACCAGCAGGAGCTCGGCCTGATCAAGAATCCGAAGCTCGACGGGATCTTCGATCTGACGATCCTCAACGACATCCTGTCGAAGCAGGGCAAGCCGGCCGTCTCCGACTCCTGACCCACCCGCAGGGCGCCCTGGCCGGGCGTGCGTCTCCACCGCAACGGGGGAATGATCCGTGACCGCTGTCCGCTCCGACACCGCAGTGCGCATCGACGGCGTCAGCCGGTTCTTCGGCGCCGGCGCCGCCCGTGTCCAGGCGTTGGACAACGTCTCCCTGGACGTCCGGTCCGGCGAGTTCCTCTGTCTGCTCGGCGCGTCGGGATGCGGCAAGTCGACGCTGCTCGGCCTGATCGCCGGTCTCGACGCGCCGAGCGCCGGCACCGTGGACACCACCGGTCGCCGTGCCGGGATGATGTTCCAGGACTCGGCGCTGCTGCCGTGGCTCACCGCGGGCGGCAACATCGAGGTGCCGCTGCGGCTACGGGGAATCCGCCGCGGCGAGCGGCGGGAGCGGGTGGAACGCCTGCTCGCGATGGTTCGCCTCGCCGGGCTGGCCGACAAGCGCCCCCATGAGCTGTCCGGGGGCATGCGCCAGCGGGTGAGCCTCGCCCGCGCGTTCGCGCAGGAGGCCGACATCCTCTGCATGGACGAGCCCTTCGGTGCCCTCGACGCGATGACCCGCGACCTGCTCCACGACGAGCTGGAACGGATCTGGCGGGAGACCGGCGTCACGGTCATCTTCGTCACCCATGACGTCCGCGAGGCCGTCCGGCTCGGCGACCGCATCGTGCTGTTGTCCTCCCGGCCCGGACGGGTCGCGGAGATCTTTGATGTCGACATCGAGCGGCCGCGGCGCATCGACTCCGCCCGGGTCGCGGAACTGGCCACCACGGTGACCACGCGACTGCGCGAGGAGGTTGGCCGGCATGGCCACTGAAAGCGGCATCTCGACCCAGCTCCGTGGCCGGTCGACGGACCTCGACCCCGAGACCGGGCTCGCGGTGGACGCGGCGCTCGCCGGTCTCGACGCGCTCGACATCCCGACCGTGCAGCGGCGGCCGCTCGCGGCCCGGGCCTGGGCGGCGACCTGGCCGAAGATCGGCGCCCTCGCCCTGTTCCTGCTGCTGTGGCAGGTCGTCGTCTGGAGCGGTTGGAAGCCCACTTACGTGCTGCCCGGGCCGGGCAAGGCACTGTCCGAGTTCGGCAGCCGCCTCGGCACCAACCACTTCTGGGACGCCCTGGCGCGCACCCTGGTCCGAGCCTTGGAGGGCTACGCCCTCGCGGTCGTGATCGGGGTCGTGGTGGGGGTCGCGGTCTCCCGCTCCGCCGTCCTGCGCACCGCGGTGGGCTCCTTCATCACCGCGCTGCAGACGATGCCGTCCATCGTCTGGTTCCCCCTGGCCATCCTGCTGTTCAAGCTGAGCGAGTCGGCGATCCTGTTCGTCGTGGTGCTCGGGGCCGCACCCTCGGTCGCCAACGGGGTGATCTACGGCGTCGACTACGTGCCGCCGCTGCTGGTGCGGGTCGGTCGCAGCATGGGCGCGCGAGGGTTCTCCCTTTACCGGTACGTCGTGGCGCCGGCAGCCCTGCCCTCCGTGTTGGCGGGGCTCAAGCAGGGCTGGGCGTTCTGCTGGCGCAGCCTGATGGCCGGCGAGCTGCTGGTCATCGTCCCCGGCCATCCTTCGGTCGGGGCCGACCTGCAGAACTCCCGGGAACTGCTCGACACGGTCGGGGTGATGGCCTCGATGATCACCATCTTTGTCGTCGGAGTCCTCGTCGACACCGCCTTCAACATCGCCGACCAGCGGATGCGCGTGCGTCGCGGTCTCGTCGCCGAGGGGACGTCCGCGGTGCGGGCGGCCCGGGGCGGCCGGGGACGCGGCATGGCCGGCGGCGGCGTCGACCCGGTGGGAGGCTCCGGCGACGGCACGGTGCCGCATCAGCCGGTGGACGGGGGCGCCGGGGGAGCGGACGGCGGGCATGCGGGCGGCGCAGGATAAGCGGGTGGCATCCCGCTTGGCTCGGCTGGGTCGCTGCCGCGGACGGTGAGTGTCGCCGGGCACGTCCGCGCCGCGCCCGGCCGACCCGCCGGGGGCGCTCGGTGCTGCCGGGCGGCAAAATGGGTGCATGCAGATCTCCGCTCGCGCCGACTACGCGCTGCGCGCACTCCTGACGTTGGCGGCGAGTGACGGCGAGCTCGTCAAGGGCGAGTCGCTTGCCACGGCGCAGGATCTGCCGTTGCGTTTCCTTGAGAACATTCTGACCGACCTGCGTCGGGCCGGGCTGGTCCAGAGCCGCCGGGGTGCCGACGGGGGCTACCAGCTGGGCCGCCCCGCCGACCAGATCACCGTCGCCACGGTGATCCGAGTGACCGACGGCCCGCTCGCGAGTGTGCGCGGGCGCCGTCCCGAAGATGCCTGCTACGAGGGTGCGGCCAAGAATCTTCAGGATGTCTGGATCGCCGTCCGGGTCAACCTGCGCCGCGTCCTGGAGAACGTGACCCTGGCCGATGTCGCAGGCGGTCGACTTCCAGAGATCATCACTACTCTAGGTAATGATCCCGATGCCTGGGTCACGCACTAGCGCGTGGGCGGACGCTCACGACGCTCCCGGCAGCGCACGGGTGGCCGTTGCGGGCGGCAGGCCGGCCGCGAGGCGCGCTCGCTGGGCACGCACGGCCGCCCCGCTCAGGGCGTCGACGGCGAGTTCCCGGGCGTCGGTGCCGAGGACGGCGGTGGCGTCATGGGCCGCCGCGGCGAAGGCGTCCTCGATCTGGGCCAGCAGGGCCAGTGAGGCGGCGACGCTGACCGGCGTCGCGGGGATCCGGTAGGCGGGCAGCGCCGGAAGGGCCTGACCGCCCCGGGCGCCGATCACGGCGACGAGGTCGTCGCGCAGCGCCTGGTGGGCGACCCAGCTCAGCCGGGCCAGCTCACGGGCGCCGGCGGCCGCGGGGCCCAGCGGCGCGAGCGCCCCGCCCGCGGCCGCGGCGGCGTAGATCGCGGCGTGGGTGGCCGTGAGCATTGTGTTCAGGGCGTCGACGGCGGCTGCCTGGCCGGGAGCCGCCGGGCTCTGCCGGGCCGCCCCAGCGCCGGCGGGGGCGGCCGCGACGACCCGTCGGCCCCGCCTGCCCGGGGTCACCCGACGCTCCCGGCGGTCGCGGCCGGCCGGCCGGAGTTGACCTGCGCGAGGTAGAGGTCGAGCAGTTCCACCTGCGCGACACCGGCGGCGTGCAGGCTGGCCAGCGACGGCGCGAGCAGGCCGGTTACCCGCAGGCTGTCCGTGCGCGCCGCGGCCGACGCTCTGCTCTCGGTGGCACGTAGCGATGCCAGCGTCGCCGCGCGGGCCGTGGGCGACTCGTCGACCCCGCCGGCCGTGGCCGCCACCCCGGCCGGCGCGGACGCTGTCGGGTTCGATCCGGTCGTCCCGGCCGGCGGGCTGGTCGCCACCGCGGCCGGGACCTGTGCCCCCAGCGTCGACACGGCGACCTCGTGATGGGCACGCAGCGGGTCGAACAGGAAGCGCAGGGACGGATGCCGTCCCGCCGCGGTCCGATACGCGGCAGCTAGCGCCGTGGCGCGGACGATCGCGCCCCGAACCGCGGCCGTGTCGCCCGCTGCGAGCCCGCCGCTCGCCCCGGTCGGGGGCGAGACCGTCGTGGCGCAGCCGGCCACCCCGATCGCGTCGGCGAGAGCAAGCCCACCGATCCCCAGCAGGATCCGCCGCCGCGAGACGGGTGTGCGCAACGCCGGGTCCACGGTCCCGAGCTTCGCACATCCCGCCGGCCGGGCCGACCGCCGTCCGACCCTGCGCGGATGATCGGTGCGTGGGCCGCGGCCTACGTCCGCCGCGGCGGACGTAGGCTATGGATCTCATCTCGTCCGCCACCGCCGTGGTCCGGTGGGCTCGTGGGCGGTAGTCCGTCGGCGGGAGTCGCCGTGCGTTGTCGTTGGTCAACCCGCAGGTAAGTCCGTGCTGTCCGGCCGAACCTGGGTATCGCCCCTGGTAGCTGGTCGCTGCCGGCGTGGCGGCCCGCGGCGGGGTGGCGGGATGGCCGGCCGGCAGTGGACGGCGAGACGATCGGGACAGGCGCGAACGTGGGAAGGGACGGACCAGGTGTCAGGGGCGGGGGAGTC
>NZ_JAMPTM010000132.1 GCF_025403375.1 Frankia gtarii
GTGGGCCCGGAGGTGTGTATAAGAGACAGATCGTGTTCAGCCGAATTTCTTGACGGCAAAGAAAGCGCCTGGGAACGAAGAACCGGTGCGTGGCCGACGAGCATGTCGTGCGAGTCGTTCTGTGCTACAGCAGATCCCGAGGCAGATATCGCGAAGCCCTGGCGGGCATGGTTACTTCGGTCCGATCTGGTGAATCAGATCGACAAGGCGGTCGCGGACCGGCGGTGGCGGCGGCACCGTCGGCTGGGACGCGGCGTCCGTCCCGCGATCCTGGGCCGCCGAGTAGAGCTCGGTCATCGCCTGGTGGAAAGGCCGGGCCTGGTCGGCGACCCAGGCCCGTTCGAGGGCGATCAGGATCTGATCTACGCTCTCCCACCACGGTCGGGAAGCTGCCCGGCCAGCGACGGCGGTGAGAAGACGCACCGCCTCCAACCGTGAGTCGTCATCCACCAGTGCACCCGTCTTCGGCCAGCCGTCGCCCGTGTTGGCGGAAGATTACCGGGTCTGGACGGAACCGCAATCGCGAACCTGGGAGGATGCGTGTCACCTGCGACGGGACCGTCGCTGATCGCCCCGGAACTCACCGTCCATGTGTTCGTCCCCGTCACCGGCCCGCATGCGGCTGCCCTCGACGGCTACCTGCGAGCGCTGTGGGGACGCTGTCGGGACGAGCTCGGCATGGACATGGCAATGACCTCGTTGGGCGTCCCGGCCTCGATCGCGTCCCCCAGCTCGTCGGACCGGCGTCGGACCTCCGAGGCGGTCGCCGCCCAACGGCGAGGGGGGCCCGGAGTGTTCCAGAGCCTGCTTCGCCGTGAGCACGACGTCCTGTGCCTGTCGGTGATGCTCGCGCCGGACCCGGCCGAGGCGAGCAGCTGGTCGGAACTTGGCGAACTGTGGTCACGTGCGATGGGACCGGCGCCCGAGGGGCTAGTCGGAACAGCGCAGTTGTACCTGGCCAGGCTCGGCGACCCGGGGCTCGCACGGGCGGTCGCGACCGAGGAGCTGGGCCGTGTCTGCCGCACTCAGCTGCCCGCCCCGACACCACCTTCGGAGTTCTCGGCCCGCGGCACCTCGACCGGTTCGGGTTTCGCGGTCTGGGAAGCCGACACCGTCGACGACACGCGGTTGACGCGCCGAATCGTCGTCGTCGCCGCACGAGACCGAGACGCGGAGCTGAGCGCATGGACCTGGACTCGAGGCGGCATGGCGCTGACACCATTCGCGCGCTATCTCCTCCAAGCGGCCAGGCTGCGCTATCACCTGCGCGTCTGGGCCGGTGGCGAGCCGGTCCACACGTTGCGCCAGTCAGTGGACGACTCCGCGACGGTGGTCGTCTCCTGGCCGGGTGTCCCCGGCAGGCCCGAGGAGTCCGACGTCGATGGCCTGGCCGAAGACCGGGTCGCGACGCTGCGTCGTAACGTCCACGAGCTGGTCGCCGCACGCAGCCGGCTTCGCCAGCTGCGCCTGTCGCTCGACGCTACCCGCAACAACCTGGAGAACTATCTGGACCCCGGCCCCGGCGAGGACAGCGAGCTGGGCCCCTTCGCCGATGACATGGACATGGCGAGGTGGTTCGGCCGCCAGATCGACGACGACCTGTACATGGTCAGTGCAACGCTCGACCGGGCCCGAAGCGCGCTGCGCACGGCAGAAGACCTGGGACGGACCATGGCCCAAGCTACCCACACCACCGCAGCCGCGCGCCCCACGGAGCAGCTGGCCTACCGCGTCGCCGATCTCCGGGGCGAGCAACCACCAGCCACGATCGGCGACATTCATCTCACGGGCACGGAACGGGCCGATCTCCTTACCGCCCTGGCCAGCGCATTTCCGACGGACGCAGCAGCCGAACCCGTGTTACGAGCCCTCGGACTGCCGCGGCAACGACGTCGCGGTCTCGACTACATGCCGCCTCGGGACGGCTGGGTCGAGATTCTGACCGAGTGCGACAACGGTGCCGTCCATGCACCGTACCGCCGGCTTGTCGGATTGGCGATCGAGCTCTATCCCTACAACGGGGTGTTCGCGGCACTGGCTCGCAGGCACGACATCGGGCCCTCCAGTCTGTCCGGGGACGACGACCAGCCCATAGCATGAGGCGCTGTGACGGGGAGTATCAAATCGGGGCGTCTACACGCACTTCTCATCGGAATCAACGTTTATCTGCCAAACGTCCTGGCCGGGGGTGATTCCTACCCAGACCTGCACGGATGCGTCGCCGATGTGAGGGCCGTACGGACGTTTCTATGTGGCCGCCTGGGCGTACCCGATGCACGGATCACTGTGCTGACCGCGGACCAGGACCAGAAGGACCCGGGCGCCCAGCGGCTGCCGACCTACCGGGGCATCGTGACTGCGCTGACCGACATCACCGTCCAGGCAGAGCCGGGCGACCAGGTCTACCTGCACTTTTCGGGGCATGGCGGCCGGGTACCGACCGATTTTCCCGCATTGAAGGGCGCTGACGCGCTGGATGAGACATTGGTGCCCTGCGATATCGGCGCGCCGCACGGCCGGCATCTACGCGACCTCGAACTGGCCTTCCTGCTGCGCCGGATGGTCGAGCGGGGCCTGTTCGTGACCGTGGTCCTGGACAGCTGCCATGCCGGCGGGGCGACCCGCGGAGCGCAGGACGCGCGGGCCCGCGGCATCGCGACGGTCGACCGAACGGCCCGCCCGGTGCCGAGTCTCGTCGGCACCTCGGATGAACTCGTCGCCGACTGGCTCGCCGCCGGGGGTGGACCGCCAGGTGACCAACACCTCGGGTGGGGAACTCTGGACGGGTCGGCTCGGGTCGCGGTGCCCGCAGCCGGTTGGCTGCCCGATCCGTCGGGTTATGTGCTGCTCGCCGCCTGCCGGCCCAGCGAGTCGGCATACGAGTTCCCGTTCGACGGTGCCAACAGCCGTGGCGCACTGAGCTACTGGCTCCTCGACGCACTCCAGGGTTTCCACCCGGCCACGACGTACCAGTCCGTCTACGACCGCGTTCTGGTGAAGGTGCACAGCCGGTTTCGCCAGCAGATACCGATGCTTCAGGGCGAGGGCCACCGGACGATGTTCGTCGGAGACCCTGCCACCCCGCTGTCCGGCGTCCTGGTGTCCGCGGCCTTCCCGGGCGAGGTGAGCCTCGCGACTGGACACGCACAGGGCGTCGAGCCGAGGGCCCGCTTCGTCGTCTACTCGTCGTCCGAGGCCGCCGGGGTCATGCCGGCCAGCGAAGGCATGCCGGCCAGCGGCCCGTCGGAGGCGGTCCCCGTCCGCCTGGCGACGGTCGAGGTGACCGAGGCCCAGGCGACCGAGTCGACGGCCCGGGTGGTGACCATGCTTCGTGACGAGCCGATCCGGGCCGGCATGCGAGCGGTGCTGGTCGACCCGGGCGGCATCCGGCTGCAGCGTGCGGTCCGGGTGGTGGGAACAGGCGCGTCGGCCGCGGCGGTCCGTCAGCAGATCGCCGCCGACGGCACCGGCTTCATCCGACCCGCCGACGACGGGGAGGCCGCCGAGTTCGTCGTGACCGTCGAGCCGTCGGGAGAGCTCCGGATCGGCGACGCGGCCGCGGCCCCACTGCCGCACCTGCCGCCGATGCGGGCGGACAGCGAGGCCGTCCCGCTGGCCACCTGTCTGGCTCACCTGAGCCGGTTCCAGGCCATCCTGGAACTCGATGACCATGATCCGTTCTCGCCCGTCGCCCGGGCGCTCGAGCTGGCCATCGTCGGCCGGGCATTGACCGCTCACGAGGGTGAGCGTCCGGAGCTGATCCCACTCGACGACCGCGGCCCGACGCCGTGGATTCAGGCCGGCGAATGGGTGACCGTCCGGCTGCGCAACGCGGGGTCGACGGTGCTCAACATGGTGGTCATGGATCTCCAGCCGGACTGGGGCGTATCCCAGGTCCACCCGTTGCCCTGGGTCAGCGACTGGGAGCCCTTGGATCCCGGTGAGGAGCGGGACTTCGAGCTTCGGGCCGAGCTCGCCCCCGGTTCGGCGTCCAGCACAGGTCCGACGACCGGGGCTGGTCCGCGTTCCGACCCCGGGGGGACACCCACCGAGCAGGTCGACGTGCTGAAGGCCTTCGCGACGGTGGAGCCGATCAGCTTCCGATGGCTGACGCTGCCGAGCGTGGACCGTGCTGGCGGGCCGCCCGACCGCCCGCGCCACGGCACGCCCACGACCGCCCTTGAACGGCTGTTCGCCCTGCTCTCCGCAGGATCGGCGGCCGAGCGGACGCTGGTCCCCGGCAGTGGGGCGCCGGCCGAGTGGGCCACCACCTCGCTCGAGATGCGCATCCGCCCGTGACCAAGGCCGCGAAGCGCCTCGCGCGCCTGCAGGAACTCGCCGACGCGCAAGAGTGGGACCTGGCGCTGCAGTTGGTCGATGGTTGGCTGGCCGAGCAGCGCAAAGGCGGCGCCGTCGAGCCGGACCAGTTGGGGCTGCTCCAGAGCCGAGCCCGGCTGCTGGGTGGTCCGTTGGGCCGCCTGCGCGAGGCCGCCTATGCCTACCGAGAAATTCTGGGGCACCTGGGCGGCGCTTCCGACGATCACGTGGCGTACCGACTCGCCCTGAGCGCCGATCTAGCCGACGTGCTGACCAGGCTCGAGGCCACCGACGAACTGGCCCGGCTCGGTGCCGAGATCTGCGCCGCGCGGCCGTGGAGCCGCCGGCCTCCACGGCCCGACCCCGAGCTGGACGACGACGCGAACAGCGAATGGCGCGCCGCGGTGTTGACCCTGGCCCGGCTGGCGGAACGGTTGTCCCGGTTCGACGAGGCCGAGGACGCCTATCGCGCGCTGATCAGTGCCGCGCCGGCCTCGATCGAGGTGACTGATCCGGCCGCGACGGCGGTGAACAACCTCGGCCTGCTGTTGTCCAAGCTGGGGCGGCACGAGGAGGCTGCCGACCGAATCGGCACGTTCCTCCAGGCGGTGTCGGCCGTGGCCGAGGACGCGCTCGTCCAGCTCGCGACGGGTCTGCACAACCTCGCCGTCGTCGGGCACGCTCGCGGTGCCGACCGCGAGGCTGAGGTCGCCTGCCGTCGGGCTCGCGTGCTGTGGGAGCTCGCGCCCGGAGACCATCGGGTGAGCATGGCCGCCGCCGACGACCTGCTAGCCGTGACGCTCCAGGCGCAGGGCGACCTCGCCGCCGCTCGCCCGATGTTCGAAGCGGGCCTGCGTACGCGCGCGGAGCTGCTGGGCGAGGTGCATCCCGGATATGCGGCAACCCTCAACAACCTCGGTGCCCTGGACCTGGAACTCGGGCACATCGACGCGGCGGCGGCCGCCCTCGGCCGGGCGGCGGAGATTCTGCGGGATGCGCTCGGTGAGAACCACCCTGACTACGCGCGGACACTGGTGAACCTCAGCCGGGTCGCCGACGCGTCGGGTGACACCGACACCGCCTGCCAGCGCGCCGAACAGGCGCGGGCCATCCTGATGGCGACGCTCGGCGAGGACAGCGCCGACACCATCGGGATCACCACGACGCTCGGCACGTACGAGGCAGATCGCGGCAACTACGAACGTGCGCGAAAGCTGTGCGAGGACGCCGTGCGCCGGTACGCCCGCCGCGACGCGACCGGCAGTGCCAGCGCACCCTCTCGCCCAGCGGCGGGCGCCGGCACCGCCGGCGCTGACGAGACAGCCGACGCGCGCTATCCGGCCGCCCTGATGAACCTTGGCCACGTCCTCGCGACCGAGGGAGATCACCGAACCGCGATGGGCATGTTCGCCGAGGCTCGGGCCACCGCCGAGCGGGTGCTGGGTCCGCGGCATCCCACCGTCGCCGCGATCCTGGCCAACCTCGCCGATTCCCTCCTCGAGACCGGTGACCTCGGCGCGGCCGAACAGGTCGCTCGCCAGGCGCTCGCTCTGCGTCGCGAGGTCCTCGGCCCGCGCCACCCGGAGGTGGCCATGATCCTCAACAACCTCGGCAACATCCTGCTGCGTGCCGGTCGTTACGCCGAAGGCATTCCACTACTCGGCCAGGCCGCGGACCTGCGGCGAGAAATCCTGCCCGCCGCGCATCCGGACCGTGCGCGCAGCGCGAACAACCTGGCCGTGGCATACGCCGAGATCGGCGATCTGGCGGAGGCGGAGAAGGGGTACCGGGCCGCGCTGCGCCAGTGGGTCGACATTCTTGGTCGAGACCACCCGGACGTCGCCCTGGCCCGGACCAATCTCGGTCAGCTCCTGACACACCGAGAACACTTCACCGAGGCCGAGGCGGAGCTGCTGGAGGCGCTCCGGATCCGACGCGCGGCGGCCGGAGACAGTCATCCTGACGTCGCCGACACCCTCAGCGCCCTGGGCAATCTCTGGCTACGCACCAACGATGTCGACCGGGCCACCGGCGCACTGACGGATGCCCTGGAGATCCGGCGGGCGGCACACGGCGACAGTCACCCGGACGTCGCGCGGGCGCTCAACAACCTGGGGACCCTGCATCTGGGGCACGGCGACATCGTCTCCGCCGAACGCCTGCTGGCCGAAGCGGTCGAGGTCGCCGCCCGAGCGCTCGGGCCACGGCATCCGGACCTTTCCGGAATGCTGACGAATCTGGCCACCGTCGACATCATGGCCGGGCGGACTCGGTCGGCGTTCGACCGGCTGGTGCGGGCAAGCCGGATCGACGACGAGGCGATGCTCGATGTGTTCGCCATCTCTGCTGACCGGCGCCGGTTGGAGTTCCTGGCGAGCCTGCGGGCGACCTACTGCGCCCTGATCGCGCTACTGGTCGACCAGGCCGCGCTGAACGTGTCGGGATCCGAGTCGCTCGGCGAGGCCGATGTCCGGGTCATCCTCGACATCGTCCTGCGCCGCAAGGGCATCGCGACCGAGATCCTGGCGGCCGGGCGTCGGGAGGCGATCCAATCCGCCGACCCGGCCGTCGCGGGGGCGCTCGTGGAGCTCACCACCGTGAGTGGTCGCATCGCTCAGCACATCCTCGCCGGTCCGGAGGCGACCGGATCCGAGCGCTACGCCGAGACACTGGACGAGTTGCAGGCACGGGCCGAACGGTTGGAGATCTCGCTGGCTCAGGACCGTGGTCGGGCGTTCGCGGCCAGCCTCCTGCACGCTGCGGGCCTCGATGCCGCACCGACCGTGCCCTCTGACCAGATGGGTGGGGAGAACGACCTGGTGTCGAGGATCGCCCACACGCTCCCCGCCGGCGCCGCGCTGGTGGAGATCGTGGAGATCGATCAGCTTGACTCACCGGTACCCGGCGGCGCTCATCGCGTCGGGCGGACCAGCCACTGCCTCGCCTTCGTCATCGGCTCAGCCGCCACCGCGGCACCGAGTGTCACCGTCGTCCGGCTGGGGGATCCCGCCACCATCGACGCCGCGATCGCCGACTTCCGCGTTGACCTGACCAATGACCAGAACAGGGCTCCCGGTCCGCCGCGCAATCTCGTTCCAGCGGGCGGACGGCCCCGAAGTCACTGGTGGGACACGGGCCGGGCGCTCGCCGGCCTCGTGCTGGACCCACTTCTACCCGCGCTTGGCGGAGCCACCGAGCTGATCATCGGCCCGGACGGGGATCTCGCCCGGCTGCCGTTCGACGTGCTGCCCCTCGACGAGACCTCACTGGCCGCGGACAGCTTCGTCATCAGTTACCTCGGCACCGGGCGGGATCTGCTCCGCGACGCGGCGAGGCCGTCGTCCGCGCCACCGGTCGTGATCGCGGACCCCGATTACGACGCCCCGCCCGAGCTCGGCGCCGTCGGCGGCTCGGCGTCGATGCCGCCCACGCCGCAGGGTCCGTTCGGACCGCTGCCGGCCACCCGGGAGGAGGGCCGGCAGGTGGCCATGATGCTGGGCGTCGAGCCGGTGATGGGCTCCGCGGCAACCAAGGCATTCGTGGGCGGGCTGCGGTCCCCCCGCATCCTGCACATCGCCACCCACGGTTTTGCCCTGCCGGCGATCGACCGCTCCGACGAGCCCATACCTCCCGGGGCTCGGCGCACCGTCGTGACACAACCGCGCTTCGCCCTACTGCTGGCAGCCGATGACCCGGAACTGCGCTCCGGGCTGGCACTCGCGGGGATCAACCGATGGCTGCGCGGCGAGTCGACGCCGGACGACGTAGGGGATGGAATCGTCAACGCCCGCGACATCGCCTCACTCGATCTGACCGGGACCGAGCTGGTGGTCATGTCGGCCTGCGAGACCGGGCTCGGCTTGGTCCAGGTCGGCGAGGCGGTGTTCGGGCTACGCCGGGCCTTCGCGGTCGCCGGAGCGAACACTCTGATCACCAGTCTGTGGGCCGTTCCGGACGAGCAGACCCGGACGCTGATGGAACACTTCTACCGCCGGCTGCTTGCTGGCGACGGCGTCCGGCACGCCCTGCGGGACGCCCAGGCGCGGGTACGCCGCGACCACCCACATCCCTGGTACTGGGGCGGATTCATCTGCCAGGGCGCCGCCGGGCCGATCGGTTCGGCCTGATCGGCCTGATCGGCGGCCCCGGTGGGGCCGGCCTGTCACGGCGCCCCGATCAGAACGAACGGCGCCCACAGCCGGCTTCCGGCCAGCCCGTCCGACGCCGAGGTCGGACGGCTCGGCGGCTCTGGATGCAGATTGCGGCTCCGAGGCGATGATCCAACGGCGTCCGCAGCCGCGGTCGCGACGCCCGCCGCGGCCGCCAGGCTCGCGTAATGCTCGGCCCGGTCGGCCGCAGACAGACCGCGCAGGTGCTCTCGCGCGGCACCCAGCGCGCTGGCCGGCGCCTTCCCTGCCACCAGACCCCGGTAGAACTCGACCATCAGAACGCAGGTGGCGACGTCGTCAACCGGCCACAGCGACACGACGGCGCGCCGCGTGCCGGCGGCGAGCAGGCCTCGGGCGAGACCGAGAATCTCGCCCCCGAAGGTGGCCACGCCGCGCCCGGTGTCACACGCGCTGAGCACGACGAGGTCCGCGTCGAAGTCGAGGCCCATCAGGTCGGCGACACTGAGTTCGTCCGCTCCATCGAGGGCAACCGCCGAGTTGGTGGCCGCGTCCTCGCGCAGCAGGCCGTGGCTGGCGACATGCAGGACCCGGGCCGTGCCGAGCGCGGCCCGGACCCGGTCGCGGGTCGCCGGCTCAGGACCGTCCGAGCCGAGCAGCCGGGCGTCGAGCGCGCGGGCGACCAGGCGGGCCTCCAGCGCGGCGCCGGGCAGCGCCGGTAATCCCCGGGTCGGCGCGAAGCGTCCCGGACCGATCACCACAGCATCGCGGGTCGATATCGGGCGATCGGCGGTGGACCGGGTCAGCAGGTCCAGGGCCGGGACCTGGGAGACCACCCGTGACGCACCGAGCGGACGCCCCCCGTCGAACGGCAGCGCCGCGAAGGGCACCAGCCCGAACGCGCCGCCGCCAGCGACGATCACTTGATCATGCTCTTCGATCAGGGGACGGAACGGCTCCAGCAACAGCGCAGCGAGCTCGGCAGGCGCCGCCGGGTCCGCGGTGGGCACGCCGGCGAGAGCGCCGACCGCACTCCGCGCCAGCCCCAGAAGCCGGTCCGGGGCGATCCATGTGGTCCGCCCGACCGTTCGCCGGCCGGTCAGCGCCCAGCCGAGCAGGACATCCGACCCCGCCATGAAACTCAGCAGCAGCGCTCCCGGCGGCAGGTGTTCGGCTACGGCCGCGGCGTCCATCGAGGAAGGCGAGGTTCGCCGGCGGGCTCGGGCAGCGAGCTGGGGCGCGGCTCGCCGCGCTGCCGCCTCCGCGCGCTCAAGATCCGCCTGTGCGCGGTCCAGTCTCCGGCGCGCGTCGGCCACCGCCGGGCCGTCCTGCGGACGAATCGTCGCGAGCTCGTCGAACGCCCCGGTCCAGCGGGCATTGGCCTCGTTCCAGCATCGGATCGCTCCCGCCTGCTGGGCGGGGCTCCGCCGCAGTTCCAGCCGATCGTCCAGCAGGTACCGCAGCGGCAGCGACCGGGGGCGATCGCCCAGGACCAGTGCGGCGCCCGCGTCCCCGACCGCCAGCGCGGCCTGTGCGGCCCGCAGGTACAGTTCGTTGATCTTCAGGTCGTCACAGACCGATGTCCGATGGACGTCGTGGCTCAGACCGGCGAACCACCGTTCGAACTCGTCGATGGCTTCTCGCAGCAGCGACCGCGCCCTGGCCGGCTCGTCAGCGCCCAGTGCGACGGTCGCCGCCAGCAGTCGACGGTCGCGTTCCGCCATTCGCGCAAACGAGGAGTCAGCGTCCGGACCACGCTCGCCGTCGGGTCGCGCCCCGCCCGAGGCCGCCAGCACCGCGGCCGCCTCGGTGAACCCGTGCGCGGCAACCAGTAGCTCGACGTGTCTCGCGGCGGGCAGCTCAGGTGACGCGGCGGCGAGATCCATCACGCGCGCCCGGGCCTGAACGTATCGTCCGAGCCAGGCCAGGATCACGATCTCATAGGCGCGGCCGGCCTCGCCAGCTGCCCGGGCTGCGCGCAGACCCCGCTCGGCCCGCTTGAGCGCAGCCTCCTCCCGGCCTGACGCCCGCAGATGTTTGGCCTCGAGGAGTGGTCCCATCGCCGCGAGCAGCACCAGTTGGGTGGCGAGGCCGGCCGAGACAGCCGCAGTCACCCGGGGTGCGAACTCGGTCTCGGTGGCCGGGACCCCGGCCGAGGTCACCCTTCGCGCGCCGAGTTCGATCAGGGCGGACAGAACGCGCTCACCGCTGACCGCAGGATCGTAGGCGAGCGCGGGTTCGGTCGCGTGCGGTCGGCGGGCCAGCAGTGCGCGCATCCGCCCGGCGCTTCGGGTCAGGCCGGGGAGGTCCCGAACCTCGACGAGCATCGCAAGCTGGCCGAGGACGAGCTCGGCCAGCTCAGACCAGACGGTGAACGGCATCGGCGCCCGGTCGTCCCAGCCACCGACCTCGGGCAGCCGTCGATTGATCGCCAGCTCGAAGGTGACGATCGCCGGACGTCGACTGTTGATGGAGACGTAGAGATCAGCGAGGTCGGCCAGTGCCGATCGGGACTCGACCGGATCATCGAGGCCCGTGGTGATGTCGTTGGCCAAGGTGAGCGTGACCCGCGCCCGCTCGACATCGCCAGCCGTGCGCCAACGTCGCCCGACCCCGCGCGCCACTCGAGCGAGGCCGGCCGCATAGCTGGGGCTGCCGACCGTGGTAGCCCACCGGACGATCTCGGCGGCGACGGGAGGCCCCGTGGCGCTGAGCTGACCGGCCGCGACGTCGGCCAACACCCGGTGAAGGACAGCGAGATGGAAGCCCGCCGAGTCACCGGCCGCGGCGAACTGATTCGCGGCTGCCGCGGCCAGCGCCGACGCCTGTGCGTCATCGCCAGCGAGCCGCCGTAGGTAGGCCCGGCGAAGCGCTGCCGCCGCGATCCCACGCGGAGCATTGACCTCGGTACACAAGTGCAGCGCGGTGCGGTAGGAGCTCTCGGCGTCCGCCCTGTCCTCGGGCGGCACCGGCGCCGGAGTGTGGCCGAGTTCCCCCAGGTCGAGACCAAGCACTTCCGGTGACGAACCAGGAGTGACCAGTCCGTCCCCGATCAGCAGGTGGCACTGTGCGGACATCAGGGTGTCGGCGCGGTCGGTCGAACCGCGCAGACGGTCCGCCAGCTCGGTCACCACACGCCGAGCGTCGTCGTGAAGGCCGCCGAGCCGCAGGAGGTCGGCGGCGACCAGGGCCATGCGGTCCGCGGTCCTGCGCAGTCCCAGGTCGAGGGCGACCGTGCGCTGCGCCTGGAGGTACTCGACATAGCGGCGGGCGGCGGCCTGTCCCCGCTGCGGCCCGGTTCTGCGCGCGCCGACCACCGAGGACCGCAGCATGCCGACTTCGGCGGCGAGACGGACGAGCAGGCGGTCCGCCCGGTCTCCGCCGGCCGCCGCGACCACGGACTGCACCCGCTCCGCCCCCAGCAGTGGCAGCGCCGCCAGGTCCTCACCGGACAGGTTTCCCGGGAACCACAGGCGACCCATCCGCACGGTGAGCACCCAGGCCGCCGCGCGGGCGGGGCTCTTTGTCAGCGCCAGGGCCGCGGCTGACGCGTCCGGTTCCGACAGCGCCGCCGGAATCGGCGACAGATCGGTCGCGGTGGCCAGATCGGCGGCGTGACCAGGCTCTCCGTCTGCAAGCTGACGCAGCATCATCTCAGCGACATGGTCGCTTCGGCGCCCGGCCGGCTCACGCCCGATCAAGGTCCCGGACCAGGCAAGATCCAGATCTTCCCGCGCGGCGCACATGATAAGCACTTCGTCCAGCATGACGCTGCTCCCCGTTTCCGCATCAGACTTCCAGGCGAACGGGCTGGTCGGCGCAAAACTTGGCACATCCGTCAGAACAGGGCAGTGTGTGGTGCAGGGCACGTCGAGTGGGCGGGCCGAGTGGATGAGGAGCGCGCGTTGCGGTTCGTGTACCAGTATCCCGAGACCAACGGCACCGAGGGTGACCTGCTGGACAGCGGTGACGTAGGCGAGCTCGCCACCGCCGCCGAGGCCGCCGGCTTCCACGGGTTCGCCTTCACCGAACATCCGGTCCCCGGCGCCCGCTGGCTCGCGTCGGGCGGCCACCAGTCGCTCGACCCGTTCGTCGCGCTCAGCGCCGCGGCCGCCGTCACCACCCGGCTGCGGTTGCTGACCTATCTGGCGGTGGTGCCCTACCGCAACCCGTTCCTGCTGGCGAAGTCCGCCGCGACCCTGGACAAGATCTCCCACGGCCGTCTCACGCTCGGCGTCGGCACCGGTTATCAGAAGGCCGAGTTCTTCGCCCTCGGCGTCGACTTCGACGAGCGCAACGAGCTGTTCGACGAGGCCCTCGAGGTGCTGCCGCTGCACTGGAAGGGCGAGCCGTTCAGCTACCAGGGCAAGCACTTCTCGGCGCGTGACGTGATCGCCCGGCCCCGGCCGGCGCAGGACCCGATCCCGATCTGGATCGGTGGCAACTCGAAGCTGACGCTGCGCCGGGTCGCGCAGAAGGTCCAGGGCTGGATGCCGCTCGGGGGGCCGGCGGAGCTGTTCACCACCACCAGGACCGCCCAGCTCGCGACCACCGAGGCCATGGCCGCGAAGATCCGCGAGCTGCGTGAGCTGGCCGGCGAGCGCGGATCGCAGCTCGACATCGCCCCGGCCTACCTCGATGCCACCATCAACCGCCCCGACCACGAGGCCGACCGTCACCGCGAGGCGTTCCAGACCCTCGCCGACGCCGGCGTCACCAATCTGATCATCTCGGCGCCCGGCGGGTCACCGAAGGAGTCGCTCGAGTTCATCGAGGCATTCGGCGCCACCTACCTCTGAGGCGCGCTGCTCGTTCCGTCCGGGCCGCCGGGCGGAACGAGCAGCACACCGGCATTACCGCGCTGACGGGTCATCCCCGCAGCGCTCCCTGTGCCGACCACCCAGCTGGCCGAGTGAGAAGGTCATTACCGTAGGTCCGCCCGGGGACGGCGGACCGGTGATCGGCGCTCAGAGGTGGGGCTGTGGTGGACGCGGGTGCGTCGGTGCTCGGATGGAACGATGACCAGGGGATTCTCGACCGGCGGTCTTCCGGCGGCGCCGGAGCAGGGAGCCGAGCGCCGCAGAGGAGGCCGGGGCGGGAAAAGGCTCAGCTCCTGACCGACCGTGCGAGCAGGCGACAGGTGAGGCGGACCATTGTCGCCGCGGCCCTCTTCACCGTCGGCCTGGCGGGCTGCGGGGGGTCGGACGGTGACGGAGAGCCGAACGGGCGGCCTGCGGCTGCGCCTTCGGCTTCGGCTTCGGCTTCGGCCAGCCTCGCGGCGTCGGGCGACACCTCCAGCGGGGCAACGATCGGCGCACGGCAGCCGACGGCGGTGGCCGCCTCCGCGACCGGAATCCCCGTGCCCGCCACGGGCGGCGCGACGCATGGCTCCGCGGCCAGGGGCAGCGTCGGGGCGGGCTCGCCGGCGCGCGGGGCCGCCGCCGCCCAGCCTGCTCGGATCCCACCGTCTCCGATCCCGGCCGGTAACGGTGGCGCCGGGCCGCCTCCGGCCGCCGCCAGCGCAGCCGGGGGCGGCGCTGGCTCACCACAAGGGCTCAGCCGAACGTTCTACGGTGCCAACAGTCCGGGCGAGAACCTTCCGCAGCACACGGCCGGGCCCAATGCCAGCTCGGGTGGAAGGGGGCTCGTGGTCACCTATCCGCCGGCGTCGCCGTTCGTGGTGCCGCAGTGCCACAAGCCCTTGCGGTGCCACGACGACTCCGATCGGCAGGCGACTCCCGCCCCCTCATCCCCCACGGGTGCGGCCGGCCGCTGACCCACCTGCCACCCTCGGCATCTCCGCCGCACGCGATCGGTAGCGGATGAGATTCATCATCGGCGCAGGTCAGGGCATTGATCCGGACGAGCTCATCGCCCGCCCTCGTGCGGGTGGGCGATGAGCTCGGGCATGTTCGCGTGTCGGTCCCCGGCGGTCCGGGCAACCGTGGAGCTCCGGGCCGGCCGTCGGCTGGCTGAGCCGCCGCCGGTCAGCCGAGCAGGGCCAGGGCCTCGTTGAAGGTGCGCGACGGGCGCATGACGGCGGTGGCCTTGACCGGGTCGGGCTGGTAGTAGCCGCCGATGTCGGCCGGGGAGCCCTGCACGGCGAGCAGCTCCTCGGCGATGGTCTTCTCCTCGCCGGCGAGGGTCTTCGCCAGGGGGGCGAAGGCCTCACCGAGAGCGGTGTCGTCGGTCTGGGCGGCCAGCTCCTGTGCCCAGTACAGCGACAGGTAGAAGTGGCTGCCACGGTTGTCGATGCCGCCGACGCGCCGGGCCGGGGACTTGTCCTCGTTGAGGAACGTCGCGGTCGCCCGGTCGAGGGTGTCGGCGAGGACCTTCGCCCGCGCGTTCCCCGTCGAGATCGCGAACTGCTCGAAGCTGACCGCGAGCGCCAGGAACTCGCCGAGGCTGTCCCAGCGCAGGTAGTTCTCCTTGACCAGCTGCTGGACGTGCTTGGGCGCGGAGCCGCCGGCGCCGGTCTCGAACAGGCCGCCGCCGTTCATCAGCGGGACGACCGAGAGCATCTTGGCGCTCGTGCCGAGCTCCAGGATGGGGAACAGGTCGGTCAGGTAGTCACGCAGCACGTTGCCGGTGACGGAGATGGTGTCCTCGCCGCGGCGGATCCGCTCCAGGGAGAACGCGATCGCCTCGACCGGCGCCTTGATCTCGATGGTGAGGCCGGAGGTGTCGTGCTCGGGCAGGTAGGCCCGGACCTTCTCGATCAGCCGGGCGTCGTGGCCGCGGGTGGCGTCCAGCCAGAACACCGCCGGGTCGCCGGTGGCGCGGGCGCGGGTGACGGCGAGCTTCACCCAGTCCCGGACGGGGGCGTCCTTCGTCTGGCAGGCGCGGAAGATGTCGCCGGCGCCGACCGCCTGCTCCAGCACGGCCTCGCCGGCGGCGTTGACCACGCGGACGGTGCCGGTGGTCTGGACCTCGAAGGTCTTGTCGTGGCTGCCGTACTCCTCGGCCTTCTGCGCCATGAGGCCGACGTTGGGCACCGAGCCCATCGTCGCCGGGTCGTAGGCGCCGTGGGCGCGGCAGTCGTCGAGGACGACCTGGTAGATGCCGGCGTAGCTGGAGTCCGGCAGCACCGCGAGGGTGTCGGCCTCCGCGCCGTCCGGGCCCCACATGTGGCCGGAAGTGCGGATCATCGCGGGCATGGAGGCGTCGACGATGATGTCGCTGGGCACGTGCAGGTTGGTGATGCCGCGGTCGGAGTCGACCATCGCCATCGCCGGGCCCTCGGCAAGCTCGGCGTCGAACGACGCCTTGATCGCCGCGCCGTCGGGCAGCGCGTCGAGGCCCTTGAGGATGCCGCCGAGGCCGTCGTTCGGGGTCAGCCCGGCGGCGGCGAGCACCTCGCCGTAGGCGGCGAAGGTCTTCGGGAAGAAGGCGCGGACCGCGTGGCCGAAGATGATCGGGTCGGAGACCTTCATCATCGTGGCCTTGAGGTGCACGGAGAACAGCACGCCTTCGGCCTTGGCCCGGGCGATCTGCGCGGTGAGGAACTCGCGCAGCGCGGCGACCCGCAGGACGGCGGCGTCGACGACCTCACCGGCGAGCACCGGCAGGGCCGGCAGCAGGACGGTGGTGCTGCCGTCGTCCCCGGCCAGCTCGATGCGCAGGGTGTCGTCCGCGGGGATGATCACCGACTTCTCGGTGGAGCGGAAGTCGTCGGCGCCCATGGTGGCGACGTTCGTCTTCGACTCCGCGCTCCACGCGCCCATCCGGTGCGGGTGCGCTCGGGCGTAGCCCTTCACCGAGGCGGGGGCGCGGCGGTCGGAGTTACCCTCGCGCAGCACCGGGTTGACGGCGCTGCCCTTGATCCGGTCGTAGCGGGCGCGGATCTCACGCTCGGCGTCGGTACGCGGGTCGTCCGGGTAGTCCGGCAGCGCGTAGCCCTGCTGCTGCAGCTCGGCGACCGCCGCCCGCAGCTGCGGGATCGACGCCGAGACGTTCGGCAGCTTGATGATGTTCGCCCCGGGGGTCTTCGCCAGCTCACCGAGCTCGGCGAGCGCGTCGTCGATGCGCTGCCCGGGTTCGAGATGCTCGGGGAAGCTGGCGATGATCCGCCCCGCCAGGGAGATGTCGCGGCTCTCTACCTGAACGCCGGCCGTCGCCGCGTACGCCTGCACCACCGGCAGGAACGAGTACGTGGCCAGGGCCGGGGCCTCGTCCGTGTGGGTATAGATGATCGTCGAATCAGTCACCGGCACTCCGCTTCACGTCTACTTCGTCTGGGTATCAAGATATGCCGCGTGAGCGCCGCTACCTTGATCGCAGCGATGGGTACGGTCGGGTGCTCGTCGACGAGCCGGCGTCGGGTAGTCACGATCAGCACAGTGGCTGCGGAGGCCGCGAATGGACACGCAGGTCAACGCGTCCACCGGACCGGAACGCGGAATCGACACCGTGGGGTCGGCGAGTCGCCGCGGGGAAGTGTACGACACCCGGTTCGCCGGGGTCTTCCCATAGACGGCCGGCTCTGCGGCACATTCGAGCCACAGGCACGCTTTGTGCCGATCCACCCCGGGCTCCGACTCCCCCGGACCATGTGAGATAGACCATGGAACGACGATGGCGGTGCACGTCGCTCGCCGCAGGCCGGTTCGGGTGGGGCGGTACGGGCGGGGTAGATCTCCCGCCATGACCGGTATCACCGACACGTCCGACCTCGCCGGCCCGGGTTCGCAGGCGAACCGGGCGGGCCAGGAAGACGCGGAGTCCACGCAGGAACGGCGCAACCGCAACTGGACCGACATCCTGCAGGAGCTGCGGGTGGCCCAGACCGGCGTGCAGCTGCTGACCGCCTTCCTGCTGGCGCTGCCGTTCCAGAACCGCTTCGCCACCCTCACCGCGGGCCAGGAGTGGCTCTACCTGTCGATCGTGCTGCTTTCGATCACGGCGACCGGACTGTTGATCATGCCGGTGAGCCTGCATCGCGCCCTGTTCCGCAAGCAGGAGAAGGAGACGCTGGTCCAGATCGCCAACCGGCTCGCCCAGGTCGGGCTCGGCGTCCTGGCCTTGGCGATCTCCGGCGTGGTCCTGCTGATCTTCGATGTGACCAAGGGTCGGACCACCGCCGTGGTCGCCGCCGGCGCGACCCTGACCGTCCTCGCGGTGCTGTGGGCGGCGATCCCTGCGCTGATCACCCGGTCGGCGCTCACGGAGGACTGATCGCATGCGTAAGGGACTGTTGACCCTCGCTCTCGCCGTCACGCTCGTCACCGGGGGCGTGGTGGCCTGCCAGGACTCGGCCTGTGCGGCCGCGCCCGTCGTACTCGCGCGCGGCGGAGGCGGCGGAGGCAGCGGGCACGGGGGCGGAGG
>NZ_JAMPTM010000133.1 GCF_025403375.1 Frankia gtarii
GCGATGATCCAGCCCGACCAGGTGGATGAGCGCGGGCAGCAGTACCACCCGCAGCAGGAGCGCGTCGAGGATCACCCCCACGGACAGCCCGATGCCGAGCAGCTTCATCATCCGTACCTGCTGCGCCGTGAGCGCCATGAACACCGCGAGCATGATCATGCTGATCGTGATGACGACACCGCCGACGTCCGCGTGCCGGCTGCTGATCGCGGCCTGGGGATCCGGGGCGTCGGCGGAGCCGCGCAGCCGGCTCAGCAGCGTCAGATGCATGCCGATCGACAGGCCGTACACGATGATGAGGATGAGGCCGAGGATGAACGGCTCGATCGGGCCCGTGCGCACGCCGAGCCCGGAGGCCAGCCATCCGTTGCAGAAGACCGAGGTGATGACGCCCAGGGTCGCCGCGAGGGCGAGCATGCTGGCCGCGGTGATCGCCAGGCTGTGCCGCACCGAGCGCAGGCCGAGCAGGACCGCCACCCCGAGCACCCCCAGCTCCAGGATCAGGAAGGCGGGCAGGACCCGGGCGAAGCGGTCCGACATGTCCTCGAAGATCGCCGTCTGGCCGCCGACGTAGACCTCCAGGGAGGTGCCCGCGATCGCCGCCGGCACCGTGGTGTCGCGCAGCCGGTGCACGAGGTCGCTGGCCGCCGCCGACCGGGGCGGGTCGTTCGGCAGCACCTGGATCAGGGCGCTCGCCGCCGGGGCGTTCTGCAGGACGAGGAAGGCCCGGTGCACGCCGCGGGTGCCCTCGAGGGCCGTCAGCAGGTGCGCCACGGCGGTGGGCTGATCGGCGGGCACGCCCGTGGCGACGACGATCATCTGCCCGTTGAGCCCGGGGAAGTACTCCTGGCTGATCAGGTCGAAGGCGCGCCGGCTCGTCGTCGACGTCGGGTCGACGCCGTTGTCGGAGCCGCCGAGGCGCAGGCCGACGACCGGCAGTGCCAGAATGGTGAGCAGCGCGACCGCGACGCCGGCCAGCGCCTGGGGATGGCGCCCGACGATCCCCGCCCACCACGACCGCAGTCCCGGCCGCACCGGCAGGCCGGTTCCGGTGGCGAGCAGGTGGTTGCGTTCGGCCCAGACCAGCAGGCCACGCCCGGAGATCGCCAGCATCGCGGGGAGCAGCGTGGCGACGGCGAGGATGCTCACGGCGGCGGCGGTGAACCCGGCCAGGGCGAGGCCGTCGAACACTCTCAACCGCAGCGCGCTGGTGCCGAGCATGACCACGGCGAGCCCGAGGCTGCCCGCCAGCGTCGCGCGGCCGGGGTGGCGCATCGCCTCGCGCACCGCGTCCGCGGGCCTGCGTCCCTGCCGCAGGCCGCTCTGCGCGCGGTTGACGATGACGAGGGCGGAGCCGAGGCTCAGGCCGAAGGCGAGCACCAACGTCAGCAACAGTGCGAGCTGCATGACGTTCGCCCGCTGGGAGAGCAGGGTAACTCCGGCGAGGGCCCCCGCGGTCGTCGCCCCCGCGGCGCCGGCGCAGACGATGACGGCCGCCGGCGACCGCACCGTCAGGCAGAGGATGAGCAGCGCCACGCCGATGCCGATGGCGATCGGCCAGGGTGAGATCGTCCCCTGCACGACCACCGTGGTGGCGGGCCCGGTGATCTCGACCTGGAGATCGGGCCCGTCGTAGTCGCGGGCGGTGGCGATCAGCCTGCGCATCACGGGGAGGTCGGGAGAGGCCGGGGCGCCCTTCATGAGCACGGAGACGATCGCGGTGTGTCCGTCCGCGCTCAGGGGGCTGCCGCCGAGCGGCACGGCGCCGATCGGACTGTAGGGGTCGAACACGCCGCTGACGCCGGGAAGCTTGCCGAGCTGCGCGAGCATCGTGGCGACCCGCGCCCGCACCTCGGGTGCCTGCACGTCACCAGCCCGGGCCCGCACGACGATCATCTCCAGGTCCGGCAGCTTCTTGTCCGGCATGATGTCGGCCACCAGGTCCATCGCCTGCTGCGATTCGGCGCCGGTAACACCGAGATCCTGGCTGAACCGGGCGCCCTTCTCCTGGGAGATGTTCGTCGCGGCGATCAGCCCTATCAGCCACACCGCGACGACCAGCCATCGGTACCGCTGGCACCAGCGGACCAGTAGCGTCACGGCACACTCCTCGGCAGGGGCCGCTATATGGCCCTTTTAGGTTGATTGTCGGTTTCGTATGCTGGGCCAATCTGGCCCAAAGACATGCACGGCGTCAACGTGCGGCGGACCCACAACGGCGAGATTTGGCACTCCGGTGGGGTGCCGGCTACGTGTCCGCGGGATCACAGCATGTCCGGGTGAACCGCCCGCGCCCAGTCACACGACAGCCACACCCAGAACACCCGGTCGCACGACACCGCCACGGGTGACCGCCGGGGTTCGGGGCGTGACCGCTGGAGGTCATGTGCAGTCTGGACGCCGTGGACCGTCATTGGGCTCCCGCACTTCGGCACCCCAACCAGGAACCACGATCGCGATCCGCCGGAAGCCGGGCCGACGGCGGCGGGTCCCACCGTCCGACAATCCGTTACCGTGCCGGGCGACCTTCTCCCGTTAATAGTAGGTTGCGTACAGAGCACATTGACGGAAAGCTGTCTCGACATCGCTTGCCCGCCCGTTCTCGCAACACTCTTGTGAATTTCGGTCCAGACCCGAAACCCGCCACCCGGGCCGGCGCTCTTGTTCGTCAGATGTGTGCCTGCGACGCGTTCGGTCCGGTAGTAGCTGGTCAGCGGGTGCGTGGGACTACCTTTTTCGCGGATCAGGCGTGCACGTTGTGTACACGTCGGCACCCTGGTCCACGAGGAGCGCTGCCGCGACGTCGTGTGCGGCGGGAACCCGGTGAACCGTCTGCGTCTGGTCGTAGCGGTCGATCCCGAGTCGGCGAAGGGTGGCCGGGACCGCGCCTCGCCTCGGGCGGCGGCAGCCTTCCCCACGCCCGCGGCTGGCCGCGCCCCTCGCGCATCAACCATCCCCGGGCCCAGGAGGTCCTCACGCCTGCGGGCAACCATCGGCAGCCGAGCCGGGCCTGCCCGCCCCACCGGCCGATCGTTGGATTCTCCAACCCACCGCGACTAGGCTCCGCTCCGACGAGGTCAGTTGTATTTTCAAACTTAGTGCGAGGGAACAGAGAGCATGGACGACAGCGCCGATGCAGCGCGCCGATCCGGGCAACCACCGACGATCTCCCCCGTCGGGGAGCGTCCATCCGCCCGCGGGCCCGCCACCATCAGCACGACAGCGGGCACGACCACGACGAGCGGCACCGCGACGAGCGGCACCGCGACGGTCAGGAAGGCGGGCAGCGGCGCGCCGGCTGGGCGGTTCGGGCGGGTGTTCGCGGTGGTGGCGGCCGGGGTCGCCATGTCGAACCTTGACCTGTTCATCGTCAACGTCGCCCTGCCGGACATGGGCCGGCACTTCGACGGGTCGTCGCTGTCGTCGCTGTCGTGGGTGCTCAACGGGTACGCGGTCGTCTTCGCCGCGCTGCTCGTGCCGGCCGGGAACCTCGCCGACCGGACCAGCCCGCGCCGTGCCTACCTCGTCGGCACCGGGATCTTCGCGCTGGCCTCCGCGCTGTGCGCCGTCGCCCCCACCGTGTGGTTCGTCGTCGCCGCCCGGGTGCTGCAGGCGGCGGGCGCCGCCGTGATGACCCCCGCATCCCTCGGCCTGCTGCTCGCGGCGGCGCCGCCCGCGCGACGCGGGGCGGCGGTGCGGGCCTGGACGGCGGTGAGCGGGCTGGCGGCCGCGCTCGGCCCCGTCGTGGGCGGATTGCTGACCGAGCTCGACTGGCGGTGGGTGTTCCTGATCAACCTGCCGGTCGCGCTCGCCGTACTCGTCACCGGACCGCGGGTACTGCCCCACCCGCCGCAACGCCCCGGCGCGGTACGGACCGATCTGGCGAGTGCGGTCCTGTTGACGGTCGGGATCGCGGCGCTGGCGCTGGGCCTGGTACGCGGGCCGGACTGGGGCTGGGGCTCGGCGGGCGTCGTCGGGGCGCTGTGCGCCGGCGTGCTGCTGCTCGCCGCGTTCGTCTACCGCTCGGCGCATCATCCCGCACCGGTCCTGCCGCTGCCGCTGCTGCGCGTGCGGACCTTCAGCACCGCCTCGGTGGCCGCCTTCGTGTTCAGCGTCGCGTTCGCGGCCATGCTGCTGTCGGCGGTCCTGTGGTGCCAGAACGTCTGGCACTGGTCGGCGCTGCGGACCGGGCTCGCCATCGCTCCCGGCCCGCTGATGGTGCCGGGTCTGGCCATCGCCGCCGGGCCGCTGGTGGCCCGCCTCGGGGCGGGGCGGGTGGCCGCCGCCGGCTGCGGCGTGTTCGCGGGCGGGATCACCTGGTGGATCCTGCGGTTGGACCCGCAGCCGGACTACGTCGGTGCCATGCTGCCCGGGATGTTGCTCACCGGCGTCGGTGTCGGGCTGATTCTGCCGACGCTGATCAGCGCGGCCGTCACCGCACTGCCGGCGGCAAGCTTCTCCACCGGTTCCGCGGTGGTGACCATGGCCCGCCAGATCGGCACCGTGATCGGGACCGCCCTGCTCGTCGCGGCGCTCGGCGGGGCGACGGCCGGCGACCTCGGCTCGCTCACCGACGCCTACGACCTGGGTTGGATCATCACCGACACGGCGATCGTCCTCGCCGGGCTGACCTGCCTGGCGATCCCGCGTCCGCGGCCGGCGTCAGCGCCGTAGGAGGAACCACACGGTCTTGCCGTCGCCGGGGACCGGCGCCGCGCCCCAGTCCTGCGCGAGGGCGTCGACGAGGTGCAGGCCGCGGCCGCCGAGCGCGTCGGCGTCGGCGGGGCGCGCCCGCGGCGGATGGCGGTCCGGGTCCCCCACGCCCACCCACACCATGGTCTCCGTGGTCCGGATCTCCAGCACCGGCTCGCCGTGGCCGTGCAGCACGGCGTTGGTGACCAGCTCGCTGGCGAGCAGCAGGACGGTCTCGGTCACCTCGGCCTGGACTCCCCTGCCGGCCAGGTCCGCCGCCAGTCTCCGACGGGCCTGACCGGGAGCGGCCGGACCCGCCGGCAGGACGAACCGGTCAAGAAAGGTTCCAACTGGTGGCTCCGACCCGACCGACATGACATCCCCATATCCGGGGCAATCCAGGGCTAAACCGTCGCCGTGCTGGTCATCGGGCTGCCTGTGCGAGGACGTCGTCCCAGTCGGCCGGGAATCGCCCGAGCCCGAGCCCGTGCCGGGCCAGGACCACGTGGCGGGCCCTCTTCCCGTAGGCGTGCGCCAGCTCCGGAGATGCGGGCGAGTTCGCCGGTACACCGGAATACCGGTGGCCGGGATCGACGATGCCGTGCGCGACGACCCGGGTGGGGTCGGTTCACCGGGCCGAACACCACCTGCGTCGCCCACATCGGACGACGGCCGGACCGGGGGCCGTCGTATCCGGTGGAACTCGTCTACCTGGTGGCCCAGAACCAGCAGGACGTTCTGACCGGCGATGCTGGTGTGATGTCCGCCCACCCACCGATCGAGTTCGTCCTGCACGACACCCGAGGCCCCCTCCGTTCGGTCTGCGCCATCCAGAACATGTCTACCGGACGACAGACGGGTTCGCCGGTGAGCAATGTGGCGGTGGCTCGGATCGTGAACCCGCCGGGCCCCGAATTGGCCGCCTGCCAGGGCCGTCTGCCGGACGGTCGCAGGACAAGAAGCACGGCCATCCCGATTTACCACCGAGTGTTCGGCCTGGTCGCACTGCTGTGCATCAATGTGGACACCGAGAAGTTCGCACCCGATGCGCGCGGCCTCGTAAATCTGCTGCGGGCTCTCGCCCACCTTCCTGGCGAGGTGGTGGACGAGACCTTCTACAGCTGACTCCACCAGGTACCTTCACCGGCTTCCGAAACGTCGACGTCACATTCCACAGTATTCCGCGGACGAGGTTTTGACGGCCGGGCGGCGGGTCAGGATGGCTTCATGACCACAGCAATCGAAGCGCAGAAGTTCCTCAAGGGCGTCGACTACCCGGCCGATCGTTCGGCGATCGTGAAGAAGGCAAAGGAGAACGGCGCGGACGAATCCCTCATCCGCACTCTGGAGAACATTCCGGAGCGGCAGTACAGCAGCCCGAACGCAATCTCCAAGGAACTGTCCGGGAAGTCCTGACCAGTCACGGTTGACCGATCGCGGCATTCCTGCGGTCGGACCGGTGGCACTCGCCTCCCGGCCCGATCGCAGGCTCCCGCCGGCACTCCGGCCGCCGACGATGCCCTGGTCGCCGACAGTGCCCTGGTCGCCGACGGTGCCGGTCATCCGGCGTCACCGGTTGGCCGGCACCGAGCCGACCTGGCCGAGCACGGACTCGTTGTCCCCCTCTCGGGCCAGGTCGCCCAGGCTGACGACGCCGACGACACGGTCCTCGTCCACCACCGGTAGCCGCCGCACTGCGCTGTTCCGGCACTCAACCCGACCGGGCGGGCGGATTTCCGGCACATCCAGGAGTCTGCGCGGTACGCATCCGTGGATGCCTGCCACGACTACGAAGCGGTGGGACGGCGAGACCGCGAGACGATTCAGATCGTGCGCATAAGCGCATCGGCCAGGAGGAATCCCGCGACAAGCAGGACGGCCATCGCGACCGCGATCAACGTAATGACCATCGGGGTTCGGTTGGGTTTGCGGGGTTCGGCGTTGGGCTGGTCATCGCCGCTGACCGCCCCGCCGGTGGAGTCCTCACCGGGTGGAGTCTCCCCCGGCGGCACGCCACCGCCGGGTTCGAGGCCGGCGGTGTGGCCCGGGTCTGGGTCGACGGGTGAACCGGCCGCACGGGATCGCGCACCGGCCTGGGCGTGAGCGTGGGCGTGGGCGGGTCGCGCTAGACCCGAGCGGACCAGCGGATTCCTGTCAGATGCCATGACCTCGGCGTGCCCGGCTCAGGCCGGCCAACCCACCCGGCCGGCACCGCAGCCTTCTCGAGCACCCCAGCCTTCTCGAGCACCCCAGCCTTCTCGAGCCCTGCAGGCAGCCAGCGGCGCGGCTACTGCCGGGCTCGGACAGCGAGCGGCTCGGACACCGCACCGGGTTCCGTGGCCGCCAGGGCGGCCGATTCCGTCGCCGGCTCGGCGGCCGACCGCGGCGCGGGCTGCGGGTGGCCGGGGAGGAACAGGCCGGCGGTCAGGATGATCGCGATGGTGGCCAACGCGAACCAGTAGACCCCGTGGAACCCGGCCACGCCGGTGCCGTCGCCCACGGTGGCCAGGATGAGAGTGACGACGGCGATCCCGATCGCGGCGCCGAACTGGTTGAGGATGTAGAGCACCGAGCTGCCCTGCGGCACCGACGCCGGCGGCAGCGTCCGGTACAGCGAGCCCATCGTCGGGGCGCCGACGAAGCTCAGCCCCAGGCCGACGACGAACGCGGCGAGCCCCGGCCAGACCTCGGCGGTGTGCGCCCCCACCCGGGTGAACGCGAACTCGCCGACGGCGGCGACGAGCGCCCCGGCGCGGACCAGCCGCCGGGCGCCGAGCCGGTCGGACAGCCGGCCCGCCAGCGGCATGCCGACGATGGCGGCGACGGCGAACGGCGCGACGAGCAGCCCGGAGGCGAGCGGGCCGCGCCCGTGCTGCTGCTGGTAGTACAGCGGAAGCACGAACAGGTTCGCGAACATCGCCAGGCCGACCAGCATCATGATCGTGACGCTGGCCGAGAAGCCGCCGCTGGTGAACAGCCGCAGGTCGATCAGCGGCGGCGTGCGCCGCACGGCCGCCGGGCGCAGGGCGTGCACGGCGTAGCCGGCGAGCAGAGCGACGGCGGCGGCCAGCGGGAGCAGCACCTGCCAGGCGGCGACGGTGGTGCGGTCCGCGGCCTGGGACAGGGCCAGAACCGCCGTGGCGAATCCGGGTCCGAGCAGCGCCACCCCGACGATGTCGAGCCGGGTTCGCGGCGCCTCGCCGGTCGGCGTGTCTCGCGGGATGACACGCAGCGCGCCGACCAGCGCGACCGCCCCGATCGGCAGGTTGATCAGGAACATCCACCGCCAGGACAGGTGTGTCAGCACGGCGCCGCCGACGATGAGGCCGAGGACCGGGCCGGCGGAGAGGACCATGCCCATCAGCCCCATCACCCGGCCCGCCCGACGCGGGCCGGCGGCACGGGCCAGCAGGGTGAGCACAAGCGGGTCGAGCAGGCCCGCGGCCAGCCCCTGCAGAACCCGGAAGACGATCAGGGTACTGACGTTCCAGGCCAGCCCGGAGGCGAGCGAGGCGGCCAGGAAGGCGCCGAGGCCCGCCAGCCACAGCCGGCGGGCGCCGAACCGGTCGACGGCCCACGTGGTGACCGGGATGGCGACGGTCAGCGCCAGCAGGTAGCCGGTGGAGACCCAGCCGATCGTGCTCAGCGCCGCGTCGAATCGTGCGGCCAGGGTGTCGACCCCGACGGCCACCATCGAGCCGTCGAGGATCCCCATGATCCCGCCGAGGAGGACGACTCCGATCAGCCGCCGTAGCGCGGGATCGAACCGGCCCTCGTCCAGCACTTGAGCCATCTGCTTCACCTTTCCAGTCCCTTTTTATGCACCAGTCGGTGCACCATAACAGCCCGTCACGTTCCCTGAAACGGCCCGGTTCACTGCAATGCACCAATGGGTGCAGATTGAGAGGACGATGCGATACGGTGATCCGATGAGTGGGAGGACGCCGGCCTTGGCCGCCGGAGCGGACGTCGCGGCCGCGGGTTCGCCCACCCGGCCGAGTGCGCGCGGTCGCATCGACAAGCGCCAGGCGATCCTCGCCACCGCGTTCGTGGTGTTCGCCCGCGAGGGATACGCGCAGGCCACGCTGGACGTGATCGCCGCCGAGGCGCGCGTCGCCAAGCACACGATCTACAACCATTTCGGGGACAAACAGACCCTGCTGCGCGCGGCGATCGCCGCCGAGGCGGACCGGGCGAAGGCGAAGAACCTCGCGGCCGTCGACCGCCTACGCGACCACGCCGGTGACCTGCGCGCGGCGCTGGAGGACGTGGGCCGGCGGCTGGTCGAGTGCTTCTGCGACGAGCGGGCCTGGGCGCTGCGGCGCCTGCTCTACGCGGAGATCGCCCAGTTCCCGGACCTGCTCGACATCATCTCCGGCCGGGCATCGGACCCGATCACCGAGGCGCTCGCCGACCGCCTGGCCCGCTTCGCCCTGGCCGGCCACCTGCACATGGGCGACCCAGCCGCCGCCGCCGAGCAGCTCGCCGCCCTGCTCACCGGCTCACTGGAGGCCCGCTGCCGGTACGGCACGCGGGTCGTCCCCGCCGCCGAGCAGCACGCCGTAGCCCGCGCCGCGGTCGACACCTTCCTGCACGCCTTCGGCACCGACCCCGACCCCGCCGGGGCGCTCTCGCCCTCGACCGCGAACGCGCCGGCCTGACACCGCCGGCCGTCGGCGACGCGCCCCCGCTCGCACACCGGACACCGGACACCGGACACCGGACACCTGCGACGCGGTGTCACCAGGGTCCGACAGGATGAGTCGGGGCGGACCAGGGAGGGAGACCCGACGACGCGATGTTGACGATCGGGATGCTGGGCGGGATGAGCTGGGAGAGCAGCGCCGAGTACTACCGGCTCGCCAACGAGCTGGTCCGGGCGCGGCTCGGCGATCTGCACTCGGCCCGGTGTGTGCTGTTCTCCGTCGACTTCGCCGACATCGAGGCCATGCAGGCCGCCGGCCGGTGGGACGAGGCCGGCGTCGTCCTCGCCGCCGCCGCGCGGTCGCTGGTCGCGGCCGGCGCCGACCTGGTGCTGCTGTGCACCAACACGATGCACAAGGTCGCCGACCAGGTCCAGGCGGCGATCGACGTCCCGTTACTGCACCTCGCGGATGCCACGGCGGCTGCGGTGACCACCACGGGGCTGCGCACCGTGGGCCTGCTGGGCACGGCGTTCACGATGGAACAGGCCTTCTACCGCGATCGACTCACCGGCGCAGGGCTGCGCGTCCTCGTACCGCCCGCCGCCGACCGCGCGCTCGTGCACCGCGTCATCTACGACGAGTTGTGCCGTGGCGTCGTGCGGGAGCAGTCGCGCCAGCAGTACGTGGCGGTCATCGAACGGCTGGCAGTCGCGGGTGCCGAGGGCGTCATTCTCGGCTGCACCGAGATCGAGCTGCTGGTCCGCCGGCAGGACAGCCCGGTGCCGGTCTTCCCGACGACCCGGCTGCACGTCGAGGCCGCCGTCGATCTGGCCCTCGCCGCGGGAGCGACGACGGCCGGGCGCGGATGACCGGGGCGGGCGGCCCGGGCGGTCCCGAGGAGGTGGCGAGCCTGTCGCTGGCTGCCTCGGTCACCGCCACGACGGCTGCGCTGCGCGCGCCGGATCAGGCGCTCGGCGCGCGGCTGGCTGCGGACGGCTCGATCCGCCGCCGCGCCGAGGACCGTTGCGAGGGCCCTGAGCGCCGCGCCGCCCGCGCCAGCACCAGCCGGTGGACGGCCGCGAGCCAACACGCGCCGAGAAAGGCACCGCCGAGCACGTCGCTGGGATGGTGCATGCCACGGTAGGTCCGGCAGAACCCGACGAGCACCGGCACGGCGACCGCGGCGACCACCGACGCGACCAGCACCGCCCTGACCCACCAAGGCCGGGTCGACGCCGGGTGCCCCCCGTGCCCGCCATGCCCGCCGCCGCCCACGCCGCCTCGGCCAACACCGCCTCGGCCAACACCGCCCGAGCCGGCCGATCGGCCGAGCCGGCCGTCCGCGGCGAGCCGGCGCAGCACGAGGGCCAGGCCGCCGTACAGGCAGACCGCGGCGGCGGTGTGCCCGGACGGGAAGCTGGCCAGCGGATCCCCCCGGTCGAGCCGGGGCACCGCGGGGCGCGGCCGGTCCACGAGGGCGTTGGACGCCTCGTAGACGGCCGTCTCCCCCGCGGTCAGCAGGATGATCCCCGCCGGCAGCCACCAGCGCCGCGTCCACCACCCGACGACCGCCGCCAGCACCGCCGTCGCGGCGATGACCGTCCAGGTGTCGGCGAGGTAGGTCGCCGCGGCGGTGAGGTGGACCAGCCCAGCGGTGCGATGCCCGGCGAACCAGCGCTCGGCATCGGTGTCCCAGCCGCGCACCTGCCCGGGTCCATGAACGATGAGGGTGCCGGTGCCGGCGAGGATGAGCACGAGCAGCCCCGCCGCCGCCACGAGACGGCCGCCCAGGCCGAGGAAAGATCGCACGGATCGGTTCCTCTCCACGACGAACCCACCGGACACCTGCCACCCGGTGCGATCCGGGTTCGACCCGATGGCGCGGCAACCGGCGACCAGGCGCCGGACCCGGTCAGACGCCGAGACCGTTGCGCTGCGCGCGGTGGATCAGCCGTTCGGCACGCGGTTGGCTGCGGACGGCTCGATCCGCCGCGGCGCCGAGGACCGTCGCGAGCGCCGTGAGCTCCGTGGCATCGGCGCCGTCGACGCGGGCGGCGAGGCCCGCGAGACCGCCCGGGTCGGCGGGGTCGGCGGGGAGCCGGGTGGCGACGTCCGCGGCCAGGTGGATGGTCCGCCACGGCTCGAGGGCGAGCTGGCGGCGCAGGTGGTCGAGGATGGCGGCGGTGGTGCGGTCCGTCTCGCCGAGGCGGGCGGCGAGCTGGTCGACGAGCCTGACCTCCGCCGGGTCCGCCGGGTCCGCCGGGTCCGCCGGGTCCGCCGGGTCCGCCGGGTCCGCGAGCAGGCGCAGCGCGCCGCCGCGCAGCCGGACGAGCGCGGATCCCAGCAGGGCGTCGTAGGCGAGCGCGGCGACGAGCGGGCCGAGCACGTCCGCCCCGGGCCGCGCGGCGGTGATCCCGGCCCACAGGCTGATCACCGACTTGGCCATCACGAACGCGGCGTGCCAGTCGAGCCGGCCCGGATCCACCACGACGTCGGCGGCGGCCTCGTACTCGGCGACGCGGATGGTGAAATCGCCGAAGTCGGTGTGCGCGCCGCGCATCCAGATCCAGGCGAGGTCCTCGTGCGGGTCGCCGGCGTGGAACAGCTCCCAGTCCAGCAGGGCGACCACCCGCCCCTCGTGGATCATGAGGTTGCCGGGGCCGGCGTCGCCGTGCACCGGCCCTGCGGGCGCCGGGTCGTCCGGTAGGCCGTCGGCGAGGATCCGCAGCGCCAGCCGGATCAGGGGCCGGTTCAGGGTGCCCGTCGTGGCGGCTCGTTCGCGCCACCAGTCGAGATCGGATCGTAGCGCCGCGGTGATCGACGACGCCGCCACGCCGAGGTCGACGGGATCGAGCCGGTGCAGCCGGGCGAGCAACGCCATGTACTCCGGCGCGGCCTGCTCGACGGCCGCCGGGTCTGGTCTGCTGGTGCCGGGGACGAGCTCCAGCAGGGTGCCGGCGGGGTCCGACAGGGTCGCGAGCACGGCGGGCACGGGCAGTCCGCACGCGCGGACGCGCCGGAGCACCTCGGCCTCGCGGGCCAGGGTCATCTCGCTGCCGTCCATCACCCCGCCGGTGGCCGGGTCGGCGCGCAGGAAGGCGATGCCCGCGCCGGCGGGAGTCTCGACGCGGTAGGCCTCGCGGGAGGCGCCCGCGGGCACGGGCACCAGCCGGACCGCGTCGACGCCAAGGGCGGCGGCGATCTCGTCGGTCCGATGGGCCCAGCTCGAGCTTGGGGTCACGGCGGTCCTCTCATGCTCGGCGACGAGCCCGATACTAGCTAAAATTGACAGGCACTCAGTTTTTGGAGACGCCCAGTTTTTGAAGGCACCCAGTTTTGAAGGCACTCAGTTTTTGAAGGCGACATGTCAGCGGCGAGATGTTGGAGGCGAGATGACCACAGCCGAGCCGACCGGCCTGAGCGACGTGGCCCGGCTGTCCCGGCAGCCGGCGGGCGGGGCCGGGCCCGGGCCGAAGGGGCGGCGCACCCGCCAGCGGCTGCTCGACGAGGTGGAGCGGCGCTGCCTGGCCGCGCCGTACCTGACCGTCGCCGTCGCCGACGTCGCCCGCGCGGTGAACACCTCGCCGGGGACCTTCTACCACTACTTCCCCGACCTCCCCAGCGCCGTCGCCGAGGTCGCCGAGCGGCACATGGAGCAGTTCGAGCAGGTGACCGCGCTGGCCGCGGCGCTGGTGCGCCAGGATGGCGCGCCCGATCCGTGCGAGCGGTTCGTCCGGGCGTTCTACGACTTCTGGGGCGAGCGGCGCGGCCTGCTCGAGACAATCGTGCTCGCCTCCCGTGACGAGGACCCACGGGTGTTCCGGGTGCTGCTCGGTGCCATGAAGAGGCTCACCCACGTGTTGTCGGTCGCCGTCGTCGACGGCCATCCCGTGGGCCTCGCCGGATCGCTGGTGATGATGCTGGCGATGTCGGCGGCCCGCCGCGAGGGGTTCGCCCGCGACGGGGCGCCGCTCGACGAACTCATCCGGTCGCAGGCCCAGATCATCCACCTCGGCATGGCAGGCGCTCGAAGCACTAATTGACGCAGCATCAGTTTCATGGAAGCGTGCTCGCGGCACGGATCGGAGCCGGCGAGGGGGCCATGGACGAGTGCGATGACGTTGACGGTTCCGGCGGCGCTGAGGGTTCCGGCGGCGCTGAGGGCTGGGGCCTGACGGAGGCGGACGACCGGCTGCACCCGTTCCCGGCCGACGAGCCACTGTGGACGGAGACCGTCTGGTTCAGCTGGATGGTGCCCGAACGTCGCCTGCTGGGCTACGTGTACCCGGTGTTCCGGCCCAACCTCGGCGTCCAGTTCGGCGGGGTGACCGTCTACGACGCCAGCGCCCACCTGCCCTGGGAGCTTCCGGTCCGCCACTGGCAGCAGCACATCCCGCTGCCGGAACCGCCGGACCTGCGCGACGCCCGCCTCGCCGACGGCATCACCCTGCGCGCCGTCCGCCCCGGCCACACGTACGAGATCGGCTACACCAGCGACGAGCTCACCCTTGACCTGCGCTACGAGGCCCTGATGCGGCCGCTGGTCTCCGGCGGCGAGTCCGACCTGTTCGCCCAGGGTGGTCATCTCGACCAGCCGGGGCGGGTCACCGGGACCATGGTGCTGCATGGCGAGCCGATCGCCGTCGACTGCTTCGCGATCCGCGACCGGGCGTGGGGCCCGCGGCGCGACCAGCGGCAGCGGCGCGTCGGCTACGCCTACGGCACGGCGTCGGCGGCCGAGGCGTTCCTCGCCATCAGCGGTCAGGACCGGCAGGGCACGGACCGGATATGGACGGGATACCTCATGCGGGACGGCGTGTGGTCCCCGCTGGTCGCCGGCGAGCGGCGGGTGGACCGCGACGGCGAGCGCAGGCCTGCGACCGTGCGGATCACGGGCCGTGACGAGCTGGGCCGGGCGCTGTCCGCGACGGGCACGGTGGTCAGCCGGATGGTCTTCACCCCGTACCCGAGCATGTTCGCGTGGTGCAGCATGACCCGTTGGGACCTCGACGGCACGCCGTGCTGGGGTGAGGACCAGGATGTGTGGAGCCCCCGCCGCTGGCGCCGCGACATGGTCGACGCCCCTGCGGTCAGGCCCGCCGAGTCTGGGTGAGCAGCCGCACCCATGGCCGCCCGGCCGAAAACCTGTTGCGGTGCCGGCCCCGTCACCCCTAGAAATCCGAAGCATGCATGAGCAGCATGTGACCGAGCAGCGCCTACCCGGTGGCCGACACGTCGGAGGCGTCCGCATCGGCGACACCGTGCACCGCCCCGCCAACCCCTGGACTCCGGCGGTGCACGGGCTGCTGCGCCATCTCGACGCGGTCGGGTTCGCCGCCGCGCCGCGGGTGCTCGGCTTCGACGGGAAGGGCCGCGAGGTGCTGACCTGGCTGGCCGGAGACACGATCGGCGAGCGGCGGCCGTGGCCGGCGTGGGCGTTCTCCGACGAGGCGCTGGCGCAGGTCGGGGCGTGGCTGCGCCGGCTGCACGACGTCACCGCCGGCTACGTGCCGCCGGCCGGCGCCATCTGGCTGTCCGGACGGCCGTGGCAGCCGGGTCTGGTCGTCGGCCACCACGACGCCTCGCCGTTCAACGCGGTGTGGGACGCCGGCGCCGGCGAACTCGTCGGGTTCGTCGACTGGGACACCGCCGGACCGTCGTCCCGCGAGCTCGACCTCGCCTTCACCGCGCTGACCTGGGTGCCGCTGCACGCCCGCGCCGTCGTCGAGGCGCAGGGCTTCACCGCGTTCGACGACCGGCCTCGACGGCTGCGCCTGCTGCTGGACGCCTACGGCTACGACGGCGACCGCGCCGCCTTCGGCCCGGCCGTCGCCGCCCGGGCCCGGCTCAACGCCGCGATCATCGACCGGCTGAGCATCGACGCGCTGCGACCCATCGCCGCCGACTTCGAGCAGGCCGCCCGCGAGCTCGACGCCCTGCCAGCCGCCTTCTGGGCCTGACAGCCGCGCGACACCGGACCCTGGGCCTGTCTACAGGCTACGCACAGCCACCTCACAGCCTCAACTCTCACCCTCCTAACCATGCGCTCCGCAACGGGGGGCCGACGGGTGAGAAAGGGCTGCGATGGCGACACGCGAGCAGGGGATCCGACGGATAGGCCCCGTCACGACCGGGTTGGCCGCCGTGGCGGCCGCCGGTGTCATCGGATTCGGGGTCCTAGCCCACGAGCACACCGCGGATGACGACACCTCGGCCACCTCGGCCACCTCGGCCACAACCACGACCGGCACCGGCACGACCGGCACCTCGTCCAGCGGCACGACGACCGACTCCTCCGCGAGCACCAGCTCCTCGGACAGCACCAGCTCCTCGGACAGCACCAGCTCCTCGGACAGCACCGGCTCCTCGGACAGCACCAGCTCGTCGAGCAGCACCGATTCAGGCACCTCGTCGAGCGCGACGTCGCCTTCGAGCGCCAGCGGTCAGGCGCACGCCACGACTGGGGGTTCCTGACATGCCCCCGATGACGAGTACTCGACCCGCGAAACCGGCCACCGACGAGCCCGGCCCCACCACGACCTCCCCGGCCGGTGGGCCCGCCGACGCGCATCCCCCGACCGGGCGGGGCTCCGACACCGCAGGGCCCGGGGGGACGGCGTCGGCGACATGGCCGGTCTGGAGCACGACCGCGCAGGTGGTGGTGACCGACCCGAGCCGACTCGACGCAGCTCGGCAGCTCGTCGCCGGTCAGCTCGCGGCGGTCGACGAGGTCGCCAGCCGCTTCCGCGCCGACGCCGAAATCGTCCGGCTCGACGCGGCCGCCGGCACGTCCCAGCAGGTCAGCCCCCTGCTCGCCGAGCTGATCGAGGTGGCCCTGGCGGCCGCCCGGCGCAGCGGTGGGGACGTCGACCCGACCGTCGGCGGCGCACTGGCCGATCTGGGCTACGACCGTGACATCGCCCTGCTGCCGCCCGACGGACCGCCCGCGCGAGTGGTGCGCCGGGCGGCGCCGGGCTGGCAGCGCATCCGGCTCACCGGGCGGATGCTGACCCTGCCGGCCGATGTAGGGCTCGACCTCGGGGCGACGGCGAAGGCGCACACGGCCGATCGCTGCGCCGCGCTGGTCGCCGAACGGTTGGGCACCGGGGTCCTGGTCAGTCTGGGCGGGGACATCGCCACCGCCGGGCCGGCGCCCCAGGGCGGCTGGCGCGTTCGGGTGCTGGACCAACCGGGCGAGCCCGAGTGCACGATCGAACTACCGGCGGGGCTCGCGGTCGCGACGTCCAGCACCCTGGGGCGACGCTGGCGGCGCGGCAACCGGCTGCTGCACCACGTGCTCGACCCGCGCACCTGTCAGCCGGCCCCGGCGGTGTGGCGGACGGTCACCGTGGCGGCGGCGAGCTGCGTCGATGCGAACACGGCGAGCACGGCGTCGATCGTGCGCGGCCCGGCGGCCCCCGGCGCGCTGCGCCGCGAAGGACTGGCCGCGCGGCTGGTCGACGCGGACGGCGCGGTCGTCACCGTGGCCGGCTGGCCCTACCCGGACGCAGCCGCCCCCGCCCCCGGGAACACCGAATGAGCACCGACACGCTGTGGTACGTCGCCCGCGGCAGCGGCACCGTCGCGCTGCTGCTGCTCACGGTCACGGTCAGCCTCGGTGTGCTGGCCCGATCGGGCCGGGGCCTGGCGGGCCTGCCCGGCTTCGCGGTGGCCGCGGTGCACCGCAGCGCGTCCCTGCTTGCCGTCGGCTTCGTCGCCCTGCATGTCGTGACGCTGTCCCTCGACCCGTATGCGCAGCTCACCCTGCCCGACATCGTCATCCCCTTCGGGGCCGGGTACCGCCCGCTGTGGGCGGGCCTCGGCACGGTGGCGCTCGACCTGCTGGCGGCGATCGTGCTGACCAGCCTGCTGCGCCGCCATCTCGGCGCCCGGAGCTGGCGGGCGGTGCACTGGGCCGCCTATGCCGCCTGGCCGGTGGCGTTCGCGCACGCACTCGGCGCGGGCAGTGACACGAGCACCACGTGGCTGCGGGCGGTGGCTGTCACCTGCGCGCTCGCCGTCGCCGGCGCGGTGACCTGGCGGCTGTCGGTCGGCTTCACCGCGAGCCGCCAACCGGCGGGCTTAGCGTCGCCCCCGCCCCTGCCCGTCACGGTGAACGGCTCCCCCGTCCGGGCGATGCGCACCATCCCGACGGAGGACGGCCGTCCCGAACGGGCCACCCGGACTGCTGCCACGGTGACACCGCTCGCCCAGACCATCCCCGGTGCTGCGGGCCGCCCCGGTGCCGCGGGCCGCCCCAGCGCCCTCGCCCGCCCCGAGGCCGCCGCCGATCGATCGGACACACGATGACCGTCGAGCATGCTGACTCTCCGTCCACCGCGACCGCACCGGTCCCGCC
>NZ_JAMPTM010000134.1 GCF_025403375.1 Frankia gtarii
CACGAGTCGTCGTCGCCGTGGTCCCCGCGGTTCGTAGGGCGACTCCCCCCATCGGCATGCCGGCATCACCACCGCCGGGAACGGCGTTCCCCGCGCGGTCGCCCGCGCCGTGCCCCCGCGGGTCCGTCCCGACGGGCGGCCAGACGCCCTCGGTACCACCCGGCCGGGCGGGGACACCACCCGCCACGGTGCCCGCGCCGACGGGCGGGGCCGATCTGTCGGCGGCTGCAGCTGGCCAGCCGGCGGAGGCTGCCGCGGCCGACGCGGGCGGTGCCACCTCCACGGGTTCCCTGCCCACCCCGAGCCGTAGCCGCTCGGCGATGTCCGTCAGCGCGTCGCCCCGGACGTCCCTCGCAAGCAGCGCGAACTCCTCCCCCCCGTAGCGGGCCACGACATCCCCCGGGCGGGTCACCGTGAGCAGCCTTCTGGCCACCTCCGTGAGCACCTGGTCGCCGGCCGGATGGCCGAACCGGTCATTCACGGACTTGAAGTGGTCGACGTCGACGAGGAGCAGGCCCACCCTCGATCCGACCCTGCGAGCCCGCCGGGTGACGACCCGCATCTCGGCCTCCAGATATCGGCGACTCCGTAGCCCGGTCAGGCCATCTGTGATCGCGAGATGTCTCTGCTCGGCCTCCAGCCGGGCCATCCGGGCGATGATCAACAGCATGATCCCGGCGCTCACCATCGCGATCACGCGGACGTCGCGGAGATCGCCGCGTCCAGCCTGCACCCCGAGAACCATCGGCCCGACCAGTCCGACGCCGCACAATGCGGCCAACCGCAATCCGTCACGGACCGGCACCGCCGGCACCACCGCCGACTGGCCCGATCGGGCCAGCGAGGGATGGAGTACGGCGGCGACGAGGAGCAGGGCGCTCACCAGCCGGGCGGCATCCCCACCATCGATCGCCGTCCCGCCCGAACCGCCGATGCCCACGTCGCTCACGACGGCGTCACCGATGCGGGTGCAGACCTCGACGGCGTCCACCACCACGCTCACGAGCACCCCACCCGCCAGGAGAAGCAACGTGGCCGGGCGCTCGCCATCGCCCGCCGCGATTCGGACGGTCATACCGACGACCAACAGACCCGCCGCCGCGCACACCGCCGGGACGATCCCCGCCGCCGAAGCACCCCCGGTCCGCACCGCTGGTGCCACCAGATACACCCAGGACAGCAGGGCGGCCGCGGCGAGGAACATCGCGGTGTCCAGCAGGCTTGCCGCGTTCCGTCCGGGACCGCGCGCCCGCACCAGCACCGCCAGGCCCAGGACCAGCAGCGGATATCGGAGGAGCAGCAAGATGTCCGCCAACGTCACACCAACTGTGGCCGAGGACGTGCGGAGGGAGAGGGAGAGAGCCACGTCGGTTGCGGCCGAAAGAACCTGACTGCCCGCGAGGAGCATCCAGCCGCGCCGCGGGACGGGGGCGAGACCTCGCGGAACGACGAGCAGGGCAATGGCGGCCAACAGATCCGCCAGCAGGTACAACGCCGTCCGGACGTCGGGCCCGACACCTGCGATGGGCGGCAGGACGGATCCGACGGCCGCGACCAGCGCAGCACCGAGACAGACGATCCAGCCACGGCCCCGCCAGGCACGCCGCGGTGGGGCCGGCATCACCCAGTGGTTCGGAACGCGGAATTCGTTGACGATGCGAGAACGGCTGGCGGCGAACAGCCACTCCGGGGGGACCGGGCCATGAGTAGCCTCTCAGTTGACCGGACAGGTGGCACGGGTACCGGCCGCGTACGGCCGATGCCTCCTGGCGATCCACCAGCGGATCCGGCAGCTGCGGCGGCACCGCTGGCGTCCGGATGGCTCCGATGGGTCGATCACCGTGGCCTGCCGTGACCGTACCGAATCGTCGCTCTTCGTACACGATTGTTTGAGCCCTTGTAAGAACTCTTGTCCGGTTCTTGTTCTCGGCTTCCCAGGGACGGGCGCGTGCCCCACATACAAGGCACGCCGGCCCGCCACGGGGCAGGCGGCCCAGAGGGGACCGGGTCCGTTCGAGCCGCCCGTCGTGGTCGTCAGCCCTGGGCACCGAGACGAGGGCCGGCGGGGGACGAACAACCCCGGCGGACGATCGTCAGGGATGTGCGACGAAGTTGAAGCGGCGACCGGTCTCGAACGTGTCCCGGAACGTGGGCAGGGTGTACGGACCAACGCCGTCGAGGTCGAAGATCCGGAGCCCCAGATCACTGTCGACGAGGGTGTACATCTCATCTGCCGTCGTGCCGTAGTCGCGTGCCCCGGCGCCGAATTCGAACACCAGATGCGGTCGGCTGGCGGAGATCATTTTCTGGGCGCCGCGGAACACTCCGTACTCGGCGCCTTCGACGTCGACCTTGATGAGGGCCGGCCGGTAGTCCGCGGGCAACGCCTCGTCGAGGACCTCGACCTTCACCTCGATCTGCTCGACGTCCTCCGTGTTCGGCACCCGGTCGCGCAGCCCGCTGTACGCCGGTCGGCTACGGACGTAGGTGAAGGGCAGCATCCCGGGTGTGTCCGACAGCGCGGCCTGGCGCACCTGGACCATCGGGAAGTCGGTCGTCAGCGACGCCGCCATGTGCGGCAGCGGCTCGTAGGCGATGTGCCGTCCGCGCGGGGCGTGTCGCAGCATCGTCCGGAGCACGTCTCCCCGATGGGCGCCCACGTCGATGCAGTTCGAGTTCTCCCGCAACACGAACGACAGCAGCAATGCCAGATGGCGATCGTCATTACGATTGCGCCGGGCCGTCGGCGCGATGTTGTCGCGCACCAGCTTCAAGGCCGGACCGAGGCCTAAATCGACCGCCTTCCGGCGGAGCTGAGTCAGCTGCTTTTCCACCCGAGGATCCATCCGCCACAACCTTCCGTTGCCCCACCGGTGATCTGCCGGAGTGAATTAGACCCACACTCCACCACGGCAGCCGACCACCCACTATTAGGGGGACTCGATCAACGGTCAATAGCGGTGGTACCACCTTCTCGCCGCTACCAGCGGCCGGCCCGTCGAATTCTGCCGTAACGGAAGACTCGCGCCGCCTGACTCTCACGCCCAGGAAGGGTGCCCCCCGGCGGGGGACCCTCTCCGCCGAGATTAGTCCTTCCGGTTCGGCGCAATCCGGACTACCAGAGTCCGGATCACTCTCCCGTCACTTTCCGCAGCCGATCGGGTCATAGTGCCGATGTCGCGACGGCCCGCCGCCTCAACCGGCGGCGACGAGAACCGAGCCGTCCTCGGACGGCACGGCGAAGGACTCGACCGGCGGGCAGGTGCAGACCAGGTTGCGATCGCCGTACGCCCCGTCGATCCGACGCACCGGCGGCCAGTACTTGGCCGCCCGCAGCGAGGCCACCGGGTAGGCGGCGACGGACCGCGGATAAGGATGCGGCCATTCATCGGCGGTGACCATGTTGGCGGTGTGCGGGGCGTTGCACAACGGGTTGTCCGTGCGCGGCCAAGTCCCGTCGCCGACCCTGTCAGCCTCCGCACGAATCGCGATCATGGCATCGCAGAAGCGATCGATCTCGGCCAGATCCTCACTCTCGGTCGGTTCCACCATCAGGGTGCCGGTCACCGGGAAGGACATGGTCGGCGCGTGAAAACCGTAGTCGATGAGCCGCTTGGCCACATCGTCCACGGTGACCCCGGTGCCCTTCGTCAACGGCCGCAGGTCGAGAATGCATTCGTGCGCGACCAGTCCGCCGCGCCCGGCGTAGAGCACCGGATAGTGCGGACGAAGGCGGTGAGCGATGTAGTTGGCGTTCAGAACGGCGACCGAGGTGGCTTGGCGTAGGCCGTCCGCCCCCATCATCTGAATGTACGCCCAGGGAATCATCAGGATTCCGGCGGAGCCCCACGGCGACCCCGAGATGGGCCCGACCCCACTCACCGGCCCGGCCTCGGCCCGCAGTGGATGGTTCGGCAGGTAAGGCAGCAGCTTCTCGCCGACCGCGACCGGGCCGACCCCGGGACCGCCGCCGCCGTGCGGGATGCAGAACGTCTTGTGCAGGTTGAGATGGCTGACGTCGGCGCCGAACTGGCCTGGCTTCGCGAGCCCGACGAGCGCGTTGAGATTCGCGCCGTCGACGTAGACCAGCCCGCCGGCCTCGTGCACAATCGCGCACGCCTGCCCGATGCCTTCCTCGTAGACGCCATGCGTCGACGGATAGGTCACCATCAGCGCGGCGAGAACGTCCATGTTCGCCCGCGCCCGGAACGCCAGATCGTCGAGATCGACGTTTCCGTCGTTGTCACAGGCGACCACGACGACGCGCATGCCGGCCATCGCGGCGCTCGCCGCGTTCGTCCCGTGCGCGGAGGAGGGAATGAGGCAGACGTCGCGGACCGGGGCGCCGGGCACCGCATTGTCGCGGTGATAGGCGCGAATCGCCAGCAGGCCGGCGAGCTCCCCCTGGCTGCCGGCGTTCGGCTGCACCGAAACGCCCGCATATCCGGTGATCCGGGCCAGCCAGTCCTCCAGATCCCGGATCATCGTCAGGTATCCGCCAGCCTGGTCGAGGGGGGCAAACGGATGGATGTCGGCAAACTCCGGCCAGGTGACGGCGGCCATTTCGGTGGTCGCGTTCAGCTTCATCGTGCAGGATCCCAACGGGATCATGCCCCGGTCGAGGGCCAGGTCGAGGTCGGACAGCCGGCGCAGGTAGCGCAGCATCGCCGTCTCGGACCGGTGCTCATGGAAAACCGGGTGCTCCAGGTAGGAGTCGGTGCGCACCAGCTCGCCGGGCAGCGCCGTCGGAGCAGTTGGGCCCGTCAGACCCGTCAGACCCGTCACCTCGGCCGAGGCTGCCGCGGGCACCCCGAACGCCGCCCAGACCGCCCGCAGGTCCGCCTCCACGGTCGTCTCGTTGCAGGAGACCCCGACGTGGTCACCGTCGACGAGCCGCACGTTGACGCCGTGCGCCAGCGCCGCGGCCACCACCGCGGCGGCCCGGCCGGGCACCGCGGCGACGACGGTGTCGAAGAAGGCGTCGGCACCAATGGGCACACCGCCGGCCCGCAGTCCCTCCGCGAGCCGGACCGTAAGGCCGTGGATGCGCCGCGCGATCCCGGCGAGCCCCTGCGGACCGTGGTAAACGGCGTACATGGAGGCGAGCACGGCCGGCAGCACCTGGGCGGTGCAGATGTTGCTCGTCGCCTTCTCCCGGCGGATGTGCTGCTCGCGGGTCTGCAAGGTGAGCCGGTAGGCGGGCGCCCCATCGGCGTCGACCGACACCCCGACCAGCCGTCCGGGCAGGGACCGCTCCAGCCCCTTGCGGACCGCCAGATATCCGGCGTGCGGTCCACCGAACGACAGCGGCAACCCGAACCGCTGGGTGCTGCCGACGGCGATGTCGGCACCGAGCTCACCGGGCGAGCGCAGCAGCGCCAGCGCCAGCGGGTCGGCCGCGACCGTGACGACGATCCCCCGCTCGCGTGCCTCGACGATCACCGAACGCGGGTCGCGCAGCGCCCCACCCGGCCCCGGATACGACAGCAGCAGACCGAACGCCGAGTCCAGCACCTCCGCGGGCACCCCGGCGGCACCGTCCGCCGCGGGATCGCCCGCCGCCAGGCCGCCGGACAGGTCGGCGACGTGGACGGTCACGCCCAGCGCCTCCGCCCTGGTCGCCACAACCGCGATCGTCTGCGGGAGCGTGTCCGCATCGATGAGGAACGTCGCCCGAGACCCCTTCGCTGTGCGCAGCGCGATCTGCATCGCCTCGGCCGCGGCGGTCGGCTCGTCGAGCAGGGACGCTCCGGCCACCGCCAGTCCGGTCAGATCAGTGATCACCGTCTGGAAGTTGAGCAGTGCCTCCAGCCGGCCCTGGGAGATCTCCGGCTGATACGGCGTGTAAGCCGTGTACCAGGCGGGGTTCTCCAGGACGTTGCGCTGGATGACACCCGGCATCACCGCGGGGTGAAACCCCAGGCCGATCATGGAGGGCACCGGGCGGTTGTCGCGACCGAGCGCCCGAAGCGCCGCCAGAACCGCCGTCTCGTCGAGCGCGGCAGGCAACTCCAGGGAGCGGTCGTGGATGACGGCCGGCACCGCGGCATCGGTCAGCGCCCGCAGCGACTCCACCCCGAGCGCGGCGAGCATGAGCCGCTGGGCCTCGGTGTCCGGCCCGATGTGACGATCAACGAACTGCGGGTATGCCGCAGCCGGCAGTGACGGACGGTCATCACCCTTCGCGGGCCCGACCGGAGCCACCGGCCGGGTGGGCACGGCGACGACGGTGGTACCGACGGTGACGGAAGCGTCTTCGTGATCTGTGCCGTCATGCATGCTGGGCGCTCCGGAGGTCGGGCGACGACGACAACGGGGCCGACGCCGCGGCGGGCCTCCCCCTCTGTCATTGGCCTGAGAGCTTCACCGGGCGCCGCCGCCATGGGTCCGAGCCGAGAACCCGCGGACGACGACCGCGGCTTTCACCGTCGGCGGGACACCGGGATGTCCACTTTCCAGAGTTGCCTGACCCGGCGGTTGGGGGCCTGAGAGTTTATGGGGAGAGCTTGCTCCTTCGGCGTCCCGGCAGGTCGCGGCCCGGGACTCTCCCGCACGGGTGTGAGCGGCAGCAATATGCAGTTCGTTGCCCGCAGACTAGCCGCGATCGCGATCCCCGGCCACCTATCGCCCGATCGGGCCGGCCTTGGATGACCTCCGGTGGACGCCCCGTGCTGGGACGCCCCGCGCTAGACGAAGATCGTCTCGTAGGGGCGCAGTAGCCGGTCCAGCACCTGGGCCCCGAGAACCGTCGAGTCCGCCGGGTCGTCGGACAGCGGGGCGATCTGAGTGTGGTAGCAGTCGACGGCCCGCCGTTTGGCCTCCTGCGCCGGGATGGGCAGGGGCACCCTCCGAGCCCTCGCCCACGGCACCCTGGGGTCGTCCGGGACCGCCCAGTGCCAGGTCCAGACGGGGTATTCGAGCAGCCGGGCGCCGGCCCGTTCCGCCGCCAGCACCGCCGCACGTCCCGTTGCCTCATGGTCCGGATGGCGGTCCCCGGTGTACGTGGCCAGTACCCAGCAGTCGGTGGTGAGCAGCGGCCCCACCTGGTCGGCGAGCTCCGACTCATGCCCGGCGACCCGTCCGTCTCCCAGCCCGATCCGATGCACCGGCACCTGCGCCAGCCCCAGCTCGGCCAGTGCGGCATGCTGCTCGACGATCCGCCGACGAGCCAGCTCGGCCGGGGAGATCGTCGGCGAGCCGGGATGAGACGCGTCACCATCCGTCACCGCAACGACGGTGATCGCGGCGCCAAGCGCGTGCAGGCTGACCAGCAGCCCACCGACGCCGAGAACCTCATCGTCCGGATGGGGGGCCACGACGACCACACGAGGCGGCACGGCGGTCAGGTCGAGCTCCGGCCATTCCGGTTGCCAGGCCCGCCAGACCGATTCGGGGGTGCCGTCGGCGGTGAAGGGCCGGCCCGCTTCGGCGGTGTTCTCCTGCATCGCTCATCCATACGGGAACCGCCGACGGCCCGCACGGAAATCGGGCCCGACACCAACCGTGACGCCCGTCCCGGGCCAGGTGGCGATGCGTCCCGGCGGTGGCAGCTCAGTGCCGCAACACCTCGCTCTTGGCTGCCTCGGTGTCCGTCAGCGCGCCGTCCTTCTCCCGACGGAAGATCTCCTCGGCGGCCCGGTCCGACGAGGTCTGGCTGGCGACCTGCCTGGCCATCTCGTCGTTGGAGGTGCCCGCGCCGGCGGGCCTCGTCCGTCCCTTCATCGCCTGTGCCATGACTGCCTCCTCCTGTCGCCGGCTGCGATCAGCATGGCCCGACCGGCCACGGTCGCGGCCGTACCTCGACCCGCACGGCCCATTCCCACCGACCACCCATCTGAGAACTACCCGCCCGTCAGGGGCGGGAACCGGCGCGGACGGACTCGTCCGCGCCGCGCAGATGCCGACGAAATCGTCGGGGACAGCCCGTGTAGCGTGATCGTCCGGCCCGGTCCGACGGTGAGCCACATTCGCTGTCGCGGTGACGGGTCGGGAAGAGCCGAATGGGCCAGGAACGCCGACGGATGCGGGTAATCACGTGGAACCGGTGTTGATCGAGGGCTACCGCTCGTTCAGGACCATCGGACACGGCGGATTCAGCACGGTCTATCTCGCGGAACAGGAGATCTTCGACCGTCGTGTGGCGATCAAGGTGCTGCATTCCGATCTGAGCGATCCAGCCGCCGAACGCCGGTTCGTGCGGGAGTGCAGGGCCACCGGGCGGCTCACCGGCCATCCCCACATCATCACGGTGTTCGACGCCGGCACCACCCGGGATCATCGGCCGTACCTCACCATGGAGTACTTCTCCGCGGGGTCACTCGTGGACCTGCTGAGGAACAGCGGCCCGCTGCCGGTCGCGGAGGCGATCGCCCTGTGCATACCGGTCGCCGACGCCCTCGCCGAGGCGCATGGCCACGGCATCCTGCATCGGGATCTGAAGCCGGCGAACATCCTTCTTCGCCGGGCGGGTGATCCGGTTCTGACTGATTTCGGTATCGCAAGCATCACCGAGGGGATGGAAGCTGCGACGATCTCCGCCGCCTTCACCCCCGGCTACGCCGCCCCCGAGGTCCTGCTCGGCGAGAATCCCGAGATACCGGCCGACATCTTCGCCCTCGGCGCGACCCTGTTCACCCTCATCAGCGGAACCCCGCCGTTTCCGGGACGGGTTCCGACCCAGATACTGCAGCGCATTCTCGACGGGGACATCGCACCGGTGCCCCGGGGCGATGTGCCACCCGCGCTGCACGATCTGCTGGCCTGGACTCTCATGGCCCGGCCGGACCAGCGGCCGAGTTCCGCCCGTGAGGTCGCGGACGCGCTGACACACCTGGTTCCCCCACCCGTCCGGATGCAGTCACATCGCGGACAGGCCGCCCCGCCCGGGCCGAGGGATCTCCCGGGAGTCACGGCGCCGGCCTCGGCGCCGGGTCCTCGAGGTAAGCGACGGCGCTGGACGCTGCTCACCGCCCCGGCCGCGATCCTCGCCGTGGTCGTCGTGGTGTTGGCGGTCCTGCTGACTCGGGCTCCGGCGACGCCGGGCCGCAGGGATCCGGCCGGCCCGATCGCGAGCCCGCGTTCCGGCCCGGCGGGCGGCGCTGCCAGCGCCGCGGCCGGCCCGGCCCCGCCACCCGCCGCGGCCGGCTCCGGGACGCGGCCTGTCGTGCCGGTACCGCCAGGGCCCGGCCTCGACTCGGGCACATCGTGCACCGCCCGATCGGACTCGATCACCGATTACCTCGGGCGAGTCTGGCGGGCGCGCCACGATTGCGCATCCATTGCGGGGTCCCCCGTCTACGCCAACGTGGCCGTCGGTACCAGGGCCAGGCTGGACGACTCGGGCTACATGGACAAAGCATCGACCGTCTGGGTGATCTGCCAGCTCGACGGCCGGCCCAATCCGATGATCCACGGCAGGGTGAATACCTGGTGGCTATACACCCAGGGCGATGCCACCCGGACGAACCTCGCCGGCTACCGCAAGGGCTGGGGCTATCTGCCGGCCGCCGCGGTGAGCGGCGGCGGGGGCAACAAGCCCGTTGCGGGGGTACCGACCTGCTCGGGCTACCTGTAGTCCCCGCCGATCATGGCCCGTTCGGGGACGCCGGATTCGCCTGGCTCCGCCGATCGATGGGCGGCGCGGTGGGGAGCCGGCGCTGTCCGCCGCAACCTGCGCAGCTCGGTGCGGACCGTGCGCGGCGAGATCCGCCGGCCGAGCCGGCGATGGCGTGAGACGACGCGGCGGACCGCCCGTTCGAGCCCGTCGAGCAGTCGCCACGCCTCGTCGGCCGCGCGCCGACCGGACGCCTCATCCCACCGGCCGGTGGTGCCGTCGTCGAACAGGGCGAGGGTGGCGAGATCGGCCAGCCCACGCAGGGCGGTGCGGCCGGCGTCGTCGAGCAGGTCCGCCGCGAGGAGCACGACCTCGCTCGGGCTGGCCGCCCGCGGCATCGGCCGCTCGGCGTCGGCGAACATCTCGATGGCCCGCTGCCAGGCGGCGACGATCCGCGCTCTGCTGCCGTTCCCGCCCCGTCGTATCCGCCGGTGGCGTGCGATCGGCAGCAGCCAGCCCAGAAGAAGACAGCCGAGCAGGGCAGCTACTGCCGCAGCCGCGGCCGTCCGAAGGACGACCACCGCCCAGCCGGGGGATCCCGGCCACCGGTCACCAGACCAAGCCGGGCGGTCTCCCGACAGGGTGGCACCCGCCCGACTGGGCGGTGCCGAAACGGTGGTGCGCAGCACCTCCTCCACCAGTGACGTCTGTGCGGAGGACTCGCCCTGCGTGGAGCCGGCCACCGCTGCGCCGCGTGCGTCCCCCGCTCGGGGGGTGGGGAAGAAAGGCAGCCATCCGGCGCCGTCGAAGTTGACCTCCGCCCAGGCCAGGGCGTCCGCGCCACGGATCGTGCGGGTCACGGCATGCGGATCGGCGGCGGTGAATCCGACGACGAGGCGGGCGGGCAGACCCAGCAGCCTCGCCGCGAGGACGAACGTCGTCGCGAACTGCTCGGAGGTGCCGCGTCGAGTCTGTCCGAGGAAGTGATCGATGTGGGCGAGCGAATGCCCGGCGGGCACGGTGGGATCGAAGCTGAAGGTCGCCATCAGGTACTGGCGCAGCAACGCGGCCCGCTGGTAGGGCGGCACGCCGCCTTCGGTGGCGACCGAGGCCAGTTCTCGCAGCACCGGCGGGACCTCGTCGGGCAGCGCAAGGTAGGGAGCGTTGGTCGGCGTCGCGGAGACGGTGAGAGCGAGCAGTCTGTCAGCGGTCATGGCGGCCTGCGGGGTGGAGACAAGGCGCAGCCGGTTGCCGGGGTGCAGCGACGCGGTTCGCACGAGTGTGCCGTCGTCGGGATCGACCGCGAAACGGCCCGCCGGCTCCTCTGCAGTCGCCGTGGAGCCACCCGGGTCGGCAGGAGGGGTCGATTCCGCGCCGGCGCTGGGGACCACGGTGAACTGGTCGAGCCGCGCGAGGGCGGGCACAAGATCTCCGCCGAGGTCGGCGATGGTCAGGTCCTGGGTGACCGGTGTGGACGGGTGAGCGCCGCCCCGATCCGCGCCGCGACCGGCCTGTCCCCCGATCTCCCGTCCCGCGGGCAGGTAACGGCCGCTCATGGACCAGGTGGCGCCGTCGTAGGAGTCGAGGACGGCGAGCCGCAGCGCGACCGGCCCCGCCGGCAGCGGAGTCAGACCCACCCGGAACAGAATCTGGTCGGGATAGGCGGTCCAGCCGGCGAGGCGGCTCAGGGGGTTGAGAGCGGCGAGCGGTACCGGCGCGATCGTGCGGTGGTTACGCGGGTCGACGGGCGGTTGCCCACCCAGCCCGATCGGACCACCACTCGCCAGTGCCAGACCGGCGCCGACGACTACGCCCACAGCGACGGTCGATCGCGCCGCGCGTCGAAGCGCCGTCAAGCCTCGCGGGCCGGCCGTGGGCAGCAGACCTGGCCCGGATCGGGGGGACGCCGGCTGCCCCCCCATGGCGCCGCCCGGCCTGGCTGGACCGGCCGAGGCCGCCGCGGACCCTTCCTGCGAGCGGGACCGACCACTTCCGCGGACCCGGACGAGGATCGCGGCCAGCGCGGCGAACACGGCGGCGAGCGGTGCGTCCGATCCCGGCACGGGGGCTGCGTAGGCGACCGCGGCGACCAGGACGAGGGCAGCGGGCAACGCGGGCAGGAGCCGGGCTCTGGTACGGATGACGAGCTCCACGCCGACCGCGGCGGCCAGCCAGGTCAGCGCCACGGGTACGAGCAGGAGAGCCCCATCGGGCGGCGCCGGGATGGCCGTGTCCAACAGCCGCGCCCATCCGCTGAGGACACCCGAACGGACTAGAGACAGCCGCGCCCAGAACCCCCCGGCGCCGGTCCCGACCGTGCAGGCGGCCCAGATCACGAACCCCCCGCTCCAGGCTGCGACCGTCCCGGCGAGGGGCAACGGCCGGCGTCGCGCACCCAGCGCCGCGGTGAGGATCACGGGCACGACCGCGGCGACCGGGATGATCACCTGCAGATCGTGGGTGGTGAAGACCCGGCGGAACCCGAACCCGCCGACGCATGCGAGTCCCGCCACCACGACCAGCGCTGCCAGGCGAGTCCGTACCGGCTCCTCCGGGCGAAGGGGATGGTCGACCCCGACGACGTGTCCTGCGCCCGCGCCGGCGGCCGAACGCATGGCCTCGTCGGACAGTCCACCGGTATCCGTCATCATCTGCCCGTCCGCGGGGTTCCCCGCGGCCATCGCGGGTTCCGTTCGCCGGTCGGCCAGTGGTCGGCAAGCGCATCGGCGTCGGGGACGTCGATCACCGTCAGCCGGCCGGCCGCCCGCAGGGTGGTTCCGTCAAGACGTGTACCGCTGGTGGGAACGGTGCCGCCCAGGACGCCGATCCCCACCACCCGGCCGGGCGACGCGGTCCGCAGGCGGGCCCGGTCGGAGGAGTCGCGCCGGTCGACGGCCCGGGCGGCGGCCTGGCTGCGGGGGCCCACCCGGACCAGGACGACGCGCCCGTACGCATGGGCCACCGCGGCGAGTGCGGCCAGCGACTGTCGGTCGAAACCGCCGGTGACGAGCACCAGCGTGCCGAGCCCGCCGCGCCGCAGCGTCGCGACGATGTCCAGCGAGGCGGTGTCGTCCAGCCGAACGCCCGCCAGCTCGTCCATCAGCACGTCGGCGTCCCGGCGGCGGCGCCGGCCCGCCACCCGTAGCCCGGCGGTCGTCACGAGCCGGACCCCGAACGCCTCCTGCGCGCAGGTCATCACTGCGGCGGCGGCGATGTCCACGGCCTCCTCGAACGTGGCGACGCCGACCCGGCCGGGCGGGTAGGCGGCTGGCCGGGTGTCGAGGACGACGGTGGCGGCCGGCTCGCTCGGATCGACGTGGGTGCGGACCATCAGTTCGCCCGCCCTCGCGCTGGACGCCCAGTGCACGAGGCGGAGATCCTCACCGGGCGTGTACCTCCGCAGGGTGTGGATCTCCAGTCCCCCGGTCGAGCCCCGTCCGGTCTGCCCGTCCGGGTCACGCGAGGGTGCGGAGGACAGGGGCGCCAGCGGCCGGGTCCGCGGTCGGACGTGCAGGGTGTCGACCGCCGGCAGCCGTTGCCGGCGCCGGGCGAGCCCGAACGGATCCGATCTGATCACCTCGACGGGGCCCAGCCGGACCACACCGCGCCGGCTGGTGTCCAGGGCCAATTCGAACGTCCGGTGACCCGAGCCGGCCAGCCGGGGAACCGAGACGGGCACGACCGCGCCCGGCGAGTCCAGCCCGTCCGGAGGATACGAATCTGCGGCACCGGCAGCGGCGCGATCACCGGCGCCGGAGCCCTCGGCCGCAGTGGAGTCGGCGGGGTGCAGGACGTCCGCAGCCCGTGACGGGTGGCCACCGGGCGCGCTGCCACCGGCGCGCGGACCACCCGGGCGCGGACCACCCGGGCGCGCTGGTGGAAGGGGATGTACGCGGGCGGTACCGCCCGGCGCACGCCGTTCCCACCAGGTTTCCACCAGATCCGACGCGGCCAGTAGCCGCCCGACACGGGGGGCGCCCGGCACCGGTCGATCCGGACGGACGGCGACAGGGCCATGCGGCAGGTGCAGGGTGAACGGCGGAGAGGGCCACCTGGACAGGTTGCGGACCGTGACAGACAGCGTGGCAGGCTCGCCCCGGGTGACCCGTCGGGGCGATACACGGACCGCTACCGACACCCGCGGGCGGCGAACGGCCGTGACGGCCGCAAGACCCATCGCCGCGGCCCCCGCCCCGCCCAACACCGCCAGCTCCGCGTATCGCAGCACCCGGGAACCCAGCAGCAGGACTGCCACGGTGACGCACATCCCCCATCCCAGCGGGGTGACCCCCAGACGCGCCCTTCCCGGCGATTCACCGCTCCCCACGGGGCCGCGATCATCCGACGGCCGCCCATGGTCCACCTGAGACGCAACGCCTCGGGGTCCAGACCGATCGGGCGCCCCGCGTCCGGATTCCGACGCGCCCGAGCTCGACGCGACGGGATCCGACGCGAGGGAATCCGACGCGACGGGATCCGAAACGACGGGATCCGAAACGACGGGTCCGAATCGGTCCGGCGCTGGCCAGTCCGCCGTGACCAGGTCCGATCCGGCCGTCCCGGCCCGGTCGGGCCCCACGGGTACGGCCTTTGAGGGGGCCGAGCCGATGGGGGTGAAGCGCATCCGCTCACCGGCGTCCGAACTGGACGGGGCCGCCCGCCGGCTCGTCGGGGCGCTCCGTCCGCCCGCCGCGGCCGACGGCGGGACCGGTGGGCGATGACGCTCCCCGAGCCCACGCACGGCCGGCCCCGGTTCGGACCGGCCCGGCGCGGGCCCGCCCGTTCGTCGTCGCATGCCCCGGGCTAGGGAGGCCGCAGACGGGGATACCGAGACGGACAGGGCCGTGGTCGCGGTGTCCGTGTCGATGACCGGTGGCAGCCGGCGGTCGGCCCGATCGCCGCCACGGGGTCGGTCGTCGAGGGGCGCCACGATCAGATTCCGACGAGCCGGCGCGGTGACGGCACCGTCTGCAGGATCTCGTCGACGACGTCCTCGGCGATGACGCGCCGCAGCTCGGCCTCCGGGCTGAGGACCAGGCGATGTGCCAGGACCGAGCCGGCCACCGCCTTGACGTCGTCGGGCGTGGCGAACACCCGGGCATGCGCGGCGGCCCGGACCTGGACGGCGCGCAGCAACGCGATGCTGCCCCGTGGGCTCGCCCCCAGTCGGACGATGTCGGGGATGGCCCGTGTGGCCGCCACCAGGTCCACGAGGTAGCGGCGCAGCGCCGGCGCGACGTGGACGGCGAACGTCTGGGCCGCGCGGGCCACCACGTCCTCCGCCCGCATCACCGGCCTCAGATCCTCGATTCGCCGTCCCACCTGCCGTCCTTCGAGGATCTCCAGCTCGGCGTCGATCGACGGGTACCCCATCCGCAGCCGCATGAGGAACCGGTCCAGTTGGGCCTCGGGAAGGCTGTACGTCCCATCCATGTCGATCGGGTTCTGCGTCGCCACGACCATGAACGGGCGGGGCACGGGATAGCCCGTGCCATCGGCGGTGATCCGGCCCTCCTCCATCACCTCCAGCAGGGCCGACTGCGTCTTCGGCGAGGCACGGTTGATCTCGTCGCCGATGACGAGGTTGGCGAAGACGGGTCCGGGGCGGAAGCCGAACTCGTTGGCGCGCTGGTCGTACACCATCGTCCCGGTGATGTCCGCCGGCAGCAGGTCCGGCGTGAACTGAATGCGGTGGCAGCCGGCATTGACCGAGGCCGCCAGGCTGCGGGCCAGGGAGGTCTTTCCCAGGCCCGGCACGTCCTCGATGAGCAGGTGCCCCTCGGCGAACAGGCAGATCGTCGCGAGCTCGACGGCCTCTCGTTTGCCCCGGATGACCTTTTCGACATTCGCGACGACGTCGTGGAAGGCGGCCGAGAACGCGGCCACGCCCGACTGGTCGCCGCGCAGGTGGTCGCGGTCGTCGGTTCTTTTTGTCATGCCCTGCCTCCTGGTCCGGTCGGGGTAGGGAACGCTGACCGTCCTCGCCGTGTGGGCTGGCTTGTCATCACCGGGTCGGGCTCCTCCTCGTCAGGACCAGATCGGGCTGGTGCGGTCGGGCGGGGTGCGAGTCGGGAGGCGGACCGTGCCGGGCGAGGGGGCGACCGGCCCGGTCCGCCCACGGGCGGCGGGGAGATCCGCCCGGGAACGGTGACTGTGGCGGCCGTCGCCGACACGGAGGCGATCCGTTCCGCTGCGGTAGACGACGGGCACCCCCGTTTCGTTGTGTCCTAGCCCGGATTAGTTGTTGATCTGGTGGTGTGGGGGGCCGCAGTGGGATGCACGCGCCGCACCGGCATCGACCTGCTGCGCGATCAGCCGTCGGCGATGTCACGAAAGGCATCAGTCGCGTCGCAACCTGTCCGGGGGGCGCCGCGTCTTACCTAACAAGAGGGATGACTCGACCGGTTGGTCCATCCAGGAAAAGCCAACGTGGACACATGAACATCAACAGTCTCCCGCGCGCCGTTGGGTTGAGTGCGCGGGATGCGGTGAGCGCTGTACCCCTCCCGCGGCGCTCCCCCACGGTGTCTGTGTGGGCGGGCGGGTGGCACGCCCACACAGACACCGACCCCGTTCGAGCCGTCCGCTCCACCAGGTGAGTCCGCTCCACCAGGTGAGTCCGCTCCACCAGGTGAGTCCGGCCCGTTCGGGCGGCGCGCGGCCTTCTTCTCGGTCGGCTCGGTCGGCTCGGTCGGCTCGGTCGGCTGCAATTCAGAACACGCGTCTGATCAGGAAAGCGGGATCAAACCATCTCTGCATTCGGTCAGCGGCTGCGTCGCGTCATCACCGCGGCGGCCGGGGCGGCGCTGTGCGTGGGAGCCGGCCTGGCCGCTGCCGCGCCCGGAACTCCTCCGCTCATCTTCGACCTCACCAGCGGCGGCGTCTGGCTGACGAGCGAGTCGGCCGGAACCGTCACGCACCTGCAGAGCACGACCGGGCGGGCGGACGCGGCCGTCACCGTTCCCGGCGCGGTCGGGCATCGGCTGTCCGTTCTGCGCAACGGCCCCGATCTCCTCGTCTGCGACGCGGACGCCGGCCTGCTCCACCTGATCGAACCGCAGCGCCTTGCCCCGGCACGCACGGCCACGCTGCGTCCCGGAACGACGGTGACCGCCGCGAACGGGGTGGTTTACGCCGTCGATGGTGCGAGCGGGCGGGTGCAACGTTTGGACGGACGGTTGCTGACCGGTCTGGGACCGGTCGTCGACCTCGGCGGAGCGCTTGGTGCCGTCGCCCAATCGGTGGATGGAACGCTGTGGGCGCCCGTCCGCACCAGCGGCTCCGTGGTCATGATCCGCGACGGTGTGGCGTCGCCCCCGATCCCCGTCGCCCGACCGGACCATCAGATCGACGTGGTGCTGGCCCATGATCACCCGGTGGTCGTCGACGGTACGACCGGGACGGCGATCCCGATCACCGGCGACCGGCCCGGTCAGCAGACTGCGCTGCCAGTGACCCTGACCACCGCGTCCACGGGGCCGCCGGTCGCAGTGATTGCGGCGGCAGCGGTCGAGCGGAGCACTGTCCCCGTCCTCGACACGGTTGCCGGGCGGCTCCTGCTCGCCGACGTCCACGGGGGCGAGGTCACCGTGCATGATCTGCCAACCCGGCCGGGTGGTGGAAGGGTCCAGCTCGGGGAGGGCACGGCCCGACCGGGGGGAGGCCCCGCCCAGCCAGGTGGCGGACCGGCCCGACCGGGGGGCGGGGACGACTCGGTCTCCACCGACCCTGCAGCTGCGTCCGCGGCCGCAGCCGGCCTTCCCGACATCGAACGACCGGCAGGAGGAGACGAGGACGGCGGCCCGCCAGCTCCACGTCGACTCGGCCCGCCGACCTGGCATGACGGAGCGGTCTACATTCCGGACCAGGATGCCCGGATGGTCTGGGTCTTCGATACCCGTACCGGCGGCTTCACCGCGCCGATCGTCGTCCCGGGGATTCCCCCGGGGCCGGGGACGGGTGCCGCCCGGATCACCGTGACCGCCGAGGGCGACCAGGTGTGGGTGAACGATCCGGCCGGTCCCGACGCCGTGCTCATCGACGGCGCGCGGCGGGCGACGGTGGCCAAGCGACCGTCCGGACTGCCGGGTCAGACCGGCACGACCC
>NZ_JAMPTM010000135.1 GCF_025403375.1 Frankia gtarii
CGGCGGGCCGGTGACACGGTGGGTTCGCGCAGCCAGGAAGGGACATGCCCGTTCGGGGCAGGAGTCGGCGACGGTCCGGTGAGCGGTCCACCGAGAGCGATCTCGCCGGTCGCCGCGCTGCCGGACGGCGGCAGGGCCGGGTACGCGGTCGAGGGGCGGTACTCGTCGAAGCGCTCGCCGTAGGCGGCGCCGGCCAGGGGTGGCGGCATGGTCGACCGAGGATCGGCCGGGGCCGCCGCAGCCGCCCACCGCGGGTCCTCTGGCCGCTGCCGCGCGGCATCGTGCGGCCGTGCCAGCGGGCCCGGCTGCTGTGTCTGAGGGGTCCGGGGTGACGGGGAGCCGGGCGGCGGTTGCTGCCGGGGCGCGACCGCCGAGGGGCTGGACGGGAGCGGGTTCGCCTGCCAGGCGCGGGTCTCCGCCGGGGAGGCGGGCGGGCACGGCTGACCGAACGCCCTGCCCGGGGTCGGCGGGAACTGATCGAGCAGCGGGTCGAACGTGCGGCTCGCGATCGGGAGCATCCGGCCGTTGCCGCTGGTCCAGCCGGGCTCGACGACGGGATCTGGGACCGGGCCGGGATCGGACTGTCGGATCGACGGCCAGGTGTCGGAGGCGACCGGTGGCGCCGCATGGTCGACCCGTTCGACCCGTTCGACCCGTTCGACCCGCGGAGCGTTCGTGTGGCCTCGTGGGGCAGCGTCGACCATCCAGCCCTGACCGACGGCGGGGCCGGGGCCGGCGGAACCCGCCGCGGGCCAGCCGGCACCGGGCTGGCCTCCGGTCGAGCCGTGGCCGGGCGACGGTGCCCGCCAGGTCTCGTCGACGACCCGCTCGGTGTCCGTCACATCGCCGACCCGGATGGCACCGAGCTCCCGCCCGTCGCCGTTCACGGACGGGCTCCCCGGGCACCGGGGCCCCGGGCTGGATCTTCCGATCCGGGCTTTCCCTCCGCGATGTCCAAGGGTCTCCCCTCCGATCGGGCGAGCCGAGCCAGGCGGCCGGGGCTGTCTGACGCCCGTGCGAGGGGGACGGCCCGCCGGCCCGCTGCGGGCGGAACCGGACCTTCCGTTGCAGGACGTGGTCTGCCGGACCGGTCCGGCAGGTTGGACCAGAATGACATGCGTTGGGGTGGGCCGCACGGGCCGGCTACCCGAAATGCTGTGGCCCGCCCGTGTCGCTTGACGAACATCTGGCCCGCGCGGTTCCGCGGCCGGACGCAGGCTGGGATAAACCAAGCGAAGTGGGCAGGGACGCGACGATGCCATCGGGTACCCGCGGACTTCGCCGGGGCGCGCAGGCCGCGGTCCTGGGGTTTGTGGTGCTCGCGGTCATGGTCGACGCCGCCTGGTCGCCGCTGCTGGACGACGACGCCGACGTCGCGGCGGCGCTGGGCCGGCTGGCGGCCACCACGGGATGGCTGGTGACCGCGCTGCAGGGGGTGAGCGCGGTATTCCACCCGACGGTCTTCCGAGCGATCGCGGTGGTCGGTGCCGCCGCGCTGTGGTGGCGTTCCCGCCGCGGGGGCGTCGGTCGAGCCGACCTGGCCGCCACCCGCCGACTGGCACTGTTCACCCTGGTGACGGTCAGTGGCGGGGGGCTGCTGGTCACGGGGTTCAAGGAGTTGATCGGGCGGGCCCGGCCGTCGTTCACCAATCCGGTGGCGCACGCCGCCGGGCTCAGTTTCCCCTCCGGACATGCGCTCGGCGCGATGGTTGCCGCGGTCGTCTGCCTCGTCGCGGTCCGGGCCGTCACCGGTCGTCGGGCGCGATGGCCCTGGTGGGTCGGGTCGGGGGTGGTCGTCGCGGTGACTGGTTTCGCCCGGCTCGGGCTCGGGGTGCACTTCCTGTCCGACGTCCTCGGCGGCTACCTGCTCGGTGTCGGCTGGGCACTGGGGATGGCGGCCCTGCTGCGGCCCTGGCAGTCGGGTGAGGTCGCCGCCGGAGCCGCGGAACCGGCCGACTCGCAGCCGGCCGACTCGCAGCCGGCCGACTCGCAGCCGGGTGATCCGCAGCCGGGTGATCCGCAGCCGGGTGAGCGGGCTCACCGGTACGGCGACCAGCGCGCGTCGCCGTCGCGGTGGCGCAGACTGTCGATCCGGGTCCGGAACTGAGCGGCGACGCTCGCATTGCTGGCCAGCACCGGCAGGACGCTGGTGACCAGTTTCAGCTCGCGCACGGCCCGCAGGACGGTGAAGCCCTCCCACGCGGTGACATCGAAGCCGTATTCACGGGCCAGGTCACGATGGGCCTGCGGGTCATGGCCGAATCGCGCCCGTCCGACCGCGACGGGGACGAGGTCCCATTCGGCCGGGCCGACGCTCGTGGCGTCGAAGTCGCACATCAGTATTCGACCGTCCGCCGCCCGGATCAGGTTGCCCAGGTGGGCGTCGCCGTGAACGACGACGGTCGGCAGTGCGTAGCGGATGGTACCGAGCGCCGCGGCGAGGTGATCGGTCATCCGTTCCAGGAATCGGCGGTCGGCGTCGGGTAACGCCTGCGCGTCGGATAATCGCCGCCGGACGTCGTCGAGGGGGTCCCAGCGGGGCAGCGGGGGCCTCGGCGGGTCGAGGGCGTGCAGGGCGTGCAGCAGGACGGCGAGGTCCCCGGTGCGTGGGGCCGGGCCGGCGGGTGATGTCCCGGTGGGCGTCGCGTCGACCCAGATGGTCGCGACGAAGCCACCAGCCGCGATCGGAGCGGGCACGCCGGGCATGAGGCGGACGGCGGGGGCGCGTCGATCGGCCAGCCAGCCGGCTACCCGGACGACCTTGGCCACCCGGTGCGTCATCGCGGCGGAGCCGGTGATGCGCACGATCGCGCCCGCGCGGGGTAATCGGTAGACGGCGTTGACCGTCCGTTTGACCAGGACCGCACCCGCGTCGTCGAGGTCGGCGCGGGCGGCGATCTCGGCGACGGCGCGACGGGTGGCCGCCGCCGTCAGACGGACCCGACCCGGCGGATCGGGGCGGCCCGGCGGGCCGGGGGAATCCTGGCGAGCAGGACTGTCATCGCCCATCGCAGTGGTCCTCCCGATCGAAGGACGGTCCAGCTCAGACGGCCAGCCCCGGCGCGGTGACCGCGCCCGGGCCGGGGCGTTGGCCAGCGGCGGAGCGTTGCCATTCCCGGACGAGCAGGGCGAGCTCCCGAACCTCGCGCACCTCGCTGTGCGGGCGGGTCGCGGCCAGCAGCTGGTCGGCGCGCCCGGAGACGGAGGCGACCGTGCGTCCCCAGGAGATCTGGATGGCCTCGGTGGCCAGGTCGCAGACCCGTTCGAGCTCCAGGCGGCCCTGGCGGGCGAGGGCGAGGGCGAGGTCCAGCCGGATCACCGAGCGGAAGCCGGGGGCGTTCATCGCGTCGAGCTTCGGCAGCGCGAGCTCGGCGTGCTCCTGCGCCGCCTGCGGCCGGCCAAGCAGGCACAGCGCGGTGGTGGCGTTGTAGGAGACCTCGACCGGGTTGAAGTTCTCGAAGCTCGGCCCCGGCCGCCCCCACTGATCCGGGGGGATCAGATCCGCCAGGTCATAGGCCTGATCCAACGCCTGGGCGGCGCCGCGCACGTCGCCGAGGGCGGCCAGGGCGCGGGCCACCTGGCAGATGAGCCGGGCGCGCACCGGTCCGTCGCCGACATGGGTCAGTCCGTCGCGGGCGAGGCGGAGAGCCTCGTCGGGGCGGCCGGCGTAGAACTCGTTGACCGCGGCGACCTCCCGGGCGGAGCCCAGCAGCGGTCCCTCGCCGGCGAGCCTCCCGGCCTGGAAGCCGAGGGCGGTCAGCGACCTGGCGGTCTCGATGTCACCGAGTTTGAAGGCCGCGTCGGCGCCGAGGACCGCGACCCGCCCGGTGAGCATGTCGCGGCGACGGGCGTCGCCGGCCGGCATCGAGCGGCGGCCGAGCCGTTCCAGCCCCCGGCGCAGTCGGGCGGTCTGAGCGAAGATGTGCGCGGGCGGGGTCGCCTCGTGCGCGTCGAGAAGGTCGCCGAGCATGTCGTCGGCCCGCTCCAGCGCGAGCTGGCTGGGGCTGGCCGCGAGGACGTCGGAGACCTCCATGATCTGGCCCTCGGCGAGGATCGCGGTCATCATCGCCGCTCCGGCGTACCGGTGGAACTGGCGCCGGTCGGAGCCGCCTGGTGTCGTGGGCTGCGCGGCGGGGCCCGCCGCGTCGGGGGGTGCGAGGCCGTGTCTGGGCGGCGCGAACGCCGGGGGGCCGCCGAACATCGTCAACGTCAGGGCGGCGGGGTGCGTCGAGGGCACCGCGCACGACGGGTACGAGCCGTCCGGCGACCACCCGGACCTGATCGGGCCCTCGGGCCCGAGCGGCTCCTGCGCGAACAGTGCCGAGGAGCGGGCCAGGTCCGCGAGGTCGTCCGTGGCCCAGAGCTGCTGGGCGGACGGGGCGCTGATGGGGCCGAGGTCGCACCGGTCGACTGGCGGCGGGGGCGGCTCCGGCTGGTAGTCCTCAGGGTGATCATCCGGCGGGGTGCGGGCCGGCGGGATGCTGATCGCCTCGCTCGTCGCTCGCCGGACTGGGGGAGGGCCGGATCGACCGGTCGGGCCCGTGGATCCGTGATCGGAGCCACGACCCGGTGAAGATCCGCTCGACTGCGGCATGCCGCGCGTCCTTCCTTCCGATAACACCACGGTCAGCGACCGTGCCGACAAGGTAGCGAGAGGCGAGGCCCGCTGCGAGGGGCGACCCGTCGGAAGCGCACGGTAAGACCACGCGACCTAGCGGTTCCGTGACCGCCGGCGGCTCCGGCGGCGGTCCGGTCTGTTCCGATGGTCGATGGCCGGCGGCTCCGGCTAACGCCTGGCGGCGACGCTGCCACCGGCCGGTCAATCCGGTCGTGTTGACCGGGTTCTACCGGTTCCTCTTCTCGATCCTAGAAGGGTGGCCGCGTCGGATGGTGACAATCGCGCCGTCGCAATGTGGCTTCCACCGTGGCTCTACGTGGTGTTTCTTCAAGGTTTCCACAACTGATCTTGTTATTGCCGGCTGTTCTCGATCGTTTGGTGGGGCTGGGTCGAGACCGGTTTCGACGGCCGCGGGAGAAGGAATTCACGTCCTGACCGGACCGAACGGAGAAGGATTGTGCAGGTGCCGTCGGAATCCGCCGGCCTTGCGTGGTGGAGCCGGATCGGCCGTCGATGGCAACCGACCGTCGGTCTGCGCCAGAATGGGAACGAGGCGGCAATGGTGGCGAAATTATGACATTCGGTCATGGTTGCCGCTGCTGGGCCGGGTACGGCAGTGGTGCCGGTTCGACCGGTGTCGCCGACCATCGACGCCATCGGGTCGGTAGCCTCGGCACGATGGCGGATGCGGCCCAGCAGTACTCCCACTCCCGCAGGTCGCGCCGTGGGCGCGGACCTGCCCGGTCGACCGGGGTGCGCCATGCGTGGTGACCAGGCGGCGCCCAGCCCGCCGGACTCGTTGGTCGGCCTGCGGGCCGACCTGCCCCCCGACGATGCGTCCCTGGCCCGCGAGCTCGAGGCCGTGGCCAACCGGGCCTGGCCGCCGCTGCGGCAGATCGAGATCGGCGGTTGGACCCTGCGGGCCTCCGCCGGGGCGTCCCGCCGCGGGAATTCGGTGTGGGCCCACGGCAGCGTCCCCGATGTGCGGGTCGCACTCGCCGCGGTCAGCGACTTCTACACCGCCGAGGGCCTGCCGCCGACCTTTCAGCTGACCCCCGTCGCCCGGTCGGAGCAGCTCGGCGCCGCGCTCGACGCCGCCGGCTACGACGACACCGGACCCACCGACGTCTGCGTGGCGCCGCTCGGGGCGCTGGTGTCAGTGCCGCCCTCACCATCGAGGTCGGTGTCGGCGTCGGTCGGGGTGGCCACGGCCGACGTGCCGGGGGACGAGTGGCTGCGGGTTGCCGGGCAGGTGCTCACCACCTTCGGCGTGCAACGGGCCGGCACCCTCGCCGTGCTCTCGGTGCTGCGCCTGCCTACCGTCTATGTGACGCTGACCGTCGACGGTGTGCCGGCGGCGGTGGGCCGTGGTGTCACGGACGATCGCTGGCTGGGCATTTACAGCATGGCGACGCTGCCGGCGGCCCGCGGCCGAGGCGCGGCCCGGTGGGTTGTCGCCGCGCTCGCGCAATGGGCGGGGGCACGCGGCGCCACACACGCATATCTCCAGGTTGAGGAGGTCAGCACCGTGGCCAGGGGTCTGTACGCTGATCTCGGTTTCCGGCCGGTCTACCGGTATTCCTACCGCCGGGCGCCGTTGTCGGCGCCGCGGGCCGCCCCGGTCTCGCGGGGCGGCGGGCCGGCCGGAGCGGGTGCGGCGTGAGCGCGACGGTCGATGATCTCCTCGAGCCGGGTGACCTCACGAAGGTGATGGGTGTCGTCAACGTCACGCCCGACTCGTTCTCGGACGGCGGCACGTTCCTCGACCCGGTGGACGCGGTGCGAGCCGGGCTGCGGATGGTGGACGAGGGTGCCGATCTCATCGACGTCGGCGGCGAGTCGACCCGCCCGGGCGCGTCCCGGGTCGTCGCCTCGGAGGAGATGCGTCGGGTGCTGCCGGTCGTGGCCGAGCTCGCCGCGGCCGGGGTGCGGGTCAGCGTCGACACCAGCCGGGTCTCGGTGGCGGCCGCCGCCGTCGACGCGGGGGCGGTGCTGGTCAACGACGTCTCCGGTGGCTGCGACCCGGACCTGCTCGCGCTGGTCGCCGATCGCGGCGTCCACTACGTGCTCATGCACGCCCGCGGGCCCAGCGTGGACATGTCCAGGCGGGCCGTCTACGGGGACGTCGTCTCGGAGGTCACCGCCGAGCTCGAAGCGCGGCTGGAGACGGTCGTCGCCGCCGGAGTCTCGGCGGACCGGGTGATCCTCGACCCCGGGATCGGCTTCGCCAAGACGGCGGCGCACAACTGGGCGCTGCTCAACAACATCGACGCACTCGCCGCTCTCGGCCGGCCGCTGCTCGTGGGCACGTCGCGCAAGTCCTTCCTCGGCTCGGTCCTGGCCGCCGGGAGTGCCCGACCGCGGCCCAGCGACGAGCGCGACGACGCCACGCAGGCGACCACCGCGCTGCTGGCCGCCGCCGGGGTGTGGGCCGTGCGCGTGCATGCGGTGCGGCCGGCGGCCGACGCGGTGCGCGTCGTGCGGGCGTGGCGCCACGGCGGCGCCGCGGACGTGGTGCCCACCACGAGCCTGCCGGTGGTGGTGCCCGGGACCGGCGGTGCGACCGGGCATTGGCCGCGCCTCGGTGCGGCGCCGCGGACCGGGGCCGGCCCGGTCAGGGGCAAAGGCAGGAACGGCGGCAGCTTCGAGTCGGGGCCCGGTCGCCGGGACCGTCCCACGGCCGCGCCCGGCTGCGCGGGAGAGCAGGAGGTGCCGTGGTCAGCCCGGTGACGGGCGGGTCGGTGTCAACCAGCCCGTCACCGAGCGGATTGGGCGGGTCCGGGCTCGGCGACGTGCCGCTGGACCGGATCACCCTGACCGGTCTGCGGGTCCGCGGTCGTCACGGGGTGCTGGCGGCCGAACGGGAACTCGGCCAGGAATTCGTCGTCGACGCCGTCATCTGGCTGGACGTGTCCGAGGCGGCACGCGACGACGACGTCACACGCACCGTTCACTACGGCGAGCTCGCCGAGGCGCTCGCAGGCATCGTCGGCGGTCCCCCGATGGATCTGATCGAGACCCTGGCGCATCGTCTCGTCACCGCCTGCCTGCGCGCGGATCGGGTCATGCGCGCCGAGGTGACCGTGCACAAGCCGGCCGCGCCGATCCCGCTCCCCTTCGGGGACGTCGCCGTCACCGTCACCCGGGACCGGTCCACCGACCCGGCGCCCCCCGTGCCTCCCGCGTCCGATGGCCGGTGACCGGATGACCGGGGCCGCCCACGCGGTGCTGGCGCTCGGCTCCAACCTCGGCGACCGCTGGGCGCTGCTGCAGGCCGCCGTGCGCCAGCTCGACGATCTCCTCGGCGTCACGGCGTGCTCACCGGTGTACGAGACCGCCCCCGTGGGCGGTCCCCAGCAGGACGACTACCTCAACGCAATCGTGCTGGCGGCGCCGGCGTCGGCACGGGAGCTGCTGGCCGCCGCGCGCGCCGTGGAGGAGCGGGCGCGGCGGACGCGCACCGTGCGGTGGGGGCCGCGCACGCTCGACGTGGATGTCATCGCCGTCGGCGCACTGCGCAGCGACGACCCGGAGATCCTCATCCCCCACCCGCGGGCGCACCTGCGGGCCTTCGTCTGTGTGCCCTGGCTGGATGTCGACCCGGAGGCGACCCTGCCGGGTCATGGCCGGGTCGCCGACCTGGTCGCCCGGATGACGGACGCCGGGGAGCTCGTCGGCCTGCGGCGGATCGCCGGGCGGCTGGGTGACTGCGCCCCGGCCGGGGAGACCGGCGAAGGCGGGGCGTCGGCGTGAAACCCACCCGGCCGCGTGACCTCGTCCTGGCTGCGGTCCTGTTCGGGATCCTCGGCTACCTGTTGCTGTGGTGGGCCTACCGGTCCATTCCGACGCTGCCCCGCACCGCGTCGCTGTCGGTGGTCGTGATCGGGGTCATCGAGCTTCAGGTCGCCGCCCAGACCCGGCGCCGGTTGGAGGGGCGGCCGGGCACTCGGCCGATCCTGCCGCTCACCGTCGCCCGGTTGGCGGCGCTCGCGAAGGCAAGCTCGGTCGTGGGGGCGGCGCTCGCGGGTGCCTGGGCGGGCGTGCTCGGGTACACCGCGCCGCGAACGGACGAGTTCCCGACCGCGGGCGGCGACGCGATCACCGCGGGGCTCGGCCTGGCCGCCGCGGTCGTGCTTCTCGTCGGCGGGCTGGTCCTGGAACGGGTTTGCCGGGTCAAGAAGTCATAGGGCGGACGGGCCCGGCCCGCGGCCTCTCGACCGACGCCGTCTCCTGAATTTTCCGACTGCCGCGGTGTGCCCGCCCCCGCCCGAACGAGCCAGCCATACCCGGTGCTCGCGGTGGACGGATCGGGGCCGGTCACAGCCGGCGAGCTGGTCGCCGGGCGCGCTGACGCCGGAGCTACTCTGGGGTGAATCACCGCATGTGACCCTGATCGATGTCAGGGTTGTCCCTATTAGGCGCACCCTGTGACGATTGGCGGAGTTCTTCTTGCCGGTCGGTGGATATCGCGGTGGCGAGACGCAGAGGCGGGAAGGTGCGGGCGGTGGTCGTTGAGGGCCGGAACCGTGATGGATCGCGGGGCCATCCGTCGGACGCCGCCCGGCGGGCTCCGGAGTCGGCGCCGGACGGTGATCCAGACGGGCGCTCCCAGCCCGGCGGCGGCCGGATCGTCGCGTTCGGGACCCTGCCGGCGCGTCCGGCCGTCCCCCCGGTGCCCGGGGAAGCGTTGACAGGCCGGACGAGTCAGACGTTCCGCGCTGTAGCTTTCGGTAATCCCACGGCCGGTGGCGCCGAGGTGGTGATGGCCGATCCCGCGGACGTACGTCCGCCGGCCCCGAGGCGGCCCGATCCCCCCGATCGCGCCCGCGGCGGCGATCCGCCAGTCGATTCGAACGGCAGGCTTGACCGATCGGACCGCGCCGGATTTCGCCCATCGCCGAACTATGCGGAGTATTCCGGCGAACCTGATCGGCCCTCGACCGGCTTTCGTGCCGACGCCCCACCGGGGTGGCGCGGTTTTCCTGGCGCGGATCCGCCGGGTCGTCATGGTTTTCCCGCGGCCGGCCCGCCTGACGATCGGCCTGCCGCGCCCGGCCTGCTGGACCGGGTCAGCTTCACCGGCATTCAACGGGCGCTGCCGCCCGACGAGCCGGACGCGGCCAGCACCCGCGGCCGGGGCCTGGACGGCGGCTCCGCCCAGGACGGGGCCAGTTTCACCGGCCGCCAACCTGCCATCCGAGAGGGCGAGGGCCGGGAGCCGCCCGGGGCCGCCCGGGATGGAGCGCGGTCGCCCGGGGGCGGCGGGCGCGCCCGACCGGGCCGCCGTTTCCCGGATGATGAGCGGGCCCGGTTCGGCGGGGGTTCCCCGCAGGCCGGCGAACCCGTTGTCGGCACCGCGATCCACCGGGACGACCGTCCCGATGGCCGAATTTACGGTCCGTCCGAGCAGGGGCGGTCGGCACCGCGCCCGCACGACTCGGACGGCCGGGAGCGTGAACGCTACGGGGGTCGCGCCCGTGCGGGTGGTCCTGCTCCTGGGCTTGCCGCGCGCCCGGGTGGACGCCGGCGTGGCGGCCGGTCCGGCCTGCTCCGCTTACTGCAGGCCGCGCTCGTGCTGGCGGTACTGGTCGGCGGGATGTCGCTCGGCCGGACGCTGGCGTTGCCCGGGGATGCCGGGACGATCTCGCGGCTCGCGGACTGGGGCCGTACGAACCACCTGGCGTTCCTGGTGGATCGGGTCGACGGGCTGCGCTGAGGACCCGTGGGCGTGGGGCGGCCGCGGGCCCGCCGGGTGATCCGTCCGATGGCTGCGCCGTGGTGGCCCGCCGGACGGCACGGGTAGCCGCTTTGGTGGTCTGCGTGGGAATGTCGTCGCACGCGGTGACCTAGTTGGCGGTTTATCGGGCGGAGACCGATTGTTGTCGCCGTTGTCTTACTTGTCGCCTTTTGGTCGCCCTTGCGTGTGATCAAATCAATGTACGGGTAACCTGGGAACTCGGGGGCGAGTGGCCTTCTGGCCGCTCAGGCGCAGGAAGCGGACCCGGCCGAAATTGATGCGTACCAGTTTGCCGAATCCCCTTGCGCCCGGCAGCCCTCGGCGTGTCCAATCGGTATTGGTAGGTCTGTCGCATTCCGTCGACCTCGTCTCGCGAGCGCCCGCCACCGTCGGGCGTCCTGGTCGCCGATGTTCAACCGAACGCGTGCCCCGGCCTGCCAAGGCATCCAAGGAGGCCACGTGCGTCCGAGACTCGCAGTAGCCCCTGCGGTCCCGCTGGCCGGCGACGCCGGTCACGGGGTGCCACCGCGGGACTGGACGGCTCCGAGTCTCACAGGGGCCGGCGCCACCGTGTCCGAGGTCTCCGACGGCCCCGGCCGGCCGGCCACCGAGGCCGAGGCCGCCGCCATCACCGCCGCCGTTCTCGACAGCCCGCTGGTCGCCACGGTCGCGGCGGACGGTCTTCGCATCGGCGGCATCCGTACCTCGACCGGCGCGCCGGACTGGGCGTTCGCCGTTCTGCGCACACCAGGTGGTGTCGACCCGGCGATCGCCGTGCTGCGTTGGGACACCTGCTGCGGCTGGGTGCTGGACCAGGTCGGTACGGCCCGGCTCAGCCTCGCGGCGGGCGGCGGCCCCTCCGTGCGGCGCGCGGACCTGCCGGTCGCCAAGGCTGCGACCGTCCGCCAGCTGGACGGCGTCCGCCGAGATCGTGACCCCGGCGTCCGGACAGGTGACGCGGCGCGTTCGGGGTAGGCAGCGGCGCTGCCCGCGTCCGGCGCCGGGCCAGCTACCGTCATGATGGTGTCGATGCCGGCCGATCCCGCGCCAGACGAGTCCATGACGCTCGTGGGCTGGTTGCGCGCGCTGCCCGACGAGGCGATCACCCGGCTGTTCCTGCTGCGACCCGATCTCGCGACACCGCCGCCGCCGGACTTTGACGTCCTGGCCGCCCGGCTGGAGATCCGGGTAAGCGTCGCGCGTGCCATGGAGCGGCTCGACACCAACGCGTGCGAGGTGTTGGAGGCGCTGACCATCCTGCCCTCCCCGGTGCCGCTCGCCGAGCTCTGCGCGTTCTGCGGGCACGCCGAGGTGGCTGGGGTGGTGCGCCGGCTGCGGGAGCTGGGTCTGCTCTGGGGCGACGATGACGGGCTACGAGTGGTCGGCATGGTCGTCGACCTCGTGGGGGCGCGGCCGCTCGGGCTCGGTCGGCCGCTGCGGGAGTGCCTGTCGGCCTACCGGCACACCCAGCTCGCCCGGATCGCGGGCGCACTCGGCCTGATCCCGCCGACGACGGATTCGGCGGAGTCCGGGACCGGGTTCATCGCCCGTGCCGATCTCGCCGTCGCCATCGCCGAGGTGTTCGCCGATCCGGCGCAGGTCCGCGGCCAGCTCGACGGCTGCTCCGAGCGGGCCCACCAGCTGCTTCGTCGGCTGGCGGCCGGGCCCGCGCTCGGCACGACCGCCGAAGCCGGTCGGCTGCTCGCCGTCGCCTCGGCCCGCAGCCCGGTCGAGGAACTGCTCGCCCGGGGTCTGCTGGTCGGGATCGACGACGACACCGTCGAGCTGCCGCGGGAGGTCGGCCTCGCGATACGCGGCGACGAACCGGCCGGCCAGCTGCATCCGTATCCGCCCGAGCCGACGGGCGCCACCGTCGGCGCCTCGGCAGCCGACGCCGCGGCCGCGCTCGCCGCGAACACCGTCGTGCGCTGGGTCACCACCCTGCTCGACGCGTGGGGCGCGACGCCCGTGACCCCGCTTCGCACCGGCGGGCTGAGCGTGCGCGACCTGCGGACGACCGCGAAGCTGCTCGACGTCGACGAGCGGACCGCCGCCTTCGTGGTGGAGCTCGCGGCGGCCGCCGGGCTCGTCGACGCCACCGCCGGCGTCGACATCCAGTACATGCCCACCGCGGCCTACGACCGCTGGGGCATCGATCTGGTGGCGGCGCGGTGGGCGGTGCTGGTCGAGGGCTGGCTGCGGTCGCCCAGCGCTGCGTGGCTGGTCGGCGATCGGGACGAGCGGGGGCGCCAGATCGCCGCGATGTCGCTGGAGGTCCGCCGCTCCGCCGCGCCGGACCTGCGAGCCCAGGTGCTGCGCGCGCTGGCGGCGGCGCCGGCCGGGGTGGCGCCGAGCGGCGAGTCGCTGCGCGCCCTGCTGACCTGGCGGGCCCCGCGGCGGGCGGGCACGCTGCTGGCCGGGATGATCGACGGCACGGTCGCCGAGGCGGAGCTGCTCGGCCTGACCGGCCGGGGGGCACCGAGCACCGTCGGGCGGCTGCTGGCCGCGCGGCTCGACGAGGAGAACGCCGACCCGGCGCGAGTCGTCGGCCTGCCGATCCGACCGGCCGGCGGGGACGCGGCACTGTGCGCCCGGCTCGCCGACGCCCTCACACCGCTGCTGCCCGAGCCGGTCGAGGAGCTGCTGCTGCAGGCGGACCTGACCGCGGTCGCCCCCGGCCCACTGGTTCCCCGGGTGGCCGCGGAGCTCGCGCGGATGGCGGACGTCGAGTCGTCGGGGGCCGCGACCGTCTACCGCTTCTCCGAGGTCTCGCTGCGCCGCGGGTTCGACTCGGGGCTGACCGCCGAGGACATCCACGCCTCGCTCGGACGCCTGGGCCGCACCGGCGTCCCCCAGGGGCTGACCTACCTGATCGACGACACCGCCCGCCGGCACGGCCGGCTACGCGCCGGTTCCGCGTCGAGCTACCTGCGTTGCGACGACACCGCGCTGCTCGCCGAGGTGGTCGCGAGCCGCCGCACGCAGGCGCTGGGGCTGCGCCGGATCGCGCCGACCATCATCATCTCCTCGCTGCCGACCGGCGAGGTGCTGGCCGGCCTGCGCTCCGCTGGATATGCGCCGGTCGCGGAGGCGCCCGACGGCAGGGTGGTGCTCAGTCGACCGGCCACCCATCGGACTCCGGCCAGGCCGCGCCCGGCGCCCGTGGATACTGCTGACGGGCGGCTCGCGCAGGCGCGCGACGTGCTGCGGCTGGTCCGCCGCGGCGACGACAGCGCCCAGGCGATGCGGGCGGCCGGCGGCGTCGCCGGCGCCGAGATCGGGCTCACCCGGTCCGCCCCGCTGATCCTCGTGATGTTGCAGGGCGCAGTCCGGGACCGGCGTCGGGTGCTGCTCGGGTACGTCGACCAGCAGGGCACGTCCAGTGATCGGATCGTGCGGCCGACCGCGGTGGACGGTGGCTGGCTGACCGCCTGGGACGAGCTCAGCGCCGGCCCGCGCCGCTTCGCCCTGCACCGGGTGACCGGGGTAGCCGACATTGACGAGATGTTCGGTGGCGGTGGCGCTCCGGCGCCGGCTGACTGGACGGCGGCCACCCCGGACGCGGCCGATCCGGCCTGAGCCGTGTGTGCCGGTGGGACGGGGGCGCCGACCTGTCGGTGGGCGCCTGTACCGTCGACGTACGTCGCCTGCACGGTGGCGGCCCCGTCGGGACCTTCCCGGCTGGATCGATGCCATAGGGCGGACCGGGAGGATGGTGAGGGTGGCGGACGGCCCGTTGATCGTTCAGTCGGACAAGACCCTGCTCCTGGAGGTCGACCATCCCGGCGCGGCCGAGGCCCGAGCGGCCATCGCTCCGTTCGCTGAGCTGGAGCGGTCCCCGGAGCACGTGCACACCTACCGGGTCACCCCGCTGGCCCTGTGGAACGCCCGCGCCGCCGGGCACGACGCCGAGCAGGTGGTGGACGCGCTTGTCCGCCACTCCCGCTACGCGGTCCCGCACGCGCTGCTCGTCGACGTCGCCGACACCATGGACCGCTACGGTCGGCTGCGGCTGGAGAACGATCCGGTCCACGGCCTGGTGCTGCGGGCGCTCGACCGGGCCGTGCTCGTCGAGGTCGCGCGGGCGAAGAAGGTCGCGCCGATGCTGGGCACGCGCATCGACGACGACACGATCGCCGTGCACCCGTCCGAACGCGGCCGCCTCAAGCAGTCGCTGCTCAAGCTTGGCTGGCCCGCGGAGGACCTGGCCGGCTACGTCGACGGCGAGCGGCACACGATCGAGCTCCGCCAGGACGGTTGGGAGCTGCGCGAGTACCAGAAGGGTGCGGTCGCGGGCTTCTGGGAGGGTGGCTCCGGGGTCGTCGTGCTGCCCTCGGGCGCGGGGAAGACCATAGTCGGCGCCGCGGCGATGGCCCAGGCCGGCGCGACCACGCTGATCCTGGTCACAAACACGGTCGCCGGTCGCCAGTGGCGGCACGAGCTGCTGCGCCGCACCTCGCTGACCGAGGACGAGATCGGCGAGTACTCCGGCGAGCGTAAGGAGATCCGCCCGGTCACCATCGCGACCTACCAGGTGATGACGGCGCGCCGCAAGGGCGAGTACCTGCACCTGGACCTGTTCGGTGCCCGCGACTGGGGCCTGATCGTCTACGACGAGGTGCACCTGCTGCCCGCGCCGGTCTTCCGGATGACCGCCGACATCCAGTCCCGTCGCCGGCTCGGCCTGACTGCGACCCTGGTGCGCGAGGACGGCCGGGAGGGCGACGTCTTCTCGCTCATCGGGCCGAAGCGGTACGACGCGCCGTGGCGCGAGATCGAGGCACAGGGCTGGATCGCCGCCGCGGAGTGCACCGAAGTGCGAGTCACGCTGACCGACGAGGAGCGGATGACCTACGCCGTCGCCGAGCCGGAGGAGCGCTACCGGATGTGCGCCACGGCTCGCAGCAAGCGGGCGGTGGTGGAGCGCCTCGTCCGCCGGCACTCCGACGATCGGGTGCTGGTGATCGGTGCCTACCTCGACCAGCTCGACGAACTCGGCGAGATGTTGGGCGCTCCCGTCATCCAGGGCTCGACCCGCAACCGGGAGCGCGAGCGGCTGTTCGAGGCGTTCCGCACGGGCGAGATCACCACGTTGGTCGTCTCGAAGGTCGCGAACGTGTCCATCGATCTGCCGGAGGCCGGAGTGGCGGTGCAGGTCTCGGGCACCTTCGGCTCCCGACAGGAAGAGGCGCAGCGCCTCGGGCGGGTGCTGCGGCCCAAGGCCGACGGCCGGGTGGCGCACTTCTACACCGTGGTGGCCCGGGACACCCTCGACCAGGAGTACGCGGCCCACCGCCAACGATTCCTGGCCGAGCAGGGCTACGCCTACACGATCGTCGACGCCGACGACATCCCCGACCCGCGTGACGCCGCGAATCGCAGCGATCTGACCGATCCGGTCGATCTGACCGATCCGGACAACCCGGCAGACCCGGGCAACCTGGCAGATCCCGACGACATCGCCGACACCGACGGCGCCGGCGGGCGAGACTAGCTCGCGGCTGGCGGTACCGGCTCGAGTCCGCGGCTGCTCACTCGGCGTCGGGCGGGTCGATCAGTTCGGCGGGCCGGACGGTCACCGGGAACGGTCGGGTCGCGTTGAACTCACCGTGTGGGCCGGCCGCGCTGGTGGTCACGTAGGCGCCGGACACCAGCTCGAACGCCTCCAACGTCGCCGTCTCCGGATCGATCAGCCAGCATGCCGGCACGCCGCGCTCCCGGTAGAGGTCGAGCTTCAGCGTGCGGTCGTAACGGCGGGTGCTCGCGTCCGCGACCTCGACGACGAGGTAGGGGGTCTCCCGCAGCCGGCGGCCCACCACCTCCGCGCTCGGCGCCACGACGATGTCCGGCACGAGCAGGCAGCGCGCCGACAACTCCACCCCGACCCCGGCGGGAAGTACGTGCGCGCCGGAAGTGACTGCCTGCGCCAACAACCGGGTCAGCCGGCTGGTCACCCGGGCACGCAGTGGCGTTGGCCACGGGCGCAGGACGCACAGCCCGTCCAGCAGTTCCAGCCGGGCATCGGCGTACCCGCCGGCGTCCAGATCCTCGACCGTTACGGGAGGCGCGGGCACGGTGACGGACGGGCGGTGGGAGCGGGACTGCGCGGGTGCCTGGACCACGGTGTCTATCGTGCCCCGCCGCAGCGGCCCTGTCGAAAGACCGGTTGTGTTAATTGTCCGTGTCGCGCAAATAGTCGAGCTCTAACCTCCCCCCATGGTGAATTGTTGAAAAGAAGTGACATAGAACCCTTGTCGGCCTCAATGCGCCGGTGGTAGCTTGATCGCCGATACCAACGGCCGAGAACCATTCTTGGTGCAAGGTCGTCTTTGGGAGCGCCTCCCGGCGTTCGCTCCGTCCCAGCGGCGCCCGCTCCCAGGCCGAAGTGCCCGCCTCCGCGGAACCTCCCGTCCGCGGAGGCGGCCGCTTTCCCCAGATGGCGCCTTCGGCGCAATCCGGGGGCCCCTGCCATGGGGTGCCGTTCGGGGTTTCCGTCAGATCGCCTTCGGCGATCTTCCTGGGGGAGCAGTGAGGGCCTTCGGCGCAATCCGGGGGCCCCTGGCTGGGGACGGTTGCCTCCGGCCTTCGAGGTGTTGCGACAAGTCTGAAATGTCTGCTTCGCCTTGGATATGGCCGGCGCGGTGGGCAGTGCCCTTTCAATGTGATGTACGGCTCTAACGTTAATCACCCCGATAAAGGGGTATTGCCGCATTGACGTATCGCCGCACCCGGTGAACCGCGGTGCGGTTCGCGCGGTATGGGGTCCCGAACCGTGCCGACCACACCGCAATCGCGGGCGACGGTGGGTCGCGTTGGCGGAAGATCGGCCCCCGGGGCCGGCGGTCGGGCGCGGACGCGAGGGACGGCGAGGAGAACGGCGAAAGGCGGCCCCGGAGTCGGAGCCGCCTTCGTCGAGACGGTGGTGCTGGTCCAGCGCTCGCGCTGGGGGTGATGCGGGGGAGCTGGACTAGAAGTCCATCTCGCCGCCGCCGCCGGGGACGGCCGGGGCCGGGTTCTTCTCCGGCTTGTCGGCGATGACGGCTTCGGTGGTGAGGAACAGGCCGGCGATCGACGCGGCGTTCTGCAGCGCGGAACGGGTGACCTTGGCCGGGTCGATGATCCCGGTGGCGATCAGGTCGACGTACTCGCCGGTGGCCGCGTTGA
>NZ_JAMPTM010000136.1 GCF_025403375.1 Frankia gtarii
ATCCCCGACACCGCCCCGATCCCCGACGGCGGCTGAGTGGCGGCCCACCGAGCGGCCCACTGCAGCCCACCATGTGACGCCACGGTGCCGGTACAAAACGGACACTGTAGCCCTGCCCACTGACGGCATCCGTTCGCTACGTACGATCGCCGCAACACCTCAGGAGGGCAGGACGTGCACGGACTTGTGATGGCGGCGACGGTGGCCGACGGTAACGGCGGTAGTTCCATCGGCGGTTTCCCGATCTTGCTGCTTCTCGTCCTGGCGATTGTCTACATCTACTCGATGCAGCGCCGCCGCTCAAAGGCCCAGCGGCAGCAGGTGTCCCAGATCCTGCCCGGCACTCTCGTGATCACCACCGCCGGGCTCTACGCGACGGTCGTGGAACTGGTCGACGATGACGTCCTGCTGGAGATCGCCCCCGACGTGGTCTGCCGGTTCACCCGCAGCGCCATCGCCAGGGTGATCAGCGCTCCGGACGACGACGAAGCCCAGGACGGCGAATCGGTGGACGAAGACGAGCTCGACGGCCCGACCGGCCTCACGACCCACGCCGGGGAAACGCCTTCCGGGGAAACGCCTTCGGGGAAAACGCCCGACGCGGACAGCGCCGCCGGCGAACAGGGCCTCGGCGGGCCGTCCCCGGCCGACGGTGCCACCGGTGCCGACGGCGAGGGCAAGGGGGTGCCAGGCCCGCCGCGCAAGGAGTTGTAGCACGTCGACGGCCCGCCGATGCGTTACCACCGGGGGTTTGGAACGTACCCTCGGTGACATTCGTTCGGGTACGTTAGGCACCGCCGGTCCGGGCAACGGCGAGACGAACGAGCGCCGACATCCGGCGCGTGAGGAAGGGACTCGCACGTGGCACGCGGCTCGGCACGGGCATCCGCGGGAGGCTCCGTCTGGACCCGGCTGGGGGTACTCGGTGGTCTACTCGTCGTCCTCTACGGCCTGATGGCCGGCACCGGGAACTGGACCCCACGGCTGGGGCTCGACCTGCAGGGCGGTACGAGCGTGATCCTCACGCCCCGGGCAACCACCGGCAGTGCCGTCGACTCCGGCGCGATCGACCAAGCGGTGGACATCATCCGGCAACGCGTCGACGGGCTGGGCGTGGCCGAGTCCGAAGTCCACCGCACCGGCAACCAGATCGAGATCTCGGTTCCCGGCCGTGGCCGCAGCGACGTGGTCGACCTGGTCGGGCAGACCGCCGAGCTGCGGTTCCGCGAAGTCTATGAGGCCGCCGCGGCGACGCCGGCCCCCTCGCCGGCCCCCAGCGGCGCGGCGGTGCCGTCTCCGGCCCCCAGCGGTGCGGCGGTGCCGTCCCCGGCCCCCAGCGCGACGCCGTCCCCGTCGGCGTCGAACCGGCCCGCCGCCCTCGGCGACAGCACGGGTCCGGCCGCGAAGCCGGTGGCGCTCGGCGACGGCTCCGGGCTGGTCGTGAAGCCGGTGGCGCTCGCCGCGGGCACGGGTGGGGCCGCGAGCAGAGATGGGACGGTCACCGCCGCCGGCGGTGTCCTGTCCGCCGCGTCGGCGCCTCCCGCTCCCGCCGCGTCGGCCTCCGTGGCTCCGGCCGCGCCCGCGACGCCGGCTCCTTCGCCGGCGGCGCCCGCGCCTGCTGCTGCCGCCCCGGGGGACACCCCGCCGGCCGCCGCGGTCGCTCAGTACAACACGCTGACCTGCACGGCCACCGACGTGCGCAAGGCAGCGGTCGGCACCGACCGGCCCCAGGAGTGGACCGCCGCCTGCGACCGGGACGGCGCGACCAAGTACCTGCTCAAGCCGGCGTCCGTCGTCGGAACCGATGTGAAGACCGCCTCCGCCGGGCTGCAGGGCGGCGGCGGTACCACCGGCATCACCACCGGCCAGTGGGTGGTCAACGTCGAGTTCACCGGCTCCGGCCAGAACAAGTTCACCAAGCTCACTGAGAACACGATCGGCAAGCAGGTCGCGATCGTGCTCGACGGCGTGGTGCAGTCGGCGCCGCAGACCAACGAGCGCATCGCCGGGACCGCCCAGATCTCCGGCTCCTTCGGCCAGTCCGAGGCGGAGGATCTCTCCAACGTCCTGCGCTACGGCGCGCTGCCGCTGGCCTTCGAGCGCTCCCAGGCCGAGTCGATCTCGCCGACCCTGGGCCGCGACTCGCTGCACGGCGGCCTGCTCGCCGGGGCCATCGGACTGGTGCTGGTCGTCCTCTACTCCTTCCTGTACTACCGGGCGCTGGGCATCGTCGTGGTCGCCTCCCTGGCGGTCAGCGGCCTGCTGATCTACGCCTCGGTGGTGCTGCTGGGTTCCGCGATCGGCTTCACGCTGACCCTCGCGGGCATCGCCGGTCTCATCGTGTCGATCGGCGTGACCGCCGACTCGTTCGTCGTCTACTTCGAACGGATCAAGGACGAGGTGCAGGCCGGCCGGACGGTGCGCGCCGCCGCCGACCGGGCCTGGCCGGCCGCACGGCGCACCATGCTCTCGGCGGACACGGTCTCCTTCCTCGCCGCGGCCGTGCTCTACATCCTCTCGATCGGTTCGGTGCGCGGGTTCGCGTTCACCCTCGGGTTGTCGACGTTGAGCGACGTGCTGATCATGTTCATCTTCACCCGGCCGGTGGTGGCCCTGCTGGTGCGGCGCAGATTGTTCTCCGTCAGCCGGTTCTCGGGCCTGAGTCCGAAGTCGATCGGTGGGCGGGCCGCGGCCGGGCCGCCGCCAGTCGCCGCCAGCCGGCCGCGGCTGGCCAAGCGGCCGGCGCCGGCCGGGCAGAAGCGGGAGAGCTGACAGATGGCACTGCTCGGGCGGATCTACCGCAGCGACTTTCACATCGACTTCGTCGGCCGTCGCCGAGTCTGGTACGCGCTGTCCGGCGTGCTCCTCGGGATCTGCGTGCTCAGCATGATCATCCGTGGTTTCTCGCTGGGGATCGAGTTCTCCGGGGGCGCGGTCTTCCAACTGCCCAGCCACGGCGGCACCGTCGAGCAGGTCGAGGACACGCTGTCCAGCGTCGGCATCGACCCGACGGACAGCGTGGTCCAGCAGCTGGAGACCTCCAAGCAGTTCCGCGTGCAGACCCCCACCCTGTCCGACGAACAGACCGACAAGCTGACGGACGCGCTGGCCAAGCGGTTCTCGGTGGCCGATCCGGACCGCAACATCGCCGTGTCGACGGTCGGCTCCTCCTGGGGCTCGACGATCACCAAGAAGGCCATCCAGGGTCTGATCGTCTTCCTCGTGCTCGTGATGATCTATCTGTCGGTGCGCTTCGAGTGGAAGATGGCGGCGGCGGCGATGGCCGCACTCGTCCATGACCTCGTCGTCACGATGGGCGTGTACTCCCTCGTGGGGTTCGAGGTGACGCCGTCGACTGTGATCGCCGTGCTGACCATTCTCGGCTTCTCGCTCTACGACACCGTGGTGGTGTTCGACCGGGTGCGGGAGAACACAGCGGGGATGGCGACCTCCAGCCGGCGTACCTATGCCGAGGCGACCAACGACGCGCTGAACGAGACGCTGGTCCGTTCGCTCAACACCTCGGTCATCGCCCTCATCCCGGTGGCGTCGTTGCTGTTCGTCGGTGCCGGGCTGCTGGGCGCGGGCACACTGAAGGACCTCGCGCTCGCCCAGTTCGTCGGGATCGCCTCCGGCACCTACTCGTCGCTGTTCTTCGCCACGCCTCTGCTGGTCGACCTCAAACGGGGTGAGCCGGAGGTGCGGGCTCTCGACGCCCGGGTCGCCCGGGAACGCGGCAGGCGGGCGCGCTCGGCGCCGTCGGTGCCGGCCGGCCCGGGGGCGTCGGACGGTCCGGCAGAGCCGGGTGAGACAGCGTCGGGGGAGGTCACGGCCCTCGCCGGGGGTGCGGCCGCAGTGGCGGACGGCCCGCTTGGCCGGCCGGACGGCCCCGGTGCCCGCGAACCGGTGCCCGCCGGCGCGGGCCTCGCCGGGGCCGGTCGACGGCCCCCCACAGCGGGTGCCGCGCGACGCGCCGGAGGCCGCAAGCCCGGCCGGCGGGGGCGGCCGAGCGGTAAGAAGCGTCGGTGAGCCGGGTGCCGGGCGCGTACCCGCGTCCCAGGGCACCCGGAGACGGATCTGGCGGACTAGCCCTGAAAGTGGGATGAAGCAGGACGATGACGAGCATCGACGAGGCGGCACCCGAACGGCCCGCCACGACCGACGCGGCCGCCGACGTGTTGCGTGGCCACATCCGGGACGTCCAGGACTGGCCGCAGCCCGGGGTCGTGTTCAAGGACATCACCCCGCTGCTGTCCACCCCCGCCGCGTTCAGCGTGGTGATCGGGGCGCTGGCGGACATCGCCCGCCAGCGGGGCGCGACCACGATCGCGGGGATCGAGGCGCGTGGCTTCCTTCTGGCCGCGCCGGTCGCCGACCGGCTCGGCGTCGGCCTGGTGCCCATCCGTAAGAAGGGCAAGCTGCCGGGACCGACCCGCAGCGCGACCTACGATCTGGAGTACGGCACCGCCACCATCGAGATCCACGCCGACGCGGTGCGCCCCGACGAGCGGGTGCTGCTGATCGACGACGTGCTGGCGACGGGCGGTACCGCGGCCGCGGCGCACGGCCTGCTGATCGGCGTCGGGGCCGAGGTGGTGGGCCTCGCGGTCCTCATGGAGTTGTCGTTCCTGCCCGGGCGGGAACGGACCGCCCCGCTGGACGTTGTCCCACTCCTGACGATTTGATCTAGGCCCGGGCGGGGCTCCGGAAGGTTTCCGCGCGGCACGGAGTTAGGCTCGGTGTCTAGTCCTCACGCAGGAGCGGCCCGTGCCAGAGGCAGCGCCGGTCACCACCGGAGCATCGCCGCCTGCTGTGGCTCCCATCCGGGAGCCACAGCAGGCCGGCGATGGCCTGCGCCCTGCCCCGCCCGGCCCGGACTGCAGCCCTAACCCCCGTGACCAGGCTGTCCGCGAGCCGGGCGCGCTCATCGGGCCACCACCGGTGACCGCGTCGGCGGACGACGGGTCGCCGGTCGTTCCCCGACTCGGTCACGAGTCGCCGCCCCTGCCTCGCCGGGTTCGCGGGCGCCTGTCGCGGCTCGCGACGCACCGAGCCACCCCGTCCTCTGCCCTCGACCCGGTCCTGCGCGGCCTGCTCGCGAACCACCCGCGGGCCGACATCGACCAGGTTCAGCAGGCCTTCGAGGTCGCCGACGCCGCGCACGCCGGCCAGGTGCGCTTCTCCGGCCATGCCTACATCACCCACCCGATCGCCGTGGCGAGCATCCTCGCCGACCTCGGGATGGACACCCCGACGCTGTCCGCGGCCCTGCTGCACGACACGCTGGAGGAGACCTCCCTGTCCGCGGAGGCGATCCGGGAGAGCTTCGGCGAGCAGATCGCGCTCATCGTCGACGCCGTCAGCAAGCTCAACCGGGTCAAGGTCGGCGAGGCGGCGCAGGCGGAGACGATCCGTCGGATGGTCGTCGCGATGGCCCGCGACCCACGGGCGCTGGTCGTCAAGCTCGCCGACCGGCTGCACAACATGCGCACCCTGCGCTTCCTGCCCGAGCACAAGCAGGAGCGCAAGGCGCGCGAGACGCTGGAGGTCTACGCCCCGCTCGCCCACCGGCTCGGGATGAACTCGCTGAAGTGGGAGCTGGAGGACCTCGCGTTCGCGGCGCTGTACCCGAAGCGTTACGACGAGATCGTCCGTCTCGTCGCCGACCGGGCGCCCAGCCGCGATGTGTATCTCGCCGAGGTGATCGACCAGGTGCAGGCCGGCCTGCGCGACGCCCGGATCCGGGCGGTCGTCTCCGGCCGACCCAAGCACTACTACTCGATCTATCAGAAGATGGTCGTGCGCGGTCGATCGTTCGACGACATCTACGACCTGGTCGGCATCCGCGTCCTCGTCGACTCGGTCCGCGACTGCTACGCCACCCTGGGTACCGTCCACGCGAACTGGAAGCCGATTCCGGGCCGGTTCAAGGACTACATCGCGATGCCCAAGTTCAACATGTACCAGTCGTTGCACACGACGGTCATCGGGCCCGAGGGCAAGCCGATCGAGCTGCAGATCCGTACGCACGCGATGCACAACCGGGCCGAGTACGGCATCGCCGCGCACTGGAAGTACAAAGAGGACGGCGTCGCGGCCCGCCCGTCGGCGGGCGTCGTCGAGGGCGGGCGGTCCTCGCGGCGCCGCGGCGGTCCCGAGCCGGACCTCATGAGCTGGCTTCGCCAGGTCCTGGACTGGCAGCGTGAGTCCGCCGACCCGGGCGAGTTCCTCGACAGCCTGCGCTTCGCCGCGGAGACCGACGAGGTCTTCGTGTTCACCCCGAAGGGCGACGTCATCCCGCTGCCCGTCGGGTCGACGTCGGTGGACTTCGCCTACGCGGTGCACACCGATGTGGGTCATCACTGTGTCGGTGCCCGGATCAACGGCCGGCTGGCGGCGTTGGACACCGAGCTGGACAACGGGGACACCGTCGAGGTCTTCACCTCACGGGCGCACTCGGCGGGGCCCAGCGAGGACTGGCTGATGTTCGTCCGCTCCTCGCGGGCCCGGACGAAGATCCGCCAGTGGCACGCCCGCGAGCGCCGCGAGGACGCGATCGTCGCCGGCCGCGACGCGATCGGCCGCGCCATGCGCCGCCACGGGCTGCCACTGTCCCGGCTGATGAGCGGCGACGCGCTGCTGAGCCTGGCCAAGGACCTGCGCTATGCCGACGTCGCCGCGCTGTACGCGGCGGTGGGGGAGAACCACGTCAGCGCCCCGGCGGTCGTCTCGAAGCTGCTCGTGGCGCTCGGCGGCCCCGAGGGCGCCGAGGAGGACGCCGGCGAGACCGAGCTGCCGATCCGCACGCTGCGTCGCTCCACCGGGGAGCCGGGCGTGCTGGTCACCGGGTCGCCGGACGTGTGGACGAAGCTCGCGCGCTGCTGCACCCCGATGCCCGGCGACGACATCGCCGGTTTCGTCACCCGGGGCAAGGGGGTGTCCGTCCACCGGACCGACTGCTCGAACCTCTCCGGGCTGCGCGGCGGGCCGCACGACCGGCTCGTCGAGGTCGAGTGGGCGCCGTCGTCGGGCGCGGTGTTCCTCGTCGTGATCCAGGTTGAGGCGCAGGACCGGACCAAGCTCCTCTCGGACGTCACCCGGGTGCTCTCCGACCGGCACGTGAACATCCTGTCCGCGTCGGTGGCCACGACCCGGGACTCCGTCGCGGTCAGCCGGTTCACCTTCGAGATGGGGGATGCCAAGCATCTCGGGCACATCCTGAGTGCCGTGCGATCCATCGACGGGGTGTTCGACTGTTTTCGCGTTACCTCAGGCGTACAGGTCTAGCGGGACAAAGGGGGCGCCGTGGATGCTGAGGCCGTAGGTGCGGGTCTGCCGGCGGGCGGCGGACTGACCCCGGCGCTGGCCCGGGCCGACTCCGGGGACGACGCCTCCCGGGCCCTCTCGGCGGCGCGCCAGGCGAGCGTCCGCCTGGCGCATCTCGCCCGGCGGATGGCCACGCCGCGCATGTCGCAGGTGCCTCCCGAGCTGCGGGACATCGTGGAGGCCCACCGCGACTACCATCCGCGTGCCGACATCGGCGCCCTCGTGCACGCCTACGGCGTCGCCGAGCGGCTGCACGCCGGCCAGATGCGCCGCAGCGGCGACGCGTACATCAGCCATCCGCTCGCCGTCACCGAGGCTCTCGCCGAGCTCGGCGTGGACACGACCACGCTCATCGCGGCCCTGCTCCACGACACCGTCGAGGACACCGGCTACACGCTCGACTCGGTCGTCGAGGAGTTCGGCGGTGAGGTCGCCAACCTCGTCGACGGGGTCACCAAGCTCGACAAGATGCGCTTCGGTGAGGCGGCCGAGGCCGAGACACTGCGCAAGCTGATCGTGGCGCTCGCCCGGGACTACCGGGTGCTCGTCATCAAGATCGCCGACCGGCTGCACAACATGCGCACGCTCGACTTCATGTCCCCGCCCAAACAGGTGAAGATCTCCCGGGTCACGCTGGAGATCCTGGCGCCGCTGGCCCACCGGCTGGGCGTCAGCGTGATCAAACGCGAGCTGGAGGACCGGGCGTTCGCGGTGCTCCATCCCGCCGAGCATGCGCGCATCGCCGCGATCGTGGACGAGTTCACCGCCGCCGAGCAGGCATCTGGCCTGGTAGCGGGCCTGGTCGCGCGGCTGCGGACGGGCCTCGTGGGCGCCCGCATCGACAGCGAGGTCGCCGTCCGCGCCAGCCACCTGTTCTCGATCTACAAGCGGGCCCAGGAGCGGGCCCGCGCCCCGCAGGACTACACCGACATCGTCCGGGTTCTCGTCCTCGTCGACGAGGTCACCGACTGCTACGCCGCCCTCGGGGTGATCCACGCGCTGTGGCGTCCGGTGCCGGGCCGGTTGCGGGACTTCGTGGCGACGCCGAAGTTCAACATGTACCAGTCGCTGCACACCACCGTCGTCGACGACTCCGGGCGCAGCATCGACATCCAGATCCGGACCCTGGCGATGCACCGGCTGGCGGAAACGGGCATCGTCGCGCGCCCGGTCGGCCCGGGTGCCGACGGCGCCCGGCTGGAGGGCCTGTCCTGGCTGCACAGCCTGCTGGACTGGCAGGAGGACACGATCGACTCCGACGAGTTCCTGGAGTCGTTGTCGTCCGATCTGGACTCCGACGAGGTGCTCGCCTTCACCCCCAAGGGCCGGATGATCGCCCTGCCGCCGCGGTCGTCGCCCGTCGACGTCGCCTACGCCGTGCACACCGACATCGGTCACCGGGCGATCGGTGCCCGGGTCAACGGCCGGCTCGTCCCGTTGCATACCCGGCTGCGCAACGGCGACGTCGTCGAGATCCTGACCTCCAACCTGCCCGGCGCCGGGCCGTCGGAGGACTGGCTGCGATTCGTGAAGACGTCACGGGCCCGCGTGCGCATCCGCCGCAGGCTCGCCCGGCAACGCCGCGACGCCGCGGCCGGCTCGGGTCTGCCGGAGGGAGCGGAGCAGTCCGGGCGGCGTGACGGGACGGCTGTCGGCGGCACCGGCAGCCCGGCCGGGGACACCGTGGGTGGTGGAACCTCCGCGGCGCCGGCGCGCCTGCTCGCCCGGCGCGGCGTGCCGAGCCTCGCCGCCGTCGCCGACGATGAGGCGGGCGAAAGCATGCCGGTCCGGCTGGCTCGATGTTGCCTGCCGCTGCCGGGCGACGCCGTCGTCGGCTTCACGACCCACGGCAGCGCGGTGTCGCTGCACCGCCGCGAGTGCGGGAACGCCACCGAGGTGGACGCCGACCGGGATCGAGTCCTGGTGGCGGCCTGGTCCGCCCCCGACGTCAAGACCTTCCCCGCCGAGATCGCTGTCGAGGCCTTCGACCGCTATGGGCTGCTTGCCGACATCACCGAGGTCCTGTCCGAGACGTCGGTGTCCGTCCGGGCCGCGTCGACGACCACCTCCGAGGACCGGGTCGCCCACGCGCGGTTCACCATCGAGGTCACCGGATCCGAGCAACTCGACAAGGTGCTCTCGGCGGTCCGCCGGGTCGGCGGGGTATACGACTGCTACCGCGTGTGCCAGACCCAGGCGTCGCCGGCCGCGGATCCGCCCGCCCGCGCTGTCACCTGATCCGCGCCGCCGGCCTGATCCCGCCCGGTCGGATGACCCCGAACGGCACTACCGGCACGCCCGATCGGGCCCGGAGTCGAAAGGGGCGGGTCGTCCTGAACGGCCGTGAGCACAGCCGCGCAGCGTGGCGATTCCACCCCGGAAAGTGCCCTCCGGTTCCACCGGCGGTAAGCAGAATGTGTCTAAACCTGCCCCATCCGGGCCGATAAGGGTGGATTGTCACCGGGAGAATTGCGACCACCCTTCCGGGCGCCGTAAATTCAACGGCGAACGCCACTGATCGATGTACAGTATCTCGCGTATCCCTCGTTTCTAGATGGGAGTGCGCGTGGGTCACCTTCAGGTCATCGTGAGTATCGACTCCCGGGATGACGCCGAGCGCATCGGTCGCGCGCTCGTGGGGGCACGTCTGGTCGCCTGTTTTCAGGTGATCGGTCCGATGAGCAGCATCTACCGCTGGAAGGGCGAGATCGAGCAAGCCGAGGAATGGCTCTGTCTCGCGAAAACGACCACCGAGCGATTCGACGAGCTACGCGAGCGGCTGGTCGTCCTGCACCCGTACGAGAATCCCGAGATCATTGCCACGCCGATAGTCGCGGGCCACGCCGACTATCTGCAGTGGATCAGTGCGGAAACCGCACCTGCGGTGCGCAGCTGACGTCCGGAGAAACAAGGCAGGCTTGCTCAGAGCAGCGCCCGCAGCTGGTCGTCGAGGTCTCGCACGGCCTGAGTGTGCTGCCATGGCCGCAGGTGGTCGCGGGTCCGCCGGACCCGGGCCAGGCCCAGGGAGAAGTCCGTCTGGGCCACGATGGCCAGCGCTTCGGCGGCGAAGTGGCAGGCCGCCTCGATCTCCCGGCGCTGGATGTGTACCTCGGCGATGTCGCTCATCAGCAGCGATCGCTTTTTCGTGGCGGCGGGCGCCGCAGCCCGCAGGGCCTCGGTGGCCGCCGCATAGGCCGCCGCCGGGCGGCGCAGCCTGGTGTAGGTGGTGACCTTCAGCCCGTCCAGCCGGCCCCGGTCGAAGAACTGGGTCCACACCCGGTCGCCGTCGCTCTCGCCGCGCTCGAAGGCATCCTGGGCGCGGTCGAGCGCGGCCAGCGCCGCCCGCCCCTCGCCGCGCGCCGCCTGCTCCTCGGCCTCGCGGGCGGCCAGCCACGCCCGGGTCATCACCGTGCTGCCCGTCGCCGCCCGCCGCTGGGCCTCGCCGAGCAGCGCACATGCCTGATCGTGGCGGCCCTGGCTGGCGGTCTGATAGCTCTCGTAGCCGAGCACGCACGCCCACAGCGCGTTGTCGTCGGCCTCGCGGGCGGCCTCGATGGCCACCCGGTAGTACGCCACCGTGGCGGGCTGGTCGTTCATGTCGAACGCCAGCCAGCCGGCCAGCGCCGCGGTCTCGCCGGCGGTGGAGGTCAGTTCGCGGCGTACCGGCGAGCGGCTCGACGACTCCAGTAGCTGGGTGAGCCGTCCCAGGTGCTCGGTGACCCTGGGCATGAGGACCCGGGCAGGAACGCGCTCCTCCAGCCCGTACAGGCCCGCGGTGCGCTGCCCCAGCTCCTCGGCGAGCTCCGGGGTGACACTCGCCCGGCGGCGCAGCGCCGCGGACAGCCGCTCCCAGGGTGGGGTGTCCGAGGGTGTCGCTAACGGCACCACCGCGACGCCGCCCGCGGCGGCGAAGAGTCGGAGAAAGTCCCGTCGTTCCACGGGAATGCCATTCGGGTCGATCATGTCGGCGTCCGCCTGCAGGACCAGCGTCCCCCCGGGCACCACCTCGCGGCCCATCTGCTGCGGGCTGCCGGGCGTGGCCGCAGCGATACTCCGACCCATTCCGTTCTGCATTGATCCGGCGACGGAGGGAAGCGCCTCGTCGTCGACGAAACCCAGTTCCACCGAGGACCGGCCGAATAGGGCTCGCAACAGTCGCTGATAACGCAGGCTCGGTTTCTTGTCGCCCTTCTCCCACTTGCAGATCATGTTTCCGGTCACCCCGGCCTCACGGCCCTCGTGGATGACGGAGAAGCGCCGGATCTCGGTCGCGAGGCGTTCCTGCGACCAACCCCGCTCCTCCCGGCTCAGCCGCAGCCGGGCGTTCGCCGTACGGGTCGCGGAACCACGGGTGGGCTTCGGTACCTCAGGTGATGATCCGGAAGCTGCAAGCACCCGGGAAGCTGCCGAGGGACCGGTCGTGAGCTGCATCGGGGCCTCCGAAGTCAATCGGTTGACTGCTGGAGCTTAACCCTCAGTGAGATAAGACGGTCATGCCGGTCTGTGGTCCCTTGAAGACCAGCTGGGGGAAAATGTGGTCCTCCTGGCGCGCGCGAGGCCTGCTACCCACTCATGGACGACGCCTTCTAGAGTATGGGCGTGAGAGCCGGCCCCCTCGACCGACGTCCTCGACCGCCAGGATCCGGCGCCCCGACCCGTCCGCTGCGTGCGTGGCAGCGGGCGGCGCTTGACATCTACCGGTCCCGCTCATCGTCCGGAGCCCGGGACTTCCTTGCCGTGGCGACGCCGGGCGCCGGCAAGACCACCTTCGCCCTACAGGTCGCCAGCGACCTGCTGGGCACCGGCGAGATCAGCCGAATCACCGTCGTCGCGCCCACCGAGCATCTCAAGCGGCAGTGGGCGGCGGCGGCCGCCGAGGTCGGGGTGGATCTCGACCCGGACTTCCGCAACTCCGCCGGCGCGACCTCGTCGGACTACACCGGCGTCGCGGTGACCTACGCCCAGGTCGCGGCCCACCCGGCACTGCACCGGGCGCGGACCGCCGCCCGGCGCACCCTGGTCATCCTCGACGAGATCCACCACGCGGGCGACGCGCTGTCCTGGGGGGAGGCGACCCGGGAGGCGTTCACCCCCGCGGCACGGCGCCTCGCCCTGACCGGGACGCCGTTTCGCTCCGACGTCAACCCGATCCCGTTCGTCACCTATCTGCCGGGACCGGACGGGGTGCTGCGCAGCATCGCCGACTCCTCCTACGGCTACGCCGAGGCGTTGCGCGACGGCGTGGTGCGCCCGGTGCTCTTCCTGGCCTACTCCGGCGAGATGTCCTGGCGGACCAGCGCCGGCGCGGAGCTGTCGGCCCGGCTCGGCGAACCCCTGACCGGCGAGCAGACCGCCGCCGCCTGGCGCACCGCCCTGGACCCGGGTGGGGACTGGATGCCGGCGGTCCTCGCCTCGGCGGACACTCGGCTGTCCCAGGTGCGCGCCGGCGGCATGCCCGATGCGGGCGGGCTCGTCATCGCCACCGACCACGCCACCGCCAGGGCGTACGCGGGGCTGCTCGCCCGGATCACCGGCTCCTCGCCGGTGCTCATCCTGTCCGACGACCCGACCGCCTCGACGAAGATCGCCAACTTTCGGCAGTCCGCGGACCGGTGGATGGTGGCCGTGCGGATGGTGAGCGAGGGCGTCGACGTGCCCCGCCTCGCCGTCGGGGTCTACGCGACCTCGGCCTCGACCCCGCTGTACTTCGCCCAGGCCGTCGGCCGGTTCGTCCGGGGGCGGGGTCGGGGCGAGACCGCCTCGGTGTTCCTGCCGAGCGTGCCCTCCCTGCTCGCCCTCGCCGGGGAGATGGAGGTCCAGCGCGACCACGCGTTGGAGAAGCAGCCGCGCGACCCGGACGCCTTCGACGACGAGGCGCTGCGCGACGCCAACCGGCGCAAGGACACCCCCGACCAGCCTGACACGCTGTTCACGGCGTTGGGCTCCTCGGCCCATCTCGATCGGGTGATCTTCGATGGTGGCGAGTTCGGCACGCCCGCGGCACCCGGCTCGGCCGAGGAGGAGGACTTCCTCGGCCTGCCCGGTCTGCTGGAGCCGGACCAGGTCGCGACCCTGCTGCGCCAGCGGGAGGCCGCCCAGCAGGCTGCCGCGCGGCGCAGCGCCGCCGCTCAGGCGGGGGGCGAGCAGCCCGAGGTGCCCGCCGCTCGCGACGGCGCGCAGCAGCCGACCCGCCCGGTCCACGAGGTCATCGCCGAGCTGCGCAAGGAGCTCAACCGGCTGGTCGGGGCGCACTTCCATCGCACCGGCAAGCCGCACGGGATGCTCCACGCCGAGCTGCGCCGAGCCTGCGGCGGCCCGCCGAGCGGGCAGGCCAGCGCCGCACAGCTGCAGGCCCGCATCGACACGATCCGCCGCTGGGCCGCCTGACTGACGGCTGCCCGGCGGCCGGCCCGGGCGGCGGCGTCAGCCGCCCTGCGAGATGGCGATCGACAGGATCTTCGCCTTGCTGGCCGGGGCGCCGTCGGAACCGCCGCCCTGCACGCCGGGCTTGGTGAGCTTGTCGAGGATGTCCAGCCCCTCGGTGATTTTGCCGAAGACGGTGTAGCCGCCGGCCAGCGCCGCCGCCCCCTCCTGGGTGGGGTTGGCGTAGTTGATGAAGAACTGGCTGCCGTTGCTGTTCGGCGCGGAGCTGTGCGCCATCGCAAGCACGCCACGGTCGTAGGTGACGCCCGTGGTGTTCTCGTTGGCGTATCCGTAGCCGGGGCTGCCGCTGCCGGTACCCGTCGGGTCGCCACACTGCAGCACGGAGATGCCCGCCTCGGCGCCGCCGGTCTGACGGTGGCAGAGCGTGCCGTCGTAGTACTTGGCGTCGGCGAGCGTGCGCAGGGCGTGGACCGTGCACGGTGCCTTCTGCGCGTCCAGGCTCGCCGTCATCGTCCCGGCGTCGGTGGTGATGGTCATGGTGGCCGGGGAGGTGTCGACGGTGGCGGCCGGCTTCGGCAGGGTGGCGCCGCGGGCGGGAGTCTCCCCGTTGCCGGTGTACGTGCAGGCGCCGACCTTGCTGGTGGCCGCCGCGGCGGCGCTGGGGGCCGCGGTGGGAGCCGCGCCCGCGGCGGTGACGTCGGACTTGTCGTCCTTGCCGGTGAGCAGGATCGCGGCGATCGCCGACGCCGCGACGACGATCGTCACGAAGCCGGCCACGATCGCGAGCCGCTGCTGGCGGCGCCGGTGGGTGACCCGTCGTCGCTGAGCCTGCCGGGCCACGCGGGCCTCGGCGAGCTCGCGCTGCCGTCGCTCCTTGGAACTGGCCACCGTCGCCGGCCTCCTCACGTCCCGAACCTGGCAAGGTTCTCTAGCTGCTGCTGCTGCTGCTGCGTCCCGTCCGTCCCGCCGCGGCGGACACGGGTGGTCTGTGCACCGTAACCGCTCGGCGGCGGCCGGCTGGGCAGCGCACCTCCGCCGAGCATGCCGAAGCTGCCTGTGCGCCCGCTGTGTGCCCGGCCGCCCGCAGGTGATCGGGCATGGCCCGGAGGCGTCGGCGGTGGCTGGTAGCGTTGCCGCAAAGTGAGATGTGGTACCGATCAGGGGCTGACGCGATTCATGCTCGATAAGCGTTTTATCCGGGAGAATCCGCAGGCCGTGAAGGACGCGGTCGCGGTCAAGGGCCTTGACCTGGATGTCGACGAACTGCTCCAGCTCGACCAGGACAATCGCAAGCTGCAGTTCGAGGTGGACGAGGCGCAGGCTCGGCGCAAGAGCTTCGCCAAGCAGTTCGCCAAGGCTGACGAGGCCCGGCGGGCCGAGCTGCGGGTCGAGCACGAGGCGTTCGACCACCAGCTCAAGGACCTGCGCGAGCAGCTCGCCCGTACGGGCGAGCGGCTGTCCGAGCTGATGCTGCTGACGCCGAACATCCCCTGGTCGGGGGCGCCGGTGGGCCCGGACGAGGCGGCCAACGTGGTGCTGCGCACCGTCGGCACGCCCCCGGAGTTCGACTTCACCCCGCTGGATCACACCGAGCTCGCCGAGAAGCGCGGCTGGGCCGAGTTCGCCCGCGCCCGCAAGGTCGCCGGCGAGCGGGCCTACGCCCTCGTCGGCGACCTGGTGATGCTGGAGCGGGCGGTGCACTCGTATGCGCTGGATCTGTTGCGGACCCGGGAGTTCACGCCGGTGGCGGTGCCCGCGCTCGTCCGCGAGGAGCCGCTGATCGGTACCGGGATGCTGCCGAAGGCCCGGGAGGAGATCTACGCGATCCCCGAGGACGACCTGTACCTGGCCGGGACGGCCGAGGTGGCGCTCGTGGGCCTGCACGCCGGGGAGATCCTCGACGCCGCCCGGCTGCCGATCCGCTACGCCGGCATCTCCCCGTGCTTCCGCCGGGAGATCGGCAGCGCCAGCCGAGACGTCCGCGGCCTGCTGCGGGTGCACCAGTTCGAGAAGGTCGAGCAGTTCGTGCTCTGCGTCGCCGACGAGGCCGAGTCGGCCCGCTGGCACGCCGAGCTGCTCGCCACCGCCGAACGCATCCTGACCGACCTCGGGCTGTGCTACGAGGTCGTCGAATGCGCCACCGGGGACATGGGTGTCGGCAAGTTCCGGATGAACGACATCAACACCTGGTTCCCGTCGCTGGGCCGCTTCCGGGAGACGCACAGCTGCTCCACGCTGCACGACTGGCAGGCTCGCCGGGCGAACCTGCGCTACCGCGACTCCGGCGGCACAATCCGCTTCGCCCACACGCTGAACAACACCGCGGTGGCCACCCCCCGGCTGCTGGCTGCGCTGCTGGAGAACCACCAGACCGCCGACGGCGCGGTGCGCGTCCCCGAGGTGCTGCGGCCCTACCTGGGCGGCCGTGAGTTGATCTGAGCGCCGCCGTGGTGGCGGCGACGTGCCCGCGCGGCCCGGACCAGGGCCGGGCCGGCCACCGCGAGGCGCCGGGGCAGCCCGACGGCAACCCGGTGTTCCAGCACTCGGTAGTCCGCCCGCTCCACCTCGTCGAGGATCTCCCGGTAGAGCACGAACGCGGTCCGCACGCAGTCCCGCGAGGTGGGGTGCAGCAGCCGGATGCCGGGCTGCGCCGCGCGGAACAGCTCCCGCGCCCGGCTGACCTCGAACGCCAGCAGCCGGCGGACCGGCCCGTCGACGACCCTGGTGGCCAGGTGCTCCCGGGTGACACCGAACAACGTCAGTGACGTCTGCGGCAGGTACACCCGGCCGCGGCGCAGGTCCTCCCCGACGTCGCGGATGAAGTTGGCATGCTGGAAGGCGAGGCCCAGATCGCGGGCGTAGGGCAACGCGCTGTGGTCGACCGGTTCGAGCAGCGGCACCATCTGCAGACCGATCACCGCGGCCGAGCCGTGCATGTAGACCAGCAGGTCCTCCCACGTCGCGTACTCGGTGACGGTGAGGTCCATCGCCATCGAGGACAGGAACACGGCGAAGTGGCCGGGGTCGAGCGCGAAGCGGCGGATCGTGTCAACGACCGCCGGCAGCACCGACACCTCACCTGTCGCCAGCCTGTCCTGGTCGCCGTCGCTGTCGCTGTCCGCGAGCTGGGCATCGACGGCGTGGGCGGGCACGCCGTCGCTCAGCGCGGCGAGAAACCGGCCGCCCCAGGCTCGTAGCCGGGCGGCCCGCTCGTCGCCGGTCAGCATCGAGTCGAGGTCGTCGACGATGTCGTCGGCGTGGCGGGCGAAGCCGTACAGGGCGTGCACGTGCGCGCGTTTCCACTGCGGCAGCAGCAGGGTCGCCAGGTAGTACGTGCGCCCGTGGGCGGCGTTGAGGGCGCGGGCCCGCGCGTAGGACGCCCGCAACCGGGGATCGGTGATCCCGGCCGCGTCGAGCTCCCCCACGCCGCTCAGCCTAGTGGTCGTCGCCGTTAGTTCGTCGGTGATCGGCGGTGCCGGGTAGGTAGAGGCCGGCGGTGAGGTCGAGGGCTGCTTCGGCGGTACCGGTCCAGGATCCGTCGGGCAGGACGGCGTCGGCGTAG